>JAYOYJ010000059.1:2272-7249 GCA_038153485.1 Pontimonas sp. | reverse complement strand
ATCTCATAGGGACCAGGGGTTGCAGAGAGATACAGCTTCTGGCCAGTGCGCTCGAGAAACTCATCGAAACGCAGTGGTCGGTTATCCATGGCGCTAGGAAGGCGGAACCCGTGCTCGACGAGCGTGCGTTTGCGGGACGCGTCACCCTCATACATGCCCCCAATCTGGGGCACCGTCACGTGAGACTCGTCAATGACAGTGAGAAAGTCGTCGGGGAAGTAGTCGAGAAGACAGTTCGGTGCTTCGCCGGGCGAGCGACCGTCGATATGGCGGGAGTAGTTCTCGATACCCGAGCAAAAACCGAGCTGCTCCATCATTTCTAGGTCATAGGTGGTGCGCATACGGAGTCGCTGGGCTTCGAGAAGTTTTCCCTGCGACTCCAACTCCCCCACCCGCTCCTCCAGCTCTGCCCGAATCGTGCCCACCGCGCGTTTCATTGTTTCCGGAGACGCTGCGTAGTGGGTGGCGGGAAAGACACTGATGGTTTCTGCCACTGAAAGGGTTTCACCGGTCAGGGGATGTAAGTAGCTCAGAGTTTCGATCTCGTCTCCGAACATCTCGATACGGATTGCAAGTTCCTCATAGACCGGAATGATCTCGATAGTGTCCCCGCGAACCCGGAATGTTCCCCGTTCGAAAGCAATATCGTTTCGCTCGTATTGCATCTGAACGAAGTCCCTAATCAGGTGTTCGCGAGAGATTTGCTGCCCGACCTGAAGTGGCACCATCGCCTGGAAGTAATCCTCGGGAGCTCCCAGTCCGTAAATGCAGGACACCGTGGACACCACCACCACATCGCGTCGGCTCAGGAGGGAATTCGTAGTGGAGTGGCGGAGTCTCTCCACTTCCGCATTGATGGAGCTGTCCTTCTCGATGAACGTGTCGGTCTGAGGGACGTACGCTTCTGGTTGGTAGTAGTCGTAGTAGGACACGAAGTACTCAACTGCATTATGCGGGAGCATGTCCCGCAACTCATTTGCGAGCTGGGCCGCCAAGGTCTTGTTATGAGCCAACACGAGGGCAGGACGTTGAAGTCTCTCGATGAGCCACGCCGTGGTGGCAGATTTACCGGTACCGGTAGCCCCCAGCAAGACCACATCTGACTCCCCTGCCCGAATTTTGCCTTCCAGTTCGTCCAGTGCTTTGGGCTGGTCACCACTCGGCGTGAACTCAGAGACAACCTCGAAGGGTCGAAACGAGCGGGTGGCTTCCATACCGCGAGCCTAAGACTCGTCTCGGGGGAAATTCCGGGAAAGCTCGGTCAACCGATCAGGCCAAAGACTGGCGAGCTCCTGGTAGAGCTGGTGCGCTGCTTGTTTCGTTGAGTCAAGGTCTCCTGAAGCATCCAGTAGGACATGCGCGAGTGAGAGCCTTTCTTCGTCGGATACCTGCGCATCCACCCGCTCACGAGCCTCCGCAGAAGACATTCCCCGGTATTCCACCAGCCGTTGAACACGCATCTCGGCGGGGGCGTGAACGACAATCACGGAATCAAACTCGGAGACCTGTCGCGCCTCAGCCAGTAGTGGCACCACGTACACAATCACTGTGTCGGGAAGCTCCAGCTGGGCCATCGCGAGCGCTTCGTCGTAGAGCTTCTTCACCTGAGGATGAACAATGTCATTGAGTGCAGAACGAGCGCCCGCATCGCTGAAAATAATGGCGCCGAGCGCCCCTCTGTTGAGGTGACCTTTCTCATCGAGAATGCTTGGGCCGAAGCGGACAGCGATTTCTTCCAAGGCCTGAGAGCCAGGCTCCACGGCCTGCCGCGAAAGAAGGTCCGCATCAATGATGTGAGCCCCGTGGGACGCCAACACCTCGGCGACGGTTGATTTACCCGCCCCGACGCCACCGGTTAGCGCGACAACAGTCATCGCGCCAAGCGGGTGGAGTGAACCACACACGGACCAACCCCGTGGAGGCCCGCGTTCACAAGGAGGCTCTTACTCTTCAGTGCCGACGAGCTTCTCGCGCAGAGCGGAGAGCGCTTCGTCATCTGCCAGCGTCCCTGCCTGATCGTCCTCGACGGCAGCAGGTGCGGGGGCGTCATCCTCGGCTCCGGCTCCCTCGACAGGTTCGACAACAATCGAGGCCATGTGAGCAACCTGGGCTTTGTGAGCTTCCCAGCGAGCCTGGGCGTCTGCATATTGCTGCTCCCAGACCTTGCGCTGGTCGTCAAAGCCTTCCAGCCATTCTCCGGTCTCGACGTTGAAGCCCTCGGGGTACGCGTAATTGCCTTTGTCGTCATACTCGGCCGGCATTCCATAGAGCGCAGGGTCGAACTCCGTACCCTCGGGATCCACGCCCTCGTTCGCCTGCTTAATCGACAACGAAATCCGGCGACGCTCCAGATCAATGTCAATGATCTTGACGAACACCTGGTCCCCGGTGGACACAACCTGCTCGGCCAACTCGATGTGCTTGTCGGAGAGCTCTGAGATGTGTACGAGCCCCTCGATACCATCCGCGACGCGAACAAACGCACCGAAGGGAACGAGCTTCGTCACAGCACCCGGTGCAATCTGTCCGATGGCGTGGGTGCGGGCGAAAACCTGCCAGGGGTCTTCTTGGGTGGCCTTCAGTGAGAGGGACACACGTTCGCGGTCCATGTCGACCTCGAGAACCTCCACCGTGACCTCTTGACCAACCTCGACAACCTCACTGGCATGCTCTATGTGCTTCCAGCTGAGCTCGGAGACGTGGACGAGACCATCGACACCGCCGAGGTCCACGAAGGCACCAAAGTTCACAATCGAGGACACAACACCCTTGCGAACCTGGCCCTTGGCGAGGTTCTCGAGGAAGGAGGATCGGTTCTCGCTCTGGCTAGCCTCGAGGAGCGCGCGACGCGAGAGCACCACGTTGTTGCGGTTCTTGTCCAGTTCCAGAATCTTGGCCTCGACTTCTTGCCCGAGGTAGGGGGTGAGGTCTCGGACGCGACGAAGCTCAATCAGCGAAGCCGGAAGGAATCCGCGGAGTCCGATATCGACAATCAGGCCACCTTTGACGACCTCGATGACGGAACCGGTGACGACGCCATCGGTTTCTTTGATCTTTTCCACGTCACCCCATGCCCGCTCGTATTGAGCGCGCTTCTTGGACAGAATGAGGCGACCCTCTTTGTCCTCTTTCTGCAGGACCAGGGCCTCAACAGCGTCACCGACAGTGACAATCTCGGTGGGATCGACGTCGTGCTTGATGGAAAGTTCCCGTGAGGGAATTACGCCCTCAGTCTTATAACCGACGTCGAGGAGAACCTCGTCCCTGTCGATTTTGACGACGGTGCCTTCGATGAGGTCTCCGTCGTTGAAGAATTTGAGTGTTTTCTCGACCTCTGCCAAGAAATCATCGGAGCTACCGATGTCGTTGATTGCGATTTGCTTAGGACCGGCGGTCGTCTTAGAAGTCATGTAGGTACGGACAATGGTTTTCTACTCGGGCACTCCGCAAGCGGAATGCAGGTGGACACAATAAATCGCCCCTTTTGGGCGACCCCCCAGTGTATCCGGGCTGTCCGTGATTCCACAACCTAGTGTGCAGCAGCGTCCCAGTTGGGCCCAAAACCTACCTGAACGTCGAGAGGAACAAGCAGCTTTGCAGCCCCAGCCATCTTGGTGACAACGAGCTCCTCCAGTTCAGCGAGTTCACCCTTCATCACTTCGAAAACCAACTCGTCATGGACCTGCAAAACCATGCGGGAGCGAAGGTCCGATTGTGTGAGGTGCTGGGCGATATCCCTCATGGCGATCTTGATGATGTCGGCTGCCGTTCCTTGGATGGGAGCATTGAGGGCTTGACGCTCCGCTGCTTCGCGCACGATGCGATTCGGCGAACTGAGGTCTGGAAACGGCCTTCTACGCCCGAAAAGGGTCTCCGTGAAGCCGTCTTGCTTGGCCTTCTCCACGACCGTCCTCAAGTAGTCACGGACATTCCCGAAACGCCGGAAGTACTCGGTCATGAGTTCCTTCGCTTCGCTGGGACTGATGCCTAGCTGCTGAGCCAGGCCATAGGCCGAGAGACCATAAGCAAGCCCGTAACTCATCGCCTTGACTTTGGTTCTCATGAGTGGAGTGACGTCGTCAGGCGTGACATCGAATATCCGAGCTCCCACGAACCGATGGAGATCCTCCCCACCCTGGAAAGCCTCGATTAGGCCGGAGTCTTCGGACAGATGGGCCATGATCCGCATCTCAATTTGGGAATAATCAGCGGTCAGGAGACCTTCCGCGTCCGGTGACGCGATAAAGGTTGACCTAATCTGCGCTCCCACATCAGTGCGGACGGGGATGTTCTGCAAATTCGGGTCCGAGGAGGACAGGCGTCCGGTACTGGTTCCCGTCTGATCGAATGTGGTGTGAATCCGGCCGTCTTTGGCCACTGACGCGATGAGACCCTCCACGATTTGATGCAGTTTCGTGCTGTCGCGGTGCGCCAGAAGGGAATCGAGAAACGGGTGAGGATTCGACACTTGAAGCTCGTGAAGCGCTTTGGCGTCCGTGGTGTACCCCGTCTTGGTGGCTCGCGTCTTGGGCATGTTCAGTTCCTCGAACAGGACTGTCTGCAGTTGCTTGGGAGAACCCAAGTTCACCTCATGCCCGATGGCCGCGAACGCCTCCTGTTGATGCTTCGCACTAATCGAGGCCAACTCGTCGCTAATGGCCACCAACTTTTTGCGGTCGCTGCCGATACCCAGAGTTTCCATGTCTGCGAGAACCGAAACGAGTGGAATCTCGATGTCGCGCAGAACCTGTGAGGCCCCTTCGGTGAGTCTTTCGCTTATCCGCAGCCACAGGGCTCTGACTATCCATGCCTCCACCCCCACAGGAAGGGCGTTGTGTTCGGGAATGAGCTGATCTGGATCGGGCTCCGGGATATCGATGCCGAGCAGGTCGGAGGAAAGAGCTCCCACCCCCTGGGGCTTTCCTGAGGGGTTGAGCACCCAAGAGCCCACACGAATGTCACCAGTGAGCGGGATAC
>JAYOYJ010000059.1:0-2262 GCA_038153485.1 Pontimonas sp. | reverse complement strand
AGACGTCCGCATTTTTGACGAGCTCTTTGCCATCGAAGAAGACCCAGCCCGCCTCATGGCTCGCCAGCGCAGAAACCAGAGGCAGATGGTCCTGACTCTCCTCAATCCATGGCACGCGGATCGCATCGCTCGTTGAAGCGATTCCAACCTCGTGAATACCCTCCGACCCCCTGATCGCCAGGCCCAGTTGCTCGTTCTTGTGGCGCTCAATCCACGCGTGAAGCTCCTCATCGACGAGAGTTCGCTCTGTGGGAGTCTCCACCGAAGAGGCCCGGTCGGCCCCCTGTTGGGGCGTGTCTTCCGTGTCTCCGCCGGCTAGTTCGAGAACCCGTGATTTCAGGGTCTTGAACCCCAATTTGGAGAACACTTCTTGAACTGCCAGCGGGTCGATCGCCCCACGTTGAAGGTCGTCGAGGGTGACATCGAGGTCGATATCGGTGAGCAATCTGTTGAGCTCACGATTGCGCACAGCCCTCTCTCTCTGGTCCCTCAGATTCTGGCCCACTACTCCCCCGATGTCCTCGGCATTCTCCAGGACAGCGTCGAGAGACCCGTACTGAGTAATCCACTTGACCGCGGTCTTCTCTCCCACTTTGTCGATGCCGACCAAGTTGTCACTGGTCTCACCGACCAAGGCGGCAATGTCGGGGTATTTATGGGGTGGGATTCCGTATCGCTCCTCGACTGCCTCTGGTGTGTAGCGTTTGAGCTCGGCCACTCCCCGCGCGCTTGGATAAAGCACAGTGACGCGGTCGGTGACGAGTTGAAAAGTGTCGCGATCACCCGAGACAACGAGAACGTCAAATCCCTGTTCGCCGCCCTGATGGGCGAGCGTGGCGAGAATGTCATCCGCCTCGTAATCCTCTTTCGTGAGCGTCACCACACCCATGGCCGCAAGGGCCTCCTGAAGCAGGGGGACCTGACCGATGAACTCTGAGGGTGTTTCTCCTCGGGTCGCCTTGTATTCGGGATAAATCCGAGTCCTGAACGAGAAGCGCGAAATGTCAAACGCGACAGCCACGTGGGTCGGGTTCTCTTTCTTCAAGAGCCCTAAGAACATCGAAATGAAACCGTGGATGGCGTTCGTGTGCTGACCATCGGGAGAGACAAAACTGTCAACAGGGAGCGCGTAAAAGGCCCTGAATGCCAGCGAGTGTCCGTCAATCACCATCAAGGTAGGCTTGTCACTCACAGGCTCAGCCTACAAGTCGGCAACCGTGCCCAGGAGAGACGATGATCGAATTCCCCGAAGGTATGGACCCGGAGCTGGTCAAGCGTCTCATCGAGACCGAAGGTGGCGAACTCGCCCGAAAGATGGGGATTCAGCTCGTATCCCTGGGAGCAGAACTTTCGGTGGCCAGAATGCCGGTCGAAGGTAACCGTCAGGTGGTGGGGCTCCTTCATGGAGGTGCCCACGTGGTGTTAGCGGAATCTCTGGGATCGATGTCAGCGGCTATTCATGCTGGGCCCGAGAAGAATGCGGTCGGCATCGAAATCAATGCGACGCACTCCCGCTCCGTCACCGAGGGGATGGTTGAAGCCACGTGTGAGGCGCTCGTTTTGGGCCGGACACTGGCCACACACCAAATAACCATCCGCGATGAAGAAGGACGTCGTCTCTCGACTGTGCGAATGACGAACTACATCAAAGACCGTCCGGCTTAGATTTCGGGATTATCGGACTTTTCTGCGAGCTGGTCGATGACGGTCTGAGCGACCTCTTTCATGGTCAGGCGCCGATCCATGGAAGCCTTCTGAATCCAGCGGAAAGCCTCGGGTTCAGTCAATCCCATAGTGTTGTTCAGAATTCCTTTCGCCCGGTCGAGAACCTTCCGGGTTTCCAAACGCTCCGCCATGTCGGCGACCTCCTCCTCGAGCGCTTGAATCTGCGCGTAGCGACCCAAAGCGATATCGATTGCAGGGATGAGGTCATTAGGCGTGAACGGCTTCACCACGTAGGCCAGCGCACCTGCCTCGCTGGCGCGCTCCACAAGCTCGCGTTGTGAGAACGCTGTCAGCAGAACGACGGGCGCGATTTTCTTTTTGGTCAGAATCTCCGCTGCGGAAATACCGTCCATGAGGGGCATTTTGACGTCCATCACAACGAGGTCGGGCTTCAGTTCCTCCGCAAGGGCGACTGCTTTCTCGCCATCCGCCGCCTCGGCAATCACCTCAAAACCGTTATCACGCAGGGTTTCGACGACATCAATTCTGATCAGGGACTCATCCTCCGCCACGATGACACGCTTGGCCGTTGACGAC
>JAYOYJ010000058.1:0-7519 GCA_038153485.1 Pontimonas sp. | reverse complement strand
ATGATCAAATCATCGGGAGCAAGCTCCTGACCCGACGCCACCAGGAAATCTCGTCGCAGCTTCTTTGCTGCCTCCGAGACCTTCGCCTCGGGTGCCAACAGCTGAATCAGACTCGTGTCTTTCGCCGCTGTCTTGGCCATAATTGAGGCCAAACCATCCAGCCGCTTGAGCGTCTCTTGACGGTCTGCTGCCGAAAGCGAAGCTTCCTCTTTCGCACGAGCACGCTCCTCGCGCACCAACAGCGCAGCGACCTGAAACTTCACCCGGTTTCCGGCAGTCACTTTCCCTCGACCTGCTGCCGACTCCACTTCCCGAACGGCTCTGGCCAGAATCGGGATGATGCCCTCATCATCGATGGGCTTTTTGCGTCCCCGCTTAGCGCCCTGAGGGCGTGAACGAGTGCGTGAGGGGCCTGCCGGGGCCATTCTTCTCCTTGAAACAACCTAGATATCGCGGGAAACGGCGACATAGTCGCCGCGACCACATGTTGTCTCGCCTGTGATACGAGACCGACACAAACAATCAGACCTGAACGCGAACCGTGTCAGTGATTGCGGTGCTCCACCAGTGTAACGCCTAGGAAGCGGTGATGGGTACCCGCTGTGCAAAACGTGATTCAGCGGTTTTCCCCATGGAGCGCGCCATTCCCGCAAACACAATCCCGTGAAGCGGGGTCACGGCGAACCAGTAGAGGCGCCCACCCAAACCCTGTGGGAAGAACACCGCACGCTGGCTGAGAGCGCTCCGATTCTCTGAAAGGGGCGTCACCGTGAATTCCAGCCACGCGAGCCCGGGTAGTTTCATTTCGGCTCGAAGCCTAAGGAAGGAGCCGCGCTCTATCTTCTCTACTCTCCAGAAATCAAGGGCGTCACCGACCATGAGCTTATTGGGGTCTCGGCGACCCCGACGAAGACCCACTCCCCCCACGAGCTTGTCCAGCAGACCGCGTGCGGCCCACGCGACGGGGAGGGAATACCACCCGTTGTCGCCCCCAATACTCTCGACGACGCCCCACAAATCATCCGCTGGAGCCTCGACTGTGACCTCCCGCGAGTCGGTATAGACGGTGTGACCGGCCCACTCCGGGTCGCTGGGAAGTGGATCAGAGGGAGCCCCGATAACTTCGGTGTTCCGCCACGACGTCTCAACCTCACCGGAGCGCATCCGTACCAGCGCTAATTCGACCGCACGGCGATACCCCGTCAGTCCTTCCGCGGGCGGTGGTATCACTGCATCAATATCGTGATTCTTCATGACGGCATCGTGAAGAAGTGACTCAATAATCGGAACAGCAAGACTTCGAGGAATCGGGGTGACCAGGTTTACCCATTGAGAAGCAAGCCACGGCGTCAGAACAGGCAGAGCAAGAATAATCCGCTCCTTCAAACCCGCTTCCTTTGCATAACCGTTCATCAACTCGACATAGCGAAAAACGTCAGGGCCGCCGATATCAAGCGCGCGATTAATCCCCGCAGGTAGGGTCGCGGACTTCACCAAGTAATGAAGAACATCTCTAATGGCAATCGGTTGAATGCGGTTCCGAACCCATTTTGGAGCGGGCATCGCAGGCAGGATTTCGGTGAGGTGACGAATCATCTCGAAGCTCGCCGAACCTGATCCAATGATGACCCCTGCCTGCAGGGCAACGGTTGGCAGTCCCGACGCAAGCAGGATGTCTCCCACTTCTTTTCGTGACCCTAGGTGGCGAGAGAGCTTGCCCTCTGGATGCAAACCCCCGAGGTAGACAATTCTCGAAACACCCGCAGCAGAAGCTTCCTCGGACATGATGGTGGCGACCAATCGCTCGACCTCCTCGAAATTGCCCGCACTGGACATCGAGTGAACGAGGTAATACAGAACATCAATGGAGTCGACTGCCCGCGCAACATCAGCGCGCACCTGAAGATCTCCCTGAACAATCTCGACATCCCCTCGCCACGGGACAGAGTCCAGGCGGTGAGGTTCTCGAGCTAGAACACGGACCGTGTGGCCTTCCTCCAGGAGTTTGGGCACAAGGCGGCCACCCACATATCCCGTGGCACCGGTGACCAAGACCTTCATGCGGACAGGGTATGACTCCGAACTGGGAAACACCAGTTGAGCGCTATACCGTAGCACTGTGGATATCAAGGCCCTCACCAAGTGGTTTGCCCTCCACCAGCGACCTCTCCCGTGGCGTGAGGAGAGTTGTTCACCGTGGGCAGTCATGGTCTCTGAGGTCATGCTCCAACAGACCCCTGTTGCCCGCGTGGAACCGGTGTGGTTCGAATGGATGAGCAGATGGCCTGCTCCCTCTGACCTGGCTCAGGCATCGAAGGCAGAAGTAGTGATTGCGTGGGGACGATTGGGATACCCACGGAGGGCCCTGCGACTCCACGACGCCGCAGTTCAGATGGTTGCCAACCATAAGGGCGAGGTCCCCCAAGGCCTGGACGACTTGCTCAATCTTCCCGGCATCGGGGACTACACAGCACGAGCCATTCGAACCTTTGCGTTCGGATTCCCCGAACCCGTTGTCGACACCAATGTTCGACGAGTCGTGGCTCGAGCACACAAGGGCAATGGCGAGGCGGGGCCGCCCCGCGTCAGATCAGACCGGGAGGAACTCTGGGGTGTTTTGTCCACCGTAGACGCCAATACGCAGGTTCAGGGTGCGAAAGCCATCATGGAACTAGGCGCAACGATCTGTGCAGCCCGCAAACCCCGATGTGAGGAATGTCCCCTCGCCCCTGCGTGTGCGTGGCGAGCAGCTGGCTACCCCGAATACGTGGGAGCTAAAGCTCCCACCCAAGGGCGATTTGAGGGAAGCGATCGGCAAGTGAGGGGAATCATTCTTCGAGAATTACGCCACAGCGACACTCCCGTGCCCGAGGATTTCCTCGCGTCACTGTGGCCCGATCGCCAACAGTTTCAGCGAGCTCTGGGATCCCTCGTGTCCGACGGTCTCGCCATCAGAGAGTCGGAAGGTATTACGCTCCCGCGTTGAGAGCCTTATCTCTGCGAATAATCTCGCGCATTCCTTCAATCGCCACAGGGAGCAGATGCTCCACTTTGGATGCATCCCATTCTGCGGGAGTCATCGGCGACTGATCAGGATGACCCATCACCATCATGAGTCCGCTCGCTCGGACACGAAGAACGGAGGCCACGATGTAGAGAGAGGCCGCTTCCATCTCCGAACAAATAGCACCTCCGCCCATCCAGGCGGTCCATCGTTCTGCAAGACGGCTTGCCACCGGCATCCGCTCGGGAGCGTGCTGACCGTAAAAAGAGTCCTTGGACTGTGACACTCCCACATGCACGTTCTTTCCCAATCCCTTGGCAGCATCGGACAGCGCCATAGTGAGCCCCACGTCCGCTACTGCCGGGAACTCGAGGGGGAGATAGTGGAGGCTGGTGCCCTCATCGCGAATAGCAGCAGACACAATCGCGATATCGCCTGGCTTGATGTGTTCCTGCATGGAGCCCGACGTACCGACTCGAACAAAAGTGTCTGATCCGATAGCGACGAGTTCCTCCATTGCGATAGCAGCCGAAGGCCCTCCGATTCCGGTTGAGGTCACGGACACCTTCTCGCCTTCGAGATAGCCCGTCCACGTTTCATATTCACGGTGTGACGCAACCTTCTGCGGCTCATCAAAGAATGAAGCTATGAGCTCACACCGGCCGGGGTCGCCCGGGAGGAACACGTAACGCCCAACATCACCCTCCGCGAGGGCAATGTGGTACTGACGAGGGTCTTCACGGTCCATCGACATGGGAACTCCTTGGTTTCTCTACTCGGCTGAGCGAGGGGCCTTGTAGGGGTCCTCCTCGCCCGCGTATTGTGCGGTTGCTTTCATGCGCTCGGTCTCAGCATCGCGTTGACGGGCTTCCTGCAGAAGATTCTCGATAGCGGCCGCATTCTCGGGCACACCATCGGGAACAAACTCCAGCGTCGGTGTGAGGCGCGCAGAAATGTTTCTCCCCACCTCGGTGCGAAGCATTCCTGTAGCCGCCGTCAAGGCCGCGTGCGTATCGGCCCGCTCTGTGTCGTCCCCCAGAACCGTGTAAAACACGGAGGCGTGCTGCAAATCACCGGTCACGTGGACATCAGTGATGGTCACATACCCCATCCGCGGATCTCGGAGACCTTTTTGAAGGCGCTCAGCAAGGATTTGGCGAATCAAGTCCGCCATCTTCCTCGCGCGTGGTGAGTTACTACTCACGGACCTTCTCTTTCATCTCGATGGTCTCGATCTCGTCACCAATCTGAATGTCTTTGAGCTTGCCCAACCCGATACCGCACTCGAAATCGGTCTTGACTTCAGTGACATCGTCCTTGAAGCGACGCAGAGACTCGATGGTGAGATCGTCGGCGAGCACCACACCATCGCGGATGATGCGAGCTTTGGCATTTCGGGTAATCGTTCCCGAGCGCACCAAACAACCCGCAATAGTTCCCGCCTTCGACGACTTGAACACCTCGCGGACTTCTGCCACGCCAGATTGAACTTCTTCGAACTCCGGCTTGAGCATGCCCTTGAGCGAGCTCTCGATTTCCTCCAGAGCATTGTAAATGACGGAGTAGAAGCGTATATCGACGCCTTCGCGCTGGGCGCGCTCGCGCGCCTTCGAGTCGGGCCTGACATTGAATCCCACGATGATGGCGTTGTCGATGGTCGCCAGGTTCACATCGCTTTCGGTAATGGCACCCACGCCGCGGTGGATGATGCGCAACTGAACCGACTCGTCCACCTCGATCTTGAGCAACGCCTCTTCCAGTGCCTCCACGGCACCCGAGACATCACCCTTGAGGATGAGGTTGAGAGCCTCGATCTTGCCATCCTCGAGAGCCTTAGTGAAGTCCTCGAGGCTGATGCGCTTGCGAGCCTTCGCGAGCTGGGCATTGCGCTCGGCAGCCTCACGCTTCTCCGCAATCTGGCGCGCGGTCCGATCGTCATCCGTCACGATGAAGGTGTCCCCTGCTCGGGGAACACTCGAGAGGCCCTGAACCGCCACGGGACGCGACGGGAAGGCTTCCTCGACGGACTCGCCGTTCTCGTCGATCATGGCGCGGACACGACCATAGGCAGTGCCGGCAACAATCGCTTCACCCACGCGGAGTGTTCCCGACTCGATGAGAACCGTGGCAACCGCACCGCGACCCTTATCGAGACGGGCTTCGATGGCCACACCGCGGGCGGTCCGGTTCGGGTTAGCCCGGAGGTCCAGACCAGCGTCTGCGGTGAGCAAGACAGCATCGAGAAGCTCGGTGATACCTTCACCCTTCAGCGCAGACACCTTGACTGCTTGAGTGTCACCGCCGTACTCCTCGGCAACCAGGCCAAACTCGGTCAGTTGCTGCAGGACCTTGTCTGCTTTTGCTCCCGGGGCATCCATCTTGTTGATGGCCACCACGATGGGGACTCCGGCAGCTTGCGCGTGGTTCAGAGCCTCAATCGTTTGGGGCATGATGCCGTCATCGGCGGCCACCACCAGGATCGCGATATCGGTCACCTGAGCTCCACGGGCACGCATAGCGGTAAAGGCCTCGTGCCCGGGGGTATCAATGAAGGTGATAGCCCTCTCAATACCCTCGTGCTCTGTCCATACCTGGTAAGCACCGATGTGCTGGGTGATTCCCCCGGCCTCACCGGCGACAACATTCGCACTTCGAATCGCGTCCAACAGCTTCGTCTTACCGTGGTCAACGTGACCCATTACCGTCACAACCGGAGGCCTAATGACGAGATCTTCGTCGTTTTCTTCCTCATCCAAGTCGATGTCAAAGCTCTCGAGAAGCTCTTTGTCCTCGTCCTCAGGGGAGACAATCTCAACCTGGTAGCCAAGCTCCGCACCCAGCACCTCGAAAGTTGCTGCATCGAGTGACTCCGTGGCGGTCGCCATTTCTCCCAACTGGAACAACACCGTCACGAGGTTCCCGGGAGGGACCGGGAATCCGGTCAGGGCCTCGATCTTGTCCGCAAAATCACTCATCGAGGCACCCTGGCGCAGGCGAATCACCGTAGATCCATCTCCACGAGGAATCGTGACGCCGCCTAAACTCGGCGCCTCCCGCATTTCAAACTCTTGACGCTTCGTGCGCTTCGACTTGCGTGACTTGCTCTTGCCACCGCCGCGACCAAAAGCACCAGCGGTACCACCGCCAGGACCGCGACCGCGGCCACCAGCGCCGGGGCGACCACCTGGGCGACCTCCGGGGCCACCGCCAGGACCGCCGCCGGGGCCACCGAAACCGGGACCACCAGGCCTACCGCCGGGGCCACCCGTACGTGACTGGAAAGGAGGCCTGGACCCTCCTTCTCGATCGAGAGGCCGACGAGGTCCAGCACCCTGTGCGGGGCGACCAGGAGCTGGCCGACCCATTCCTTGGGCAGAGGCAAAGGGGTTATTGCCCGGGCGCGGAATACCGGGACGCGCCATGCCCTGCGACGAAGCAAACGGGTTATTACCCGGGCGCGGAATACCGGAGGCTGCGGGCTTAGGCGCCGGGGGCGCCGGAGGTGTTTCCGGAGTGGGCGCAGGTGCTTCGGGTGCCGAGGCCTCCGGAGCTGGCTTCGGAGCAGGTCTTGCAGTGGGTTTTGGTTCGGGCTTTTCTTCTACAGGGACAGGAACAATGCCCTCCTCCGCAAACGCAGCCTTGAGCTTCCGCACGACGGGAGGCTCCACCGTCGATGAAGGACCCTTGACGAATTCGCCGATTTCTTTCAGCTTCTCCAAGGTGCGTTTTGAGTCGATACCCAATTCCGCGGCGATCTCGTGCACGCGAGCTTTTGCAGCCACAATTCTCCTGTCTGGGCGCACCCAGCCAGGGCGCGCCTCTACCTACAAACGAGGCTCATTTCGAGCCACTCATGAGGATTCCATTAGCCATTCAGCCTTGTCTTAGCGAGGTCGGGTGACCTACTGAGGTTTTCCAGTTCTGAGCAATCCAGCGAGGGTCCCTTGCGAAACGCCCTGCCCCATGCTCGCCGTCGAAGAGACTGGGAGAGACACTCTAGGTTTCGATGCACCCACGCACCGCGACCCGGCAATCTCCCTTTCTCGTCTATGACGACCCGGTTGTCCTGTGCCACACAGCGCAGAAGATGTTCTGTGCTGTCTGACTCCTGACAACCCAGGCACCGCCTGGAAACCTCCATTGTAGTCCCCTCCGGACCTTCTGGCACGCTGGCGCTGGTCTCGCACCTAGGAATCCATCACAGAATCGGGCTGAATGTCGATTTTTGCGCCGGTCACCTTGGCCGCGAGACGGGCGGGTTGGCCTTCTTTTCCGATCGCTAGCGACCACTGGTAGTCCGGCACCAGCGCTCTGACCTGTTTCGCTGCCTCATCCAACACAAAAGAACTCGAGACCTTTGCTGGTGAGAGAGCATTGGCCACAAACTGGGCGATATCGTCGGAGTAGTCGACAATGTCGATCTTTTCTTCGCCCAGTTCTGCCTGCACTGCCCTCACTCGCTGACCGAGCTCTCCGATGCACGCGCCTTTCGCGTTGATACCTGGCTCCATGGCT
>JAYOYJ010000057.1:0-7589 GCA_038153485.1 Pontimonas sp. | reverse complement strand
GCTGACGAGAGTTCGTCGAGGTGTCCTCACGCGAGTGCTGATGGTCGAATTATCCACGCCTGCGCGTCACTGTCCCCCGGGCTGGCATGGTTCAGAGTCTAGACTCTGAACACTATGTCGAGCGTTGCGAAAGCCGTGGAAACACTGCGACTCGTCACCTCCCGAGAGCCCATAAAGGGCCTCGCAGAAGCCTTTTCCCAGGCCGGTCATGAGTTGGCGCTCGTCGGCGGTCCCGTGCGCGACGCTTTTTTGGGTCGCGACGTCCACGACCTGGATTTCACCACGTCTGCAACCCCGGAACAGAGCGAAAAATTGGTGAAACCTCTCGCCGATGCGGTTTGGGATGTTGGCAGGGCTTTTGGGACGATAGCCGCCCAGCTCGGAGATCACACGGTGGAAATCACCACATACCGAGCCGACTCCTACGACGGTTCGAGCCGCAAACCTGAAGTGCGCTTTGGAAAGAGCCTCGAGGACGATCTTTTCCGGCGGGACTTCACCGTGAACGCGATGGCATTGACCTTGCCTGAGGTGAAGCTTGTTGACCCCTGCAATGGCCTTGACGACCTCTTGGCCGGCGTGCTTCGTACTCCCGCCAAGCCCGAAGTGTCGTTTGATGACGATCCTTTGCGCATGATGCGGGGCGCGCGGTTTACCAGCCAGTTAGGGGCGTCGATTCACTCTGACACCCTGGCGGCGATGACCGCGCTCGCACCAAGAATCGCTGATATTTCCGCGGAGCGGGTGCGTGAAGAGCTCACTCGCCTGCTCTCCACCGGCTCACCCAGGGCTGGTCTCGAGGTGTTGGTGGAGACAGGGATAGCCGAAGTGGTGCTGCCCGAGTTGCCTGCTCTGCGTTTGGAGTCGGACGAACACGCGCACCATAAGGATGTCTATCAGCACACGCTGACGGTGCTCGAACAGGCCATCGATGAAGAGCGACGACGGTTCCCGGAGGAAGGGCCAGACGTGGCGCTCCGTGTTGCGGCTCTGCTACACGACATCGGGAAACCTGCCACCCGGCGATTCGAGAGCGGCGGTGTCGTGACGTTCTATCACCACGATGTTGTCGGCGCGAAGCTCGCAAAAAAGCGGCTCAAAGCGCTGCGGTTTGATAACCACACTATTGAGTCGGTCTCGAAGCTCATCGAGCTCCATCTACGTTTTTTTGGGTACTCGGAGCAGGCGTGGTCCGATTCCGCTGTGCGACGTTATGTGCGTGACGCCGGTGATGAGCTCGAGCGTCTTCACATTCTTGTGAGGGCGGACGTCACCACACGCAATAAGCGCAAAGCGGATCGCTTGTCGTTTGCCTATGACGACTTGGAGGCTCGGATTGCGGCGCTTGCTGAACAGGAAGAGCTCCAGGCCATCCGACCAGAGCTTGATGGCGAAGCCATCATGGCCATTTTGAACCTGAAGCCCGGTCGTGAAGTGGGTGAGGCCTATCAATTCCTCCTCGACCTGCGACTTGATGAAGGCGAAATGGGTGTCGATGAGGCGACGAAGCGTCTTCTGGCGTGGTGGGAGTCCCGCTAGCTGTTGCCAGGGAGCTGGCTGACGCCTAGACTGTGGCAGTTGTCTTCTTGCAAGACACAGCACTGATCCCTCCTGTTGCAGAAATCCTGTAACCGTTGAGTCCGAAGGAGGTGGGGTAGTCGTGCACGATTATGAACTGATGGTCATTCTTGACCCAGAGACCGATGAGCGCACCGTTGCTCCCAGTCTCGAAGCGTTCTTGGAGGTCATCCGTAAAGACGGTGGCACCATCGAGAACCTCGACATTTGGGGTAAGCGCCGGTTGGCCTACGAAATCAAAAAGAAGGCCGAGGGCATTTACGCCGTCGTGAACTTCACCGCGTCTCCCGAGGCAACCGCTGAGCTCGATCGCCAGCTGCGCCTCAGTGAGGCAGTCATGCGCACCAAGGTTTTGCGCCAGGATGAAGCAACCGTGCGCCTGGGCGCTCCTGAGGAGTCACCGCAAGCGCAGAAGGTTTCCCTCTCCGGCGGCACTAAGCGTCGCAAGTCGGAGTAGATCATGGCTGGAGAAACAATCATCACGGTGGTGGGTAACCTCACCGCGGATCCCGAGCTGCGGTACACCCAGAACGGTGTCGCTGTTGCCAACTTCACCATCGCTTCGACCCCGCGCACTTTTGATCGCGCATCGGGCGAGTGGAAAGACGGCGAGGCATTGTTCATGCGCGCGAGCGTGTGGCGCGAGTTTGCCGAGCATGTCGCGTCGTCTCTGACGAAGGGCGCACGCGTTGTGGCCACGGGCCGTCTGCGTCAGCGTTCGTATGAGACCAAAGAGGGTGAGAAGCGCACGTCGATTGAGCTTGAGGTTGACGAGATCGGCCCTAGCCTTCGCTACGCAACCGCTCAGGTTCAGCGTCAATCGAGTGGCGGTTCCAAGGCTGTGGAGGACGCGTGGAGCGCTCCCGCGGCCGGTGGGGCCACGCAAGACCCTTGGGCTAGTGCAGCTCCCGCTGACCAAGCACCCATCGAGGACGCACCCTTCTAAACAACGTTGTAGCGCCCGAGTTTCTCGGGTTGCCAGAGCAGAAAGAACATCACTATGGCAGGAAAATCGAGCGGCGATCGCCGCAAACCACGCATGGGCAAGGGCGGTAAGCCTGCAGCTCCCGTGAAGTCCATCACCGTGGGCGTCATTGACTACAAGGACGTTGCCACGCTTCGCCGGTTCATTTCCGAGCGAGGAAAGATTCGCAGCCGCCGTATCACCGGAGTGTCTGTCCAGGAGCAGCGTTTGCTCGCCAAAGCAATTAAGAACGCACGCGAAATGGCGCTTTTGCCTTACGCGGGCGCCGGACGCTAGGGAGCGAGAACATGGCAAAGCTCATTTTGACAAACGAAGTTGCGGGCCTCGGATCGGCTGGTGACGTGGTTGAGGTCAAGAACGGTTACGCCCGTAACTTTTTGATTCCTCAAGGCTTCGCTGTTGCGTGGAGCAACGGTGGCCAGAAACAGGTGGATCAAATTCGTTCCGCCCGGGAAGCCAAAGTGTTGGCTTCTCAGGAGGAGGCCCAGTCTCTCAAGGACAAGCTCGAGAAGGCGCCCATTGCCTTGAGCGCGAAAGCTGGTTCCGAGGGCCGCTTGTTTGGTTCCGTCACGCGCAACCACATTGCGGCCGCAATCGAGGCTGCGGGAATCACGGGCGTGGACAAGCGTTCTATCGAAATTGTGAAGCCCATTAAGTCGACGGGTTCGGCTGAAGTGGTTATCAAGATTCACGATGGTGTCATCGCAACTGTCACGTTGTCGGTGAAAGCGGAAAAATAGCCTTTTTTCGGTTTACCGGAGGGTCCCTCGGAATGAGGGGCCCTCACCATTTAACGCGTTCTTCTCCACACTGAGACCCCCACCACATCGAAGTCTAAACCGGTGCTTTATACATATTCAAAATGCACAAAGTGTAAAGTTTTAACCTCGATAAAAAGGTATAAATCGGTAAAAATTCCCCATTTGCGCCAACAATAATCCCCATTTTATCCACAGGGCTTTCGGCGTTTCTCGACAATCATGCACAGAGTTATCCACAGGCCTCTTTGTGGGATTCACGCCGCCACTTTAGAGTGAAATCAAGCTTTAAGAAAGGGAGTCCACACGGCTCCGAAAAGCTCCCGAGAGTGTCGGTCGAGGGTGATAGACCTGAGGGAGATGTAAAAGGATCTGTATTTGTCGTGGAAAGAATAAGGGGGCGTGACTGTGTCAATTGCTCAGCTGGGAATTGTTCCAGAACCCTCCTCTGAGCGCGGTTACGCCGGGGATCGAACCCCTCCCCACGACGTGCTTGCGGAGCAAAGCACGCTCGGGGGGATGCTGCTGAGCAAGGATGCTGTCGCCGACGTCATCGAAGTTGTGCGAGGCCGAGACTTTTATCTCCCGAAACACGAGATCATCTTCGACGCGCTGTTGAACCTGTACTCCCATGGCGAGCCGACGGACGTCATCACCGTGTCGGAGGAGTTGACCAAGACCGGAATGCTCTCCCGCGCGGGAGGGGTTGATTACCTTCACACCATTGTGTCTGTTGTTCCGACCGCAGCTAGCGCTGGTCACTACGCAGGGATCGTCGCGGACAAGGCTGTCCTGCGCAGGCTGGTCGATGCCGGGACTCGCATCGTCAATATGGGATACGCGAGTGAAGGAGAGGTCACCGACCTTGTCAATACTGCCCAGACGGAGATTTATCAGGTCGCCGGCGGTGTCGAAGCAGAAGACTATGTTCCCCTGACCGAAGCGGTGTCCGCTGCGGTCGATGAGATTGAAGCCGCGCGCGGGCGAGACGGTGAAATGGTCGGTGTGCCCACCGGTTTTGCTGACCTCGATGGCCTCATGAACGGGTTGCATCCGGGTCAGCTCGTCCTTATTGCTGCGAGACCTGCGCTGGGTAAGTCAACTCTCGCCCTCGACCTCGCACGAAACGCCGCGATTCGTTTCAAGCAGCCCACGATCTTCTTCTCCTTGGAGATGGGGAAGTCCGAGATTGCCATGCGTCTTCTCTCGGCGGAGACATCTATACCGCTGCAGAAGATGCGCAAGGGAATGGTCGAGGCCAGAGACTGGACCACTATTGCTTCTACGCGAGGACGGATCGAAGCCGCTCCGCTCTATATTGACGACAGTCCGAATATGACTCTGGTGGAGATTCGGGCCAAGGCTCGTCGCCTGAAGCAGCGGGTGGGCTTGAAGATGATCGTGATCGACTATCTCCAGCTGATGACCGCCGGAAAGCGAGTGGAGTCGCGCCAACAGGAAGTCAGCGAGTTCTCCAGGGCGCTTAAACTCCTCGCCAAAGAGTTGCAGGTTCCTGTCGTCGCGCTGTCACAGTTGAATCGTGGTCCCGAGCAGCGATCCGACCGCAAACCACAATTGAGCGACCTTCGTGAATCGGGTTCACTCGAGCAAGATGCAGACGTGGTTATCCTCCTTCACCGCGATAGTGCGTATGAGAGAGATAGCCCACGTGCTGGCGAGGCGGACCTGATCGTCGCCAAGCACCGTAATGGGCCAACCGACACGATTGTGGTCGGATTCCAAGGGAACTATTCGCGCTTCGCGGATATGCCCAAGGTCTAGGTGTCTCGAGGGACAAAGAACCCTCATTACTCTGGAGGGGTGGGAGCTCCTTCGCAACGCACACAGCCTCTTCCCTACGCGGTGGTTTCGGGAATCAGAGCGGTAATTCTCATCATTACTGGATTGGTCATTACGTTCACCCCCGCACATTCGGCCCAATTTGGCTTGGTTGCATTGGGAATCATGGCCGTGGTGATGGCGGCTGCGCTGTCTCTTGTTTCGCTCGGGCTTTCCAGCACCAACACCGCTCGAGGGCTCCACTTGTGGCAGGCCCTCGTGTCTGTGGTGGTGGGTGCACTCGCGCTCGCACTTCAAGGAGCCGGAATGATCCTCTTGCTATGGGCGTTGGTGTTTTGGGCGCTCCTTGTGGGAGTTGCTGAAATCTTCTTTGGTTTCCGTCTCGCTCGAGGCGATGCGGTGCGTCGTGACTGGATGACGCAGGGGATGATGACAGTGGCTCTTGCGCTCGTTGTTCTTTTCCAACCGGCTGACAGCGTCGCTGTGGTGGGCTTCTTAGGTGCGTGGGCTATCGTCCAAGGTGTTTACATGGCTATCGCTAGTGTTGCGCTTCGCTTCCCCCCGTCAAAGGACCCCGCCCATGCCTGAGCCCACACGGCGCCAAAAACTTCGACCCATCGAGTTTGTGATGCTCTCCGGAGTCATGGCACTTTTTGCTGGTCTGGTGGTCTTGATGGTCACGCGTGACGCCACGGTGTCGATTATCGCTAGCGGCCTGGTCTTCATCGTGGTCATCATCGGAATCGCGATGCTTCTTTTGGCGGTGTCACCGAATTCGACTCCCGACGGGGAAAAGAGCGAAACCGGGACGGGAAACGACTAGTCGAGGTAGTCGACGAGGGCCGAGGCTAGTCCCACGTAGCCTTCCGGTGTGAGCTCAGCAAGGCGCTTTTTTGCAGCGTCCGATATGTCGAGACCGTGAACAAAGGCAGCGAGCGTCTCGGCATCGACAGCATTGCCGCGCGTGAGTTCTTTGACGATTGCGTAGGGGTCCGTTTCTGACGAATTACCGCGGACGATCTCTGCCCGCATGACGGTTTGAATGGCTTCAGCCAGAACTTCCCAGTTCGCCTGGAGGTCGGCCATGAGTGCACGCTCGTCGAGTGAAATTTCGTGAAGCCCCTTGTCGAGGTTGGTTAGAGCTAAGAGCGAGTGGCCCAATGCCACACCAATATTCCTTTGTGTTGTCGAATCAGTGAGATCTCGTTGCAAACGAGAGGTCACCAGCGTTGCCGCAAGCCCCTCGAGAAGCGAGCTCGAAATTTCGAGGTTTGCTTCCGCATTTTCGAAACGGATCGGGTTGATTTTGTGAGGCATCGTCGAGGATCCCGTTGCGCCGGGCTCGGGAATCTGGGTGAGATAGCCCACGGAAATATAAGTCCAGATGTCTGTCGCGAGATTGTGCAAGATGCGGTTCGCGTGGGAAATCGCGCTGAATAATGCGGCAGTCGCGTCGTGAGATTCGATTTGCGTGGTGAGAGGGTTCCAGGTCAGCCCCAGGCCCTCGACGAAGTTCTTGCTCACGATCGGCCAATTCACCCCGGGCTCCGCAACGACGTGGGCGGAGAAAGTTCCTGTTGCCCCGGAGAATTTCGCGAGGTAGGGAATACGCGTTATCCGCTCGCGCACTCGGGCGAGTCGACCAGCGAAGACTGCGAGCTCTTTGCCAAACGTTGTGGGGGTGGCGGGTTGGCCGTGCGTCTTCGCCAACATGGGTGCATCACGCCAGCTGTGAGCGAGCTCTGTGAGGCGGGCGATGACGGCATCGAAGGCCGGAAGCCATACCTGCTTCAACGCGTCCCTGGTCACCAGTGCGTAGGAGACGTTGTTGATGTCTTCACTGGTGCATCCGAAATGGACGAGTTCACTCAGGCTCTCGAGCTTGTGAGCAGCGAGGATATCGCGAACGAAATATTCCACAGCTTTCACGTCGTGCTTGGTGACAGCTTCTGTGGCCGCGATTTGAGCGATTTCTTTTTCACCAAAATCTTTTACTACTCCACGAAGCGACTCAATGGTTTTCGCCGGGAGAGGAGTTGAGCCGGCAACACCCTCTGCGCAGAGGGTAATGAGCCATTCAATTTCGACGCTGACTCGTGCTCTATTGAGAGCCGCTTCCGAGAAATATTCCCCGAGTTCTTGGGTGGCCGCGCGGTAGCGCCCGTCAAGAGGACTGAGGGGTTGGTGGCCCAGGTTTGACACGGTCACCTTCCTGTCTGGGAGATTTCCCTCCCCCTATTCTTCCCTATTTTGTTGTCCACCGTGGGGTGGACAGTCCCCCAAGCGTGCCAGCGGGCATCGAGCTGGAGACGTATGACCCGAATCCGCGAAACTCCCCGCGGGGGAGTGACGATGAATGAACGGTCTCAGGTTGCTTGGCACGCTGCCCAGGTGCGTCGTATCGCTGGCGAGCTGGGCAACCTCGTACCGTCCGCAGACTGGCGAGGGCCCGCTGAGCTCGAGTGTCG
>JAYOYJ010000056.1:0-7693 GCA_038153485.1 Pontimonas sp. | reverse complement strand
TATGGGTCGCCCTCCCAAGTGTTCTGGCGGGTCACGTTCCCGCTCCTCATCCCAGGAATTATTGCGGCAGCACTGTTGTCCTTTGCGCTTAGCTTCGATGACTTCATCATCACCAATTTTAACGCTGGGCCAGCGATGACCTTCCCGCGTTTCGTGTACACCGCGGCGGCGAGGGGGATTCCCGCCGAGGCCAACGTGATTGCCTCTGCGGTCTTTTTCGCTGCGATTGTCCTGGTCCTGATCGCTCAAGTCGGGGGCGCAATTCGGCGCAAGAGACTCACACTGGCCGGATAGACACATCCTCTAAACGCTCGGGAGGGCACCGCTATGACTGTCGACCGCTCACGCCTAGCTTCCCTCATGGCAGAAGAAGTTGCCCGGTTTGAAGCTGAGCGGCCCGCTTCACGCGCGCTGTTCGAGCGCGCAAAGGCCACCATGCCCGATGGGGTTCCCATGCTCTGGATGGCTAAGTGGCCAGGGCCGTGGCCAGTGTACGTAGAGCGTGCCCAGGGCGCTCACTTCACGTGCGTCGATGGCATCGATCACGTTGATTTGTGTCTGGGCGACACCGGCGCCATGGTGGGCCACTCTCCTGAGCCCACAGTCCGAGCAATTTCCGACCAAGTGTCCAAGGGAATCACCACCATGTTGCCCACTGAGGATGCCGCCGTCGCTGCGGGCATGCTCGCGGAGAGGTTTGGAGTGCCTCAGTGGCAGTTCACGTTGACCGCTACTGATGCCAATCGCGCCATGATTCGTTACTCCCGACAGGTGACGGGAAAACGCAAAGTGCTGGTCATGGACTACTGCTACCACGGCAGTGTTGACGAGACCTTTGCCACCCTGGATGGGCACGGGGCAGTGGTTGAGAGGCGAGGCAACATCGGGGCTCCCGTCGATCCCGACATGACCACGGTGGTCGTTCCGTTCAACGATGTTGAGGCTCTGGAAAGGGCCTTTTCCTCGGGCGATATTGCGTGTGCACTGGTGGAACCAGCGATGACCAATATCGGCATCGTTCTGCCAGAAGACGGCTGGCATGACGCGTTGCGAGCACTGTGCACGGAGCACGGAGCGATCTTGATCATCGATGAAACACACACGGTGTGTGCAGGGCCAGGGGGCATGACCCAGCGTGATGGGCTTTCACCCGATGCCGTCGTTATCGGGAAGACCATTGCAGGAGGGATTCCCGCTGGCGCGTATGGGATGACCAGTGAGCTTCAGCAGCGTGTTCGGTCATCGATTCACCTGGAGGACATCGATGTCGGGGGAGTGGGAGGGACGCTCGCGGGAAACGCTCTCTCGCTCGCTGCGATTCGGGCCACTTTGGGCGAAGTCCTCACCGCGGAGGCATACCCCGACATGATTCAGCGCGCGACGGAGTGGACCGAGGGGGTTCAGGCTGCACTCGACGAATTTGGCGTCCCGTGGCAGGTCACCCAGCTGGGAGCGAGAGCGGAATACAGCTTTCTTCCCCATGCCCCGAAGGACGGAGCTGAGGCAGCTCATGCGGATGATTTTGAGCTCCAGCAATACCTGCATCTCCACGCGTTGAACCGCGGCATTCTCTTGACTCCCTTCCACAACATGGCCTTGATGAGCCCGGCCACGACCAAAGCGGATGTTGCCGCTCACACGGCGCACTTCCGTGAGGCCGTGGGAAGCTTGTATGCGTGAGCGCAGAACTTTTTAGAACCGCCCAGAAAGCGGAACTACTCCAGGGTATGCGTCATGCCCGCATGGCCATCGGTCGCGGTCAGGTTGTCTGTGTTCCCACCGACACCTCCTACGCCCTGGTCGCCGATGCGTTCAAACCCAGCGCCGTTGCGGCGTTGCGAGGGGCGAGGGGAATGCCCGAGGGCGCACCGGTGTCCGTTTTTGTACCCGGTATTCCCACCCTGCGTGCCCTCGCAGCTGAGGTTGCTGAGGACGTGGCGGCCTTGGCTGCTGAGTTTTGGCCAGGAGCACTCACTCTGATCGTCCCTGCGGGCGAGTCGCTCATGTGGGATCTTGGCGATACTGCGGGAACAGTAGCGTTGCGAATGCCTGCTAACCGCATCGCGTTGGAATTGTTGAGCGAAACGGGACCCCTTGCCCAATCGGGGGCGTGGGAGGTTGGCGGAAAACCTCTCGTGTCTCCCGCGGCTCTTCAGAAGCGGTTTGAGGCTTCGGTAGCGGTTGTTCTGGCTGCCGCCGAGGAGAAACCGGGCAAGGAAGTGTCGACGGTGATCGATGCGACCTCACTCGATGCGCCGCAAGGAAAACTTCGCATTGTGCGGGAAGGTTCGATCCCGATTGCGGACCTTTTTGACGTGGTGTCACCGGAGAAATTTGCCTCAACTAGGGGCTGAAGCCTGATTCGTCTCTCCCAGGTTTGCTTTGCTAGAGTCTGAAAGACGACATTCGCCGCGTTTCTTTGCGCCCCGAAACTGGAGACAGAGCTGTTAACAGAAGCCACTGACACGCTGTTCCAGTTAGCAGCCGGTGAAACTTTCAGTCCCCCGACGATTGAGGAATTCTTCCCTCCAGCGGTGCTTTTTGAGGGCACCATTTTTGAGGTCAACCGGATCATTCTGGTCCGGCTTCTCGCGGTGGTCGCCCTCGTCTTGGTCTTCTGGTTGGGCACTCGTAAGATGCGCATGGTTCCGGGCCGATTCCAAGGAACCATTGAGATGGCGCTGAATCTGGTTCGCGTGAACATCGCCGAGGACCTGCTGGGCGAGAAGGATGGCAAGCGCTTCCTTCCGCTGTTGACCACCATTTTCTTTCTCGTCTGGTTCATGAATGTGACGGGAATTATTCCCGGTCTGAACATTGCCGGCACCAGTGTGATCGGAATGCCCCTGGTTCTCGCCGTTGCCGCCTACTTGGCGTTTGTGTATGCGGGTTTGCGCAAGCACCCCGGCGCTTTTTTGAAGAACGCGCTGTTGCCTCCGGGTGTGCCGTGGCCTCTGTACATCATCGTGACGCCGATCGAGTTTGTCTCGACGTTCATTCTTCGCCCGGTCACGTTGACTCTTCGTCTCCTGATGAACATGGTCGTGGGTCACTTCCTGCTCGTTTTGTTCTTCTCTTCCACCCACTTCTTCATCCTGTATTCGGATTCCTGGATGGCCTTCTTCGGAATCGGAACCATCGCCTTTAGCATCGCGTTCACGTTCTTTGAGCTTCTGGTCGCGACCCTGCAGGCTTATGTCTTTACCCTTTTGACCGCCGTCTACCTCCAGCTCGCGCTGGCGGAGGAACACTAAACCTCAGTCCGATACGCCATCGGACTGACAACATGGAAGGAAACACCTGTGGACACAACCTCGGTACTCGCCGAACTCTCCGGAAACATTGCAACGGTCGGTTACGGCCTTGCAGCTATCGGCCCCGCTATCGGCGTGGGCATCGTGGTGGGCAAGACCATTGAGTCTGTTGCTCGCCAACCTGAACTGCAGGGCCGCCTGACGGTCTTGATGTATATCGGTATCGCCTTTACTGAAGCACTGGCCTTCATCGGTATCGCCACATACTTCATCTTCACCGGATAGGCCCCATGATGCAGACCGAAGCACTCCTTCTCGCAGCGGAAGGGGAAGCATCTAACCCGTTGCTTCCCGCGATCTATGACATTGTCTGGTCGATCATTCCGTTTGCTTTGGTGTTGCTGCTGTTCTGGCGCGTTGTGTTGCCCAGACTGCAGAAGACACTGGATGAGCGCTCCGAGGCTATCGAAGGCGGTATCGCCCAGGCAGAGTCTGCCCAGGCGGAAGCTAAGGAGGCTTTGGAAAAGTACAACGCCTTGCTTGCCGATGCCAGAGCGGAAGCCGCCAGCATCAGGGACCAGGCCCGCGCTGAGGGAACTCAGATTCTTCAAGAAATGAAGACTTCTGCTCAGGCAGAAGCGGACCGGATAGCCGAGAACGCTCAGGCGCAAATTGAGGCGGAACGCCACCAGGCTGTTCTCTCCTTGCGTAAAGAGGTCGGGAACTTGGCGCTTGATTTGGCCTCGGCGGTCGTTCAGGAGCGGCTCTCGGAGGACGCGAAAGCGGCGTCCGTGGTCGACAAGCTCTTGGCTGACCTCGACAAAGAAGCTTCCGCGCCGGCTAAGAAGGCTCCCGCGAAGAAGCCCCCAGCAAAGAAAACCTCAGCAAAGAAGGCCACCACGTAACCATGGGTGCACAGACCACGCAATCCCTCATCGAGGCTCGCTCGAGCCTCGATTGGTATGCAGCAACGAGTGAGCTCGCCAGTTCGCTCTTTGCTGCTGCTCTGGGATTGTCGGGGTCGAAGGCGCTCCGTGGAGCGCTCTCCGATTCCTCTGCCGACCAGAAAGCCTTGCAAGCCCTCGCCTCGAGCGCGTTCGCGTCGTTGTCCACCGACGCGAAGAAGCTGATTGGCCAGCTCGTGAGTCTTCCCTGGTCGACACCCGAGGACCTCCAGGCGGCTCTGGAAGAACTTGGCATCAGGATGCTCGCTCAGGTCGCAGGAGAGTCAGACCTGGTTGGAGAGCTACTTGCGATCCAGGCACTCATCCACTTCGACCCGGAGGTCGAGCTGGCGGTCGGGTCCAAGCGTGCCTCTGCCGAGGCTAAAGCAACTCTGGTGAGTGCCCTCGTGGGAGGAAAGGTGTCCGCCGAGGCGGAGGCGATCGTGCGCCACCTCGTCTCAGACTCGCGTGGTCGTCGTATCGGACGCATGCTCGGTGACGCGGCAGAAATTGTTGCCGATGAGAGCGGGAAGGGCCTCGCGGTGGTGACCGTTGCCACCCCTCTGAGTGCTGCTCAGCAGGCCCACATCGAGAAGCTCCTGGAGAAGAAGTACCAGCGCCCGCACTACATCGCGCAGCGGATTGACGACTCCGTCGTCGGTGGAGCTCGTATCCGCGTGGGCGATGACGTGATTGATGGAAGCGTGGCCACCCGGCTACAGGACTTGAGAATGAAACTTGCCGGCTAACGCCGGTGACACACAACCAAAGGAAAAACTATGGCTGAACTGACAATCAACCCGGATCACATCCGCGATGCCCTGAAGAACTTTGCCAAGTCCTACGATCCCGGCACCGCTGCCACCACCGAGGTGGGTCACGTGGTGGACGCCGCGGATGGCATCGCGCACGTCGAGGGTCTCCCCGGTGTGATGGCTAACGAGTTGGTGAAGTTCGAGGATGGAACTCTCGGACTGGCTCAGAACCTGGATGAGAACGAGATCGGTGTCGTTGTTCTCGGTGAGTTCAGTGGTATTGAGGCGGGTCAGGAAGTAACCCGGACCGGCGAAGTGCTCTCGGTTCCCGTCGGTGATGCTTTCCTTGGTCGCGTGGTTGACCCCCTGGGAAACCCGATTGATGGCATGGGAGCTATCAAGTCGGAGGGTCGTCGCGCCCTCGAGCTTCAGGCACCCGGTGTGATGGCAAGGCGGAGTGTGCACGAGCCTTTGCAGACCGGAATCAAGGCCATTGACGCCATGATCCCGGTGGGTAGGGGACAGCGCCAGTTGATTATTGGTGACCGCCAGACCGGTAAGACAGCGATTGCCGTCGACACCATCATCAACCAGAAAGCGAACTGGGACTCGGGTGATCCCGAGAAGCAGGTCCGCTGTATCTATGTCGCTATCGGCCAGAAGGGTTCGACCATTGCCGGTGTGCGCGGTGCGCTCGAAGAGGCTGGCGCCATGGAGTACACCACCATCGTGGCTGCCCCCGCTTCCGACCCTGCCGGGTTCAAATACCTGGCCCCCTACACCGGGTCCGCAATCGGTCAGCACTGGATGTACAACTCGAAGCACGTGCTCATCATTTTTGATGACCTCTCGAAGCAGGCTGAGGCGTACCGTGCGGTGTCCTTGCTGTTGCGTCGCCCTCCGGGCCGTGAGGCATACCCCGGTGACGTCTTCTACTTGCACTCTCGTCTTCTCGAGCGTTGCGCGAAGCTCTCCGATGAGATGGGCGGCGGTTCGATGACCGGTCTGCCGATCATCGAGACGAAGGCTAACGACGTCTCCGCGTTCATTCCGACGAACGTGATTTCGATTACGGACGGCCAGATCTTCTTGCAGTCAGACCTCTTCCTCGCCAACCAGCGACCCGCAGTGGACGTGGGTATCTCGGTGTCCCGTGTGGGTGGAGATGCGCAGGTGAAATCGATCAAGTCGGTGTCGGGAACTCTGAAGCTTGAGCTGGCGCAGTACCGCTCACTCGAAGCCTTCGCCATGTTCGCCTCCGACCTCGATGCAGCGAGCCGTCGCCAGCTGGCGCGAGGAGCCCGCCTGACCGAGCTTCTCAAGCAGCCGCAGTACTCCCCGTACCCGGTGGAGGAGCAGGTGGTGTCCATTTGGGCCGGAACCAACGGAAAGCTCGACACCATCGAGGTGGAGGACGTGCTCAAGTTTGAGGCCGAGCTGCTCGATCATCTCCGCCGCAACACCAAGATTCTCGACACGTTGCGCAAGACCAATGTGCTCGATGATGACACCAAGGCCGAGCTGGAGAAGGAAGTCGACAAGTTTGTAGTCGCCTTCCAGGGCTCTGGCGCTGAGGGTCTCGGTGCTCCGGGGAGCGAAGAGTTCGCTGAGATTCCCGAAGAAGACATCAACCAGGAAAAGATCGTCAAGCGCAAGCGCTAGACACAGGCGAGTAAAGGACTAACGAGCAATGGGCGCGCAGCTTCGGGTGTATCGGCAGAAGATTCGTTCTGCCAGTACAACCAAGAAGATCACGAGGGCTATGGAGCTCATTTCTGCATCCAGGATTCAGAAAGCTCAGGCCCGGATGACTGCTGCTACCCCCTACACGCGTGCGGTGACCCGCGCCGTCTCGGCCGTGGCCACCTACTCCAACATCGATCACCCGCTGCTGACCGAGTCGGAGAACCCGACGCGTGCTGCGATGGTGATTTTCACCTCGGATCGTGGGTTGGCTGGTGCCTTCAGCGCTCAGGTGTTGCGCGAGGCGGGCGAGCTTCGTGAGCGTCTTGAGGGTGAAGGGAAAGAGGTCGTCAACTACGTCGTCGGTCGAAAAGCTGTCCAGAACTTCACGTTCCGCCAGCGCCCTGTCGAGAAATCGTGGACGGGAAACACCGACCAGCCCCAATTCGAGACCGCCAAAGAAATCGCTCAAACCCTGATTGAACAGTTCACGAAGGATTCTTCCGAGGGCGGGGTGGATGAGATTCACATCGTCTACAACCGTTTTGTGTCCCTGGTCACCCAGGCTCCCGAGGTTGTTCGTGTCCTTCCTCTGGAAGTGGTGGAGGGTGTCGAGGATCCTGGTGACACCGACGTGTTTCCCCTCTATGAGTTTGAGCCTGAGCCCGATGACGTTCTGGATGCACTCCTGCCGGTGTATATCGAGAACAGAATTTTCACGGCCATGCTCCAATCTGCAGCAGCCGAGCACGCTGCGCGCCAGAAGGCGATGAAGTCGGCCAGCGACAACGCCGACAAGCTCATCCGTGAATACACCAGCCTCGCGAACAACGCTCGCCAGGCCGAAATTACCCAACAGATTTCCGAAATCGTGGGCGGCGCCGACGCCCTCGCTTCGGCGAAGTAAAGAAAGAGAAAACGAGATGACGAAGACTGCCACCAAGAAAGCCACTGCCACCGGTCGTGTTGCCCGCGTGACGGGGCCCGTTGTTGACGTGGAGTTCCCCCACGATTCGATCCCCGAGATCTACAACGCTTTGCAGACCGACATCACGAT
>JAYOYJ010000055.1:0-8908 GCA_038153485.1 Pontimonas sp. | reverse complement strand
GAACAGGAACCGTGGGCGCTCGCCAAAGACGAAGCCCAAGCTAATCGACTCGACGCCGTTCTCTATCAAGCGGCGGACGCACTCCGGGTTCTCGCCCTGGTGCTCCACCCCTTTATGCCGCAGTCGATGAGTGCGCTCTGGGGTGCACTCGGCCAGACCGGACAACCGGGTGACCGCCCGCTCCTCGACGTAGCCGTTGCGGGAGGACTGGAGCCTGGAACTGCTGTGCTCGAGCTTCCACCGCTGTTCCCCAGGATCGAACAGGACTAACCGTCGTGAGCGCAGGACCAGGCGACCTCCCCGCGCACATTCGAGCGCGCGGTGATCGCGACGCGAGTGAACGAGAGATTACCTATCCGGCGGCACCCAATCCCCTTTCAGTGGGGGTCTATGACAATCACGCTCACCTCGAGTTTGCCGATGGCGATAACCCGATGGACTACACCGAGCACCTGGATAGAGCTGGTGCTGTGGGGGTTCTCGGTGTCATCCAGGTGGGAACTGACGTCGAAACGTCGCAGTGGTCGTCCGCTCTCGCTCACCGGGAGCCGCGGGTGTTGGCAGCGGTCGCCGTTCACCCCAACGAGGCTCCACTGCTCCACCAGTCGGGAGAGCTCGAGGATGCGCTTGCTGTCATTGACGAGCTCGCCGCCAAACCGCGAGTGGTGGCAGTGGGGGAGTCGGGTCTCGATTTCTTTCGCACCCCGCCAGAGCTTCAGGGTGCGCAAAAAGACGCCTTTCGTGCTCACATCGAGATCGCCAAGAAGCACGATCTGGCTCTGCAAATCCATGACCGGGATGCCCACGATGCTGTGGTGGAGATCCTTCTCGAGGTGGGCGCTCCCAAGAAGACGGTCTTCCACTGCTTCAGCGGTGATGCGGCGCTAGCTGAGACTCTGGCAGTCCAGGGGTGGTACGCCTCGTTTGCGGGGACTGTAACGTTCACAAACTCTGACGGGCTTCGAGACGCTTTGAGGGTGATGCCTCGCTCTCACATCCTCGTGGAGACGGATACGCCCTTCTTGACACCAGTTCCTTCGAGAGGGAAGCCGAATTCCCCCTACATGATTCCCTTCACGGTCCGATCGATGGCGGAAACTCTCGAGATGGACGAGAACCTCCTGGCGGCTCAACTCACGGGCAACACCATCGATGTTTATGGGCGCTTTGATGACAAACCCTTAGATGAGTTGGGGTCTGTGCTTCGTGGCCGATAAAACGGGCGGTTTACTCGGCGCCACCGAGATTCGCCGCCTCGCGGACGAACTCGGGGTGAGCCCCACGAAGAAACTCGGTCAAAACTTCGTGCACGATGCCAACACCATCCGCCGCATTGTCTCCATCGCGGGGGTATCGGAGGGAGATCACGTTCTCGAGGTGGGACCAGGTCTTGGGTCCCTCACGCTGGGACTTCTTGAAGCAGGGGCCACCGTTACTGCGATAGAGATTGACCCACGTTTGGCAGAGGCACTTCCTGGTACGGTGTCAAAACATGTGCCGGGCCATAGTGTTTCGGTCATCATCGGGGATGCTCTCGAGGTCACAGACGTCCCGGGAAATCCCACCGCGTTGGTGGCAAACCTCCCCTACAACACGTCTGTTCCGATTACCCTGCACTTGCTCTCTACACTGCCCTCACTTCGCAGTGTTCTGGTGATGGTGCAGGCTGAAGTCGCCGAGCGGCTGGCTGCCCAGCCCGGTTCCAAGGCATACGGCGCACCGAGTGTGAAAGCCCGCTGGTTTGGATCGTGGAGTGTTGCGGGTTCAGTACCACGGCAGGTCTTTTGGCCCGTCCCCAACGTGGATTCGTTGTTGGTGCGGATGGAGGGTGCCACCCCTCCGGGGGATGAGGTGCTGCGGAGAGTGGTTTTTGACCTCGTCGACCACGCCTTTGCGACCCGTCGCAAGATGGTGCGGGGAGCCCTTGCGGGACTTCTCGGAGCAGAGCGGGTCAACGACGTGATTACTGCGGCGGGGCTTAGCCCCGAGGCCAGGGGGGAACAGTGGACCCTCGACGACTTTGTCGCTTTAGCTCGGGTGGTGATCAGCCGTGGCAAGGGCTAAGGGACCCTCGACAGCCTGGATTCTTCTCGGTGTGATGGCCGGCGGCCTTCTGGGTCTCTATGCGCCCTGGGAGAGCGACATTCTGGACGGGCTGCAGTGGGCTTTTCTTGTCGGGATGGTCTTCCTCGTGGTGGTGTCTCTTCCGCTTCTGTCGGTGGGACGAGCTATTGCGAAACCTCGCGTCTTGGTCGCCCTTTTTGCGGTGAATCTGCTGGTGGTACCGCTCGTGGCGTTTATTCTCTCCCGTTTTGTGTTTCAGGTTCCCGAGCTTCAAGTCGGATTGCTGCTGGTGCTGCTGGCGCCAGGAGTTGCGCTGTCCCTCACAACAGCGCAGGAAGCCGGCGGTGATGTCGAGAGCGTTCTCGGTGCGAAACCACTGATCCTGATCGGCCAACTCGTCGTGGTTCCGCTCTACACGGTGTTGCTCTCGGGTGGTGTGCTGGGCTTTTCTGATCTGCCACCGACGTTTTCGATTATCGGAGGCGCCATCGTGGCGCCCGCGGTCGCAGCTCTCCTGGTGCAGGGGTTGATGACCCGCTTTGCCCGGTTGGCGTCAACCCGCGAGCGCCTCACCTCGTTTCGTGTTCCCGTCATCTCGGTGGCTGTTGCGCTCGTGCTGTGGAATCAGGTGCCCGCGCACCTCGCAGAGCTCGAAGAGCTCTACCGCGTGGTGCCACTGTTCTTCGCGTTTCTGGTTCTCCTGGCGCCCCTGGGGCTACTCGCTGGCATCCTCGCGAGCCTGACTATCCCTGAAAAGAGAGCCATCATGATCGTGGGGGCTGGTCGCGGGGGAGTGATCATGCTGCCAATAAGCCTTGGCCTCGACCAGGACGTGTGGGGGTTGGTTCCCCTTGTCGTGATCACACAACTCACCCTCGAGGTTCTCGGCATGATGGTCTATCGCACGATCGTTCCGGAACTCGTGCCCACGGACACACGCTAGCCACGAGGGACTCTCCGCCCGCTACGCTCACACCATGGCCTCCGTTACAGTCCGCGCCCCCGGGAAAATCAACCTGGCCCTGCACGTGGGACCGCGGGATGACTCCGGTTATCACGAGCTTCTGAGCGTGTTCCAGGCCGTGGATGTGTGGGAAACGCTCACGGCAGAAGAGGCCACCGAGTTTTCGCTCACGGTTGTGGGCGACGTCGTGACAGACGAAATCCCTCTCGACGAGAACAATCTCGCGCTCCAAGCTGCGCGCGCAGTGCAAAAAGCGAGCGGTTATGACGGTGCCGCGGCCCTCCACATCACGAAAAGGGTGCCCGTTGGCGGGGGTATGGCGGGTGGTTCCGCTGATGCCGCGGCTGCCTTGGTTGCACTCGATGCGCTGTGGGAGACGGGTTTGTCGAGGGAGCGCTTACTCGAGTGTGCGGCGGAGCTTGGCTCCGATGTTCCGTTTTGTCTGGAGGGCTACACGCAGATCGGTCGCGGTAGTGGACACCTGCTCGAGCCCGTGTCATCCCAACCCTTCAATTGGGTGATTGTCCCCTCCCACGTGCATCTCTCCACCCCCCTGGTCTATTCGACTCTGGATGAGCAGCGAGGAGATGCGGCACCCGAGGTGCCCGGCACGCCCTCACCCGGTTTACTCGAAGCGCTGGCGTCGGGTGATGCCCCAGCACTTGCCGAAGAATTAGTGAACGATCTCGCTGCGCCGGCGCTCAGCCTCGCCCCCGGAATTCAGACAGTCCTGAATACCGGATCGAGCCTCGGTGCCTTAGCGGGAATGGTGTCTGGTTCTGGGCCGACCTGTGTGTTCCTTGTCGAGGATGTCGCGCACCAGACCAGATTGCTCGATGGCTTTGCCGGTGAGGGTGTTTACGCCCTCGCCGCTACGTCGCCTGCGCGGGGGGCTCATCTGGTGCAGCACTAGGGTCTTTCTGCACCAGGCTCACCAGGACGAGGTAGATCGCTCCGAGAACTAAGAAGATGTCGGCGACATTGCCCACAAAGAATCCTGCGTAGTCAATGAAGTCAACGATGTGTCCCACCGCGAAGCCTGGGTCACGGAAGAGCCGGTCACCCAGGTGACTGATTGCACCGCCCAATAGTGCAGCCACCCCTGCTCCCCACCAGGCGTTCGGAACACGAAAGGCATAAATCGTCAGGCCCACCACTGCGACGCCAGCAACAATCGTCAGAATCCAGGTGAAGTCCGCGGCGATTCCGAAGGCCGCCCCCGGGTTATAAACCAGACGCCAGCCTAGTAGCTCGCCGACGACCGAGTTATAGACCCGCAAATCGAGGGTTGTTTCCGCCCACCACTTTGTTCCCTGGTCAAGAAGGACAATCAGAATCGCGGAGATACCAATTCCCCAGGGCAACGAGGGGCTCGATGTGGGGGCAGTGCTCACTGTGTCTCCTGGCTCTTGGCAACCCCAGCAGTATTCCATGCTGGGGTGAGCGTCGGGTTTAGCGGTTTTCTACGTTCAGGCTCAACGACCGCAACGCCTGGGCCACGGTGGCTTGCTCGGAGGTCGACAACGCGGTGATGAGGGTGTGCTCTGCCTCAACGAGTTTCGACAGGGCAAGGTCCACCGCGTCCCGACCCGAGGGCATCAACTTGACCACGACGCCGCGACCATCCTCGGGGTCTGAGGAGCGCGTAATGAAGCCTCGATCCTCGAGCTTGCGTAGTCGATGGGTCATCGCTCCGGAGGTCACCAGGGTCTCAGCCATCAAGCTCTTGGGGCTCAATTGATAGGGAGCGCCCGCGCGGCGCAAAGCAGCCAGGACGTCGAACTCCCAGGATTCCAAATGCGATGCCTTGAACGCTTCCCGGCGATACTTATCCACCCGTTTCGCAATGCGTGTGACCCGGGAGAGCACTTGCAACGGGGTGATATCGAGGTCTGGCCGCTCTCTGGTCCACGCGTCGACAATGCGGTCAACATCGTCAGCGGGCGTGGTCATCACACCATTATCTGTCCTCTGGCAGACTAGGGGAGGCCTTTGGGCCTCTTCCGCCTTGGTGTAACGGCAGCACGACAGCCTTTGGAGCTGTGAGGTCTAGGTTCGAATCCTGGGGGCGGAGCCAGCATTGTCCGCCAGTCTCAGCCCGAGAATCCTCCAGATGGGCTTAAATGAAGGTATGAGCGATGCAGCGCTGGCCGTGGTGGTCTTGGCCGCGGGTCAGGGAACGCGCATGAAGTCCTCTGTGGCGAAAGTGCTCCACAACCTGGCGGGAGTGCCGCTCATTGGGCACGTGGTTGCCACCGCGCAGGCCTTGGAGCCAGCCCACCTCGCGGTCGTGGTCCGACACCAGCGAGACGACGTCGCTCAGGCGGTTACTGAACTTGCCCCCGAAGCCCTCATCGTCGACCAAGACGATCTGCCCGGAACCGGACGAGCACTCGAGGTTGCCTTGGAGGCACTCCCGAAGTCCTTCGCTGGTGATGTTGTCGTCGTCAGCGGCGACGTGCCTCTGCTCGATTCCGACACTCTGCGCGCCGTGATTGCTCACCACCGCGAGCAAGGCGCCCCCGCCACCCTGATCTCCACGGTTCTTGATGACCCCTCGGGGTATGGACGAGTCGTTCGGGATGACTCGGGACACGTGGTCAAAGTCGTGGAGGAGCGTGACGCAACCGCTGACGAAGCCGCGATGAGCGAGGTCAACGCTGGAGCCTATGTTTTCCAGCGCGAACCGGTTGCACAGGCGCTTGAAGCTATCGGCACCCATAACGCGCAGGGAGAGAAATACCTCACCGATGTGGTCGAGTCTCTCGCTGGAGGTGGGCAGGCGGTGCAGGCGGTTCGCGTTGAGGACTCCTGGTTACTCGAGGGCATCAACGACAAAGCGCAGCTCAGTGACGTTCACGCGAGGCTCAACCGCATGATTGTGAGGGGATGGCAACTGGCAGGAGTGACCATTGTTGATCCTTCGAGTTGCTTTATCGATGTGGGAGTACAGCTTGCCGAAGATGTCACCATCGAACCTGGTGTTCAGTTGCGGGGATCCACGGTGGTCGATTCCGGTGCCACGATCGGTCCGGAGACGACCCTGCTCGACACCACGGTCGGTGAGCGAGCCCAGGTGGTGCGCACCCACGCCGAGGGTGCTGAGATTGACGCGGGAGCAACCGTCGGGCCGTTCTCCTACCTTCGGCCTGGGGCCAGTATTGGTGAGGACGGCAAAGTCGGAGCGTTTGTCGAAATTAAGAACTCCACGCTGAAGAGAGGCGCCAAAGTTCCCCACCTCTCCTACATCGGCGATGCCGAGATCGGCGAGGGCACCAACATTGGTGCTGGAGCTATCACCGCAAACTACGACGGTGTGGCCAAGCACCGCACCACCATTGGTGCTCACGTGAAAACCGGTTCCCACACGGTGTTCGTCGCACCGGTCGAGATCGGGGATGGAGCTTACGGCGCCGCCGGAGCTATTATCCGACGCAGTGTTCCCCCGGGCGCTCTCGCCATGAGTGTCTCCACACAGCGCAACCTTGAAGGCTGGGTTGAAGCCAACCGTGGGGGCACGCCGTCAGCCGACGCGGCGTTGAAGGCTTCGAAGGGTAAGAAATAGCTAATGACCATCCCCGCACCTCACCCTGAAGCAAAGAGGCGATAGATACCCGTGACCACGATTACCGCCACCACGAAGAAAAACCTTGTCCTGGTGAGCGGTCGTGCTCATCCCGCTCTCGCCGAGGCGGTGGCGAAGGAACTCGGCACCGAACTGGTCCCCGCCGAAACTCGGACCTTTGCAAACGGTGAGATTTACGCTCGCTATGGCGACAGCGTTCGAGGCTGCGATGCTTTTGTCATCCAGTCTCACAGCACCCCCATCAACGAATGGTTGATGGAGCAACTGATTATGGTGGATGCTCTGAAGCGCGCTAGTGCGAAGCGCATCACCGTGGTCGCCCCGTTCTATCCCTACGCACGTCAGGACAAAAAAGGACGCGGACGGGAGCCCATTTCCGCCAGGCTCGTTGCTGACCTGTTCAAGGCAGCGGGCGCCGATCGAATCATGAGCGTCGACCTGCACGCCGCCCAAATTCAGGGCTTCTTCGATGGGCCGGTGGACCACCTGTTTGCGATGCCGGTTCTGCTCGAGCACTTCCAAAAACAACTTGATCCCGAGACACTCACCGTGGTCTCACCGGATATGGGTCGGGTTCGCGTTGCCGATATTTGGAGTGACAAGTTGGGCGCACCCCTGGCGATCATCCACAAGCGGCGGGACCCGAAGGTTCCTAACCAGGTGTCGGTCCACGAAATCGTGGGTGACGTGGAGGGCCGTGTGTGTTTGCTCGTCGATGACCTCATCGACACCGGTCGGACCATCGCCAAAGCAGCCGAAGCGCTCAAGGCCAATGGAGCAACGGGTGTGGTCGTGGCCGCCACTCACGCGGTCTTTTCCGACCCAGCCGTCGAAGTCCTGCAATCTGACGTCATCGACCAGGTTGTGGTGACCGACACGCTACCTCTGGACAAGGGCAAACACTGGGACCGCTTGACGGTTCTCCCGATCGCCCCGCTCTTGGCCCGTGCCATTCGAGAGGTCTTTGAGGACGGTTCGGTGACCTCGATGTTCGATGGAGCGGCCTAAGACCCCGTCAGCGGCACCAGGCGCGGAGCGCCCGCGATGAGGCCCAGATGGGCCACAAAGACCTCCTGCCCGTCAAACATGACCGCGTAACAATTCCAGCCCAACAGGTCGCCCGCGACAAGGTCAAAAGATGCTTTCGCAGAAGTCGCCCCCGGGGCGTAGTAGTTCACCGCAATCTGGCAGGCATACTGCGCTGTGCGCACCTGGGTGCTCCAGGTGACAAACGCACCAGGCAAGACCAAAGCGGCAATCGCGAGAAGAACGACAAAGCGCATCACGCCTCGGCGCCGCCTCGAATACAGCGGCGGTTCGGTGTCGTCTTCCAAGCTCATGTTCACCCCGTAGTCTCCCACGCCCTCTAAGGTGTGGCTCGTGGGTGAGCTCAAGCGAACACTCGGGCCCGTGGGAGCAGCCGGAATCGGTGTTGCTTCCATGGTGGGTGCTGGCGCGTTCTACGTGTGGGCTCCAGCGGCAGAGCTTGCGGGCTCACTTCTCTGGGTGTCCCTGATTATTGCCGGAGCAATCGCGCTCTTGAATGCTCTGGTGGTGGCGCAACTAGCGCTTCATAACCCGGTTTCTGGTGGCGCGTATCGTTACGGTCGCACCTACATCAACCCTCGCACGGGTTTTCTTGCCGGGTGGTTCTTTCTGGCGGGAAAAACAGCGTCCGCTGCGGCGATTTCTGCCATTGCTGCCAGGTATTTATGGCCAGAGAACCCCACGATTGTGGCGGTCGCCCTTCTCGCCGTTTTTGCCGCAGCCAACATCACGGGTCTTCGCACCACGGCAGCGATCAGTCTCCTCATCGCGGTTCTGGTGGTGGGCTTTCTTGTCACACTTCTCGCGGGAGCATCGGGGGTGGGGGAGTTCTCCCTCGAATTCGGCGAAGAATCAGGGTGGGGAGTCCTGCAGGCCGCGGGTTTGATGTTCTTTGCGTTTGCCGGTTATGCCCGAATGGCAACGCTGGGTGAAGAGGTGAAAAATCCCGAGAAGGTGCTCCCTCGGGTGATTGTGATCACGCTCCTGGGGATACTTGCTCTCTACGCCGCCATTGCCTTTGTCACACTCGGGCTGGTGGGTCCAGACAGGCTCGCCCGAAGCGAGGCTCCTCTGGTCGACATTGCTCCGGAGGATCTCGCGCCCTGGGTGGTGGGTGTTGCGGTGCTGGCATCACTGGGATCTTTGGCTGCGATTCTGGCTGGTCTCTCCAGGACCTCGATGGCGATGGCTCAGGAGGGTGACTTACCGCGCGAGCTCGGCGTGGTGTGGAAGAGGACCTCCTCGCC
>JAYOYJ010000054.1:0-8940 GCA_038153485.1 Pontimonas sp. | reverse complement strand
GTGCCGCAATCGATAAAGAGTTTTACTTTTCTGTCCTGCTCGATCGCGCAGCGCGTAATTATCTCGTGCTCTGCAGCTACGAGGGTGGAATGGAGATTGAGCAGCTGGCGGAGGAGCGCCCGGAGGCACTCGCTCGCGTCGCGGTAGACCCCTCGAAGGGCATCGACCTCGCTAAGGCCATCGAGATTGCCCGTGAGGCTCGCTTCCCCGACGAGCTCGTGGACCTTGTCGCCCCCGTGTTTGTGACCCTCTATGAGGTGTTCACGAAGGAAGACGCCACCCTGGTGGAGGTCAACCCACTGGTGTTGACCGAGTCCGGCGAGATTATTGCCCTCGATGGGAAAGTCACTCTCGATGAAAACGCCGAGTTCCGCCAATCGCATCACGCAGAGCTTGCCGATTCGGCGGCCGCAGATCCCCTCGAAGAAAAGGCGAAAGCCCACGACCTGAACTACGTGAAGCTCGACGGTGAGGTCGGCGTTATCGGAAACGGTGCCGGACTGGTGATGTCCACTCTCGACGTTGTCGCCTATGCCGGGGAGAAGCACGGCGGAGTGAAGCCCGCGAACTTCCTCGACATCGGCGGTGGTGCTTCTGCAGAGGTTATGGCTGCAGGTCTCGATGTGATTTTGGGTGACCCTCAGGTCAAGAGCGTGTTCGTGAACGTGTTCGGAGGCATTACTGCGTGTGATGCGGTCGCCAACGGCATTGTCAAAGCTCTCGAGATGATCGGAGAGGGCGCTACAAAGCCGTTGGTTGTCCGTCTCGATGGCAACAGCGTCGAGAAGGGTCGCGACATTCTGGCAGCAGCGAACCACCCACTGGTGACGCTCGCCGACACCATGGATCAGGGCGCTGACCGCGCCGCCGAGTTAGCGTCGAAGTAAGGACAGAGCGTGTCGATTTTTCTGACTAAAGATTCAAAGGTCATCGTCCAGGGCATCACCGGCGGTGAAGGAACAAAGCACACCGCGTTGATGTTGGCAGCGGGTACCCAGGTTGTCGGGGGTGTGAACGCACGGAAGGCCGGAACCACCGTCACCCACGGTGATGTTGAGCTCCCCGTGTTTGGCACTTTGGCGGAAGCAATGGAGAAAACTGGAGCCGATGTTTCTGTGGCGTTCGTTCCTCCGGCGTTTGCCAAGGATGCCGCTATCGAAGCCATTGACGCACACATCCCGCTGTTGGTGATCATCACAGAAGGTATTCCCGTCCAGGACACGGCCGAGCTCTGGGCTCACGCAGGTGCAGTCGGAAAGACCCGCATAATTGGTCCGAACTGCCCCGGCATCATCACCCCGGGTGAAGCGCTCGCGGGAATCACGCCTGCCACCATCACGGGCAAGGGACCGATTGGACTGGTGTCGAAATCGGGAACGTTGACCTATCAGATGATGTTTGAGCTGCGCGATATTGGTTTCTCGACCGCCATCGGCATTGGTGGTGACCCGATTGTGGGAACCACACACATCGATGCTCTCGAAGCGTTCGAGAATGACCCGGAAACCAAGGCCATTGTCATGATTGGAGAAATCGGTGGCGACGCCGAAGAGCGCGCTGCGGACTTCATCAAAGCCAACGTGACGAAACCGGTCGTGGGGTATGTGGCAGGGTTTACTGCCCCCGAAGGTAAGACCATGGGTCACGCTGGCGCGATTGTCTCAGGATCAGCGGGAACAGCGGCAGCCAAGAAAGAAGCCCTCGAAGCTGCCGGCGTGAAGGTGGGTAAGACTCCCTCGGAGACGGCCAGCCTCATGCGCGAGATTATGCACTCGCTCTAACCCCAGTCCTGTGGGGGGCTAGCGATAGGCTCAACTCGCCATGAATGCCCGTCTCAATGCGCTCGCCACCGTGCTCGATGTGCTGGTGCTCGTGGGTCTCGGGCTGGGCTTATTTTTTGCTCCGCTCACCCTCGTGTGGGCGTTTGATGACGGTTTTTCCACCGATTTGCTCCTCTCCTGGGCCATAGCGGTCGATGGTTGGATGCTCGGACACGGAGTGCCTTTGACCTTCACGCTCGATGAGACCCTCGCCCAATCTCTGTCTCTAGGAGCTGCGAACAGCGTCTTTACGGTCGATGTTGCTCTCCTCGGCGTTGGTCTTCTCAGTGTGCTCTGGGGGTATCGCATCGGGCGCCGCAGTGGCACTCGGATTTACCCGGTGTCCACCTGGTTCTTGGCGGTAGGGACTCTCGCTGCGGCCAGCTTCGCGATGGTCTTCTTCCTCCCCGAACACGTGGTCACCATGAACCTCCCAGACGCCATTGTGCGACCCGTGCTGTTTCTGGCCTCAGGACTTGCGCTTGCGACCTGGGTGGGGTCGCGTGCCCCCGGAGGTCAAGTGCTCCAGGGCGCAGTCCCAGCGGGTCTCCTCGCCATACTTCGCACCGGAGTGAAAACCGCAGGTGCTTCTGTCTTGGGTGTGGTGGTGGCAGCGGCGCTTGCCGTCGCTGGGCTGATTCTCGCGTCTTTTGGAGAGCTCATCACACTCTATGAATCCTTGCAGCCTGGGGCGTGGGGCATTGTCGTGTTATCGATGGGGCAACTGGCCTTGCTTCCCACCGCCATTGTCTGGAGCGCAATGTGGATGGTGGGACCAGGTTTTGCCCTCGGCACCGGGGCACTCATTTCTCCGTATGGATCGACCGTTCAAGCTCTTCCTGCTCTGCCGTTGTTGGGCATCATTCCCGATAACCCGCCGGTGGCCTCGGTCATGATTATCGCCATTCCCCTCGCGGTGGCTTTCGCGTCAGGTGTCGCAGCCACCACAATCCTTCTCGGAGACACTCCCCACAAACTCTGGGGTGATGTCCAATCCACCGAGATTCACCAACAGCCTCTCGTTCACATCGTGGCAGCCTCCGTGTTGGCCGGAGGATTGGGTGCTGCCGGAGGTTTTGTTCTCGCCGCATTGACAAGCGGTCAGGCAGGCCCCGGACGTCTTCAGAATGTGGGTGCGGACCCTGCCCAGATTGCTCTGTGGTGGGGGTTGGAGGTTTTCATCGGAGTGTTGTTGGGACTCATCTCCGGAGCTCTCGGTCGTCGAAGCCAGAGGGCTGCTCGGTAGGCTAGGGCTGTGCGCCAGAGACTCGTTGTCCTTATCTCGGGGTCTGGCACAAATCTCCAGTCGCTATTGGAGTCGCTCCCGACCTCAGAGATTCCTGCCGATGTGGTGGCTGTCGGATCGGACACCATGGCGCCCGGACTTCAGCACGCCACCGACCGCTCGATACCCACTTTTGTTGTCCCGCTCGGGGATTTTCCGTCACGAGAAGAATGGGGTGTTGCGCTCGGTGACACCCTCGAGTCCTATCAGCCTGACCTCGTTGTCTTGAGTGGGTTCATGAAGTTGTTGCCCCCCTCACTCGTGAGCCGGTTTGCCCCTCGAATCATCAACACGCATCCGGCATTCTTGCCCGAGTTTCCCGGCGCACACGCCGTGCGCGATGCGATGGAGGCCGGGGTGTCAGACACTGGCGCATCGGTCATCATCGTCGATGACGGAGTCGACACGGGTGAGATTCTTGCCCAGCGACGAGTGCCCATGCAGGCTGAAGATGATGAGGCCTCGTTGCATGATCGAATCAAGGTGGTGGAGAGAGAGCTCCTGTTGGAGGTCCTCGAGACTTTGTGCGCCAAGGAAGGAACCTAACCCCCATGTCGTCTGGTGATCGGATTATGCCCCGCAGAGCCTTGGTGTCGGTGAGCGATAAGACGGGGTTAGTGGAGTTGGGCCGAGCACTCGATGGTGCAGGCGTGGAGATTGTTTCCACAGGGTCCACAGCTCAAGCCCTGCGTGATGCGGGTGTTGCGGTGCAGGAAGTCAGTGAGGTCACCGGATTTCAAGAAGCACTCGATGGCCGAGTCAAGACTCTTCACCCCGCCATCCACGGGGGAATTCTCGCCGATCGACGAAACCCCGACCACGTCCAGACTTTGGAAGACCTCAACATCACCGCCATTGATTGGGTCATCGTCAACCTTTACCCGTTTGTGGAAACCCTGGCCTCCGGGGCAGCCGATGACGAGATCATCGAGCAGATTGATATTGGAGGTCCCGCGATGGTTCGCGCTGCGGCCAAGAACCACCACAGTGTGGCCATCGTCGTGAACCCTTCCCATTACGAATCCCTGGTGGAGTGTCTTAATGAGGGTGGAACGACTCTGGAGTGGAGACGCGAACTCGCCGCCGAAGCGTTTACTCACACCGCGCGCTATGACAGTGCGGTGTCGCAGTGGATGACCGGGGGTGAGGCGGTGAGCTTCCACGCCACGAAGAGTGGGACCCTGCGCTATGGCGAGAATTCCCACCAATCGGCCTCTGTCTATACCGGTCATGCTGTTGCGCCGGGTCTTGCCTCGGCTCACGTTGTGCAGGGCAAAGAAATGTCCTACAACAACTACCTCGATGCCGATGCTGCATTGCGGGCAGCGTTTGATCACGAGGGACCCACGATTGCCATCATCAAACACCAAAATCCGTGTGGGATTGCCTCCGCAGAATCTCTTGCCGATGCACACCAACTCGCTCACGCGTGTGACCCGGTCTCGGCCTTTGGCGGGGTGATTGCCGCGACTGCGGTGGTGGATGCCGACACGGCACGATCCATTGTGGAGATTTTCACCGAGGTTGTCGTGGCGCCTCGCTTCACCCCTGAGGCGAAAGAGGTGTTTGCTGCGAAATCGAACCTGCGGATTGTGGAACTTCCCGAGGGTTTCGAACCAGAGCGCACAGAGTGGCGTCACATTTCTGGCGGGGTGCTGATTCAAGATGCCGATCGTCACTTTGCGCCGCTGTCGACTTGGACTTTGGTCGCTGGCGAGAAGGCTTCGGAATCTGAGCTGGCGTCCTTGGAGTTTGCCTGGCGAGCTGTCCGAGCCGTGAAATCGAATGGCATCTTGCTTGCCCAAGGGCAGGCCAGTGTCGGTATCGGAATGGGCCAGGTCAACCGCGTGGATTCGTGCCAGCTCGCAGTTTCGCGCGCGGGCGACAGAGCAGCGGGGAGCGTTGCAGCCTCGGATGCGTTTTTCCCTTTTGCCGACGGACTCCAGATCCTGATCGATGCCGGAGTGAGAGCTGTTGTTCAACCTGGTGGCTCGGTGCGAGACGACGAGGTGATTGCGGCCGCGAAGTTAGCGGGTGTGACGATGTATGTCACGGGAGAGCGACACTTTTTCCACTAAAGGCTGAGCGAGCCGATGGTGTCTCCGTATTCGCTCACGCCGGTTTCCTGAAAACCGAGGTGGCGGAAAAATTCACCGGGACCACTGTCGCCTCCTGACCACAGCGCGGTCAGAAGGGTGAACCCCCGGGCTTTGGCTTCTTCTTTGACTGCGTCGATAGCAAAGCGCCCCACCCCGGTGCCCTGCGCGCTCGCGTCGACACTCACGCGCCAGACACAGCTCTTCAGTGATTCATCGGGGTGAGATGAATCGAAATAGGCTCGAACGAAGCCGACAACCTGGCCATCGAGCGTAATCACGCGGCTCCAGGCTTTTGTTGGATCGAGGCTTCCATCGGCATTGGCATAGGTGACGGGAGTTTCAAACTGCTCCTGCCCAGGCCTCAATTCGAGTGAATTTGCCTGCAGAGCGGTGTCCGCAGAGAGTTCGTGGAGCTCTAAGCCAGCCATGAAAGTACCTTAGAGCGTTTAGGTGGAGCGCGGGAAAGTATCTTTATGTAAAGATATATACGGCGCACTGCGACACCCATCACTCATCGCGGGCCGCGCTGGTTCTGACAGAAGGGATTCCCCGTGGAGAAAATCAAGGTTGACGGTGTCGTCGTAGAACTCGATGGCGACGAAATGACGCGCATTATTTGGCAGGCCATCAAGGACCGCCTCATTAACCCTTACCTCGATCTCACCCTCGAGTACTACGACTTGGGAATCGAGAAGCGGGACGAGACCGATGACCAGATCACGATTGATGCTGCTCACGCCATCCAGAAGCACGGAGTTGGCGTTAAGTGCGCCACCATCACACCGGATGAGGCGCGCGTCGAAGAGTTTGGCCTCAAGAAGATGTGGCGAAGCCCCAACGGAACGATTCGTAACATTCTCGGTGGAGTGATCTTCCGCGAGCCCATCATCATCTCGAATATCCCGAGGTTGGTTCCAGGCTGGAACAAGCCCATCATCGTCGGTCGTCACGCGTTCGGTGACCAGTACCGCGCCACAGACTTTGTCTTTGATGGCCCGGGAACCCTGACGATTAGTTTCCAACCCCAAGACGGCAGCGAAGCTCAAAGCTTTGAGGTCTTTGAGGCTCCCGGCGGAGGTGTCGCGATGGCGATGTATAACCTCGATGACTCCATCCGCGATTTCGCGAGGGCTTCGATGAATTACGGGCTCAACCGCGGGTACCCGGTCTATCTCTCGACGAAGAACACCATCCTGAAGGCTTACGACGGCCGCTTCAAGGACATCTTCCAGGAGGTCTACGAGACAGAGTTCCAGGATAAGTTCGAGAAGGCCGGCATCACCTATGAGCACCGTCTGATCGACGACATGGTGGCTGCGGCTCTGAAGTGGGAGGGTGGCTACGTCTGGGCGACCAAAAACTACGACGGAGACGTCCAATCCGACACGGTCGCACAGGGATTTGGATCTCTCGGCCTCATGACGAGTGTGTTGACGACACCCGATGGAAAGATCGTGGAGGCCGAGGCTGCGCACGGAACAGTGACCCGTCACTACCGCGAGCACCAAAAGGGCAACCCGACGTCGACCAATCCGATTGCCTCAATTTTTGCGTGGACGAGGGGACTGATGCACCGCGGGAAGTTGGACTCGAACCAAGCACTCATCGAATTTGCCGAGACTCTCGAAGACGTCGTCATTAAGACCGTCGAGTCGGGTGCGATGACCAAGGACTTGGCGATGCTGGTTGGCGGAGACCAACAGTGGTTGACCACGGAGGATTTCCTGGCAGCCCTCGATGACAACCTGAAGGCCCGCCTGGCCTAGTAGCAAAAATACCCCAGGGGGTATATGCTGGGGGTGTCGTGAATTTCCCAACACTCAAGGAGAGTCATCGTGTGTAGCCCAGCGCGTTGTAACCGCTGCAGCAAAGTCACCTGGACTGGCTGTGGAGAGCACATTGAGCAGGCTTTGGCTGGTTTTCGACCAGACGAACTCTGTCAGTGCGCCTAGTTCGCCCCAGACCCTCTCATCCCTCGGCTTCTGCTGAGGGATGAGCTATTTAAAGATGATGGTGCGGGCGCCGTCGAGCAAAATGCGGTGCTCGGCAAACCACCGAACAGCTTGCGTGAGCGTCCTCGACTCCTCATCCTGACCGATCGCCCGGAGCTCATCCGGGGATTGTGAGTGGTCGACGCGCACCACGTTCTGCTCGATGATGGGCCCCTCATCGAGTTCGGTGGTGACAAAGTGCGCGGTGGCGCCAATCAGTTTCACCCCACGCTCGTGGGCCTGTCGGTAGGGGTTGCCACCTTTGAAGCCGGGCAGGAACGAGTGGTGGATATTGATGATCCGACCCTCCAGCGCCGCACAGAGTTCGGGGCTGAGAATCTGCATATAGCGCGCAAGGACTACCAATTCGATATCGTGCTCGCGCACCGCAGAGAGTACCTCTGCTTCAAACGCCTCTTTGCTCGCAGCATCCGTGATGGGGAGTGAGCGAAAAGGAACCCCATAAAAGTCGGCAACCGGCTGGAGGTCGCCGTGATTCGAGAGCACCTGCGGAATCGTGATGGTGAGGTGACCGTCTCGTTGGCGAACCAACAAATCGGTAAGGCAGTGCCCCGCGCGAGAAGCCAAGACCAAGGTTCGAAGCGGCCGGCCCACAGTATTGATTTCCGCGGTCATTCCGTAGCGCTCGATCACAGGAGAGAGTGCCGCGTGAAATGCGTAATAGTCCGCGCTGGTCTCCACTTGCAGACGCATGAAAAAGCGCCCCGTGTCCTCGGAGGAAAACTGTTGGGATTCGGTGATGTTTCCCGAAGCTTCCACAATGGCTCCACTGACGGCGTGGACAATGCCGGGTTTGTCATCGCACACAAAGGTGACGACGAAGTGAAAAAGGGAGCCCTCCATCCCTCCAGCTTAGGGTTTGTGCGTGGGTCTCTGGGGTGCTCCCAGCCACGGGCGTTAGACTGAGAATGCGCAACTGGCGTAATGATGGATAACCATCGGGGAGCGTAAGGAAGCGTGCTGGCCGTACGCCTGGGCTGACACGACAATTCCATAACCGTGTAACCAAGGGAGAGCCCCGTGAACCCCACAACAAGTCCAGCACTCGACACCTTTACCGCCTCGCTCGCCGAGATTGATCCCGAAATTAGGGATGTGCTCGACAAAGAGCTCGGTCGCCAGCGCGGCACGCTCGAGATGATTGCGAGCGAGAACTTTGTTCCCCACGCCGTCCTGGAAGCCCAGGGCAGTGTCCTCACCAACAAGTACGCCGAGGGTTATCCCGGAAAGCGCTACTACGGTGGCTGCGAATTTGTCGACATCGCCGAAAACCTCGCAATCGAGCGCGCCAAAGAGCTCTTCGGTGCAGCGTATGCCAACGTTCAACCGCACTCTGGAGCGAGTGCGAGTGCTGCGGTCCTGCACGCTCTGGCGCAGCCCGGTGACACCATCCTCGGTCTGGAGCTCGCTCACGGAGGCCACCTCACCCACGGAATGAAACTCAACTTCTCGGGCAAGGTGTACAACGCGACTGCTTATGGCGTTGAGCCCGATACTTTCCTCATCGATATGGACAAGGTTCGCGACAAGGCCCTGGAGCACAAGCCCACCGTCTTGATCGCCGGTTGGTCGGCCTATCCCCGACAGATTGATTTCGCGGCCTTCCGCTCCATCGCTGATGAGGTGGGGGCGAAACTCTGGGTCGATATGGCTCATTTCGCGGGCCTCGTCGCTGCGGACTTGCATCCCTCCCCGATTCCGCACGCTGATGTGGTCTCCACCAC
>JAYOYJ010000053.1:430-8970 GCA_038153485.1 Pontimonas sp. | reverse complement strand
GAATCCATGTCACATCAATCGAAGGTTCAGAGATTTCGGCGGCAAGTTTCGCCCCCAGGGCAACGCCTGACTTCATGTCGACAGAACCTCGACCGGCAAGGACGCCGTCGGCGACACTGGATTTCTCGTTGCCGTTTGAAGGAACGGTATCGATATGTCCTGCCCACACGACTCGCGAGCCCAGACCTCTCTGAGTCCTCGCAGCCACAGTGTTTCCATGTCTGATGACTTCAAGGTGTGACGCCTCTCGGAGTGCCGTTTCAAGAGCGTCTGCAAGGTCTGACTCATTACCTGAAGGGCTTGATATGTCAATTAGCGAGGCAGCGAGGTCGGCGACGGGCGCAGAAAGATCAAGAGTGAGAACATCGCTAGACATGCGCTCAAGTGTAATAGCGCCCATGAGCCCGGTACCCTGGACCTATGACAACCACCCAGTCGCAGGCGTGGGGGCACGGTGTTGCCACAATCAGCACAGATACCAACGCTGTGCTCGATACATGGTTTCCACGACCCCATCTCGGCGCTCCACCCGCGAACTTTGACCCACACCTGATTCCTCGTGACCTCGCGAATCTCGAGGGGGCGGATGAGTCGCGAGGAATCATTCGCACGGGCGTGACAACTGTCATTGAGCTGGACAATCCTCCCCACTCAACATCCGATGCTTACCTCCGGCTTCACCTGCTGAGTCACTGTCTCGTTGCCCCCAATTCTGTGAATCTCGAAAAGATTTTTGGCCTGCTTCCGATTGTCGCGTTCACCACCCGGGGGCCGGTTTCCCCTGAGTTTTATGAGGCTCACAGGGATGCCCTGATGACATCGGGAGCGTCAATAACGAGCTTGGATCGTTTCCCTCCGCTCCTCAACTACGTCACCCCGTCGCGCGTCCGAATCGCGGATGCTTCGAGGGTCCGGCTGGGAGCACACCTTGCCCCAGGAACGACAGTCATGCATGAGGGATTCGTGAACTTTAATGCAGGGACGCTCGGTGCTTCAATGGTCGAAGGACGTATCTCTCAGGGAGTGGTGATTGGAGATGGCACGGACATCGGTGGTGGTGCCTCCATTATGGGAACCCTTTCCGGCGGAGGAACAGAGGTTATCTCGGTGGGTAAGCGATGCCTCCTCGGAGCAAACTCCGGCATCGGAATCTCTTTGGGTGACGACTGTGTTGTCGAAGCGGGGCTCTATGTCACTGCGGGCACAAAGGTGCAGATAGTCGACCCTGCAAACACCGTGGAGGCTAAGGCTAGCGACCTGACCGGAAAGCCGAATCTCCTCTTCAGGAGAAACTCCATGTCTGGAGCTGTAGAGGTTCTTTCTCGAAATGGCTCGGGTGTCGAGCTCAACAACGCCCTACACACTTAGCCTTATCTATTGGGCCAGTCCCTTGCTCCTGGCCCTACATACAGCTGCTGCGGTCGGCCGATCTTTGTGTTGGGGTCTGAATTCATTTCTCGCCAGTGGGCAATCCAGCCTGGAAGTCGACCGATGGCAAATAGCACTGTGAACATCCGTGTGGGGAAGCCCATGGCTTTGTATATGACACCGGTGTAGAAGTCAACGTTCGGATAGAGCTTGCGCTCAATGAAATACTCATCGGCGAGTGCGATTTCCTCGAGTTCTTTGGCAATCCCCAAGAGAGGGTCATGAATACCTAATTGTTCGAGAACCTCGTCCGCGCTCTCTTTGACTAAACGAGCTCGAGGATCGTAATTCTTGTAAATCCGATGGCCAAAGCCCATCAGACGAATGCCGTCTTCTTTTCGCTTCACTCGCTCAACGAAACGCTGGACACCTTCTCCAGATTCACGGATTTCAGCGAGCATGGAGAGAACCGCCTCATTTGCACCACCGTGGAGTGGTCCTGACAGCGCGTTGATTCCCGCAGAAACGGAGGCAAAGAGGTTCGCCTCCGTTGACCCCACCATTCTCACCGTGGAGGTTGATGCATTTTGCTCATGGTCCTCGTGAAGAATCAACAGGCGATCGAGAGCTTTGACCAGGACCGGGTTAGCAACATAAGGCTCTGCCATTAATCCAAAGTTCAACCACAAGAAGTTCTCGACAAAGCCACGAGAGTTATCCGGGTACAAAAACGCCTGGCCGATGCTTTTCTTGTGGGCGTAGGCGGCAATCACCGGCAATTTAGCGAGGAGCCGAATGGTCGACATCTCAATTTGTTCGGGATCGTGGACACTCAAAAAGTCGCCGTAATAGGTCGACATCGCCGAGACTGCAGCCGAGAGCACAGACATCGGGTGTGCGTTGTGAGGAAGCGCATCAAAGAGTCGCTTGAGGTCCTCGTGAAGCAGAGTGTGGTGCCTGATGCGGTGATCAAACTCCTCCAACTCGCTCTGGGAGGGGAGCTCGCCGTGGATGAGCAGCCACGCTACCTCCAAGAAGGTCGAGTTTTGAGCAACGTCATCGATGGCGTAGCCGCGGTAGCGCAGGATGCCTTCATCGCCGTTGATGTAGGTGATCCCACTTGATGTTGAGGCAGTATTGACGAAACCGTGGTCAAGAGCGGTGTAGCCGGTGTACTTTGTGAGGTCTGAGAGATCAATGCTCGGAGCACCATCAACGGATGGGATAACGGGAAATTCCGCAGATCCACCGGGAAAGTTCAGCGAAACGGTGTCGGATGAGTCAGTCACGCGCTCTCCCTTCGATTGGCCACCCCTACAGCCTAGAGGACCCCGCTAGCACTGGCTGAGACACCCATAAAAACTCAAGGTTGGTTGTCCTTAGGAGACAAACTTAGGCAGAAAACCGTGCGCGAAGTGCCCGAGCCTGGTCATCTGGCACGGTAAGCGCCACGCGGACGTGCTGACCTCCGGCAACTCCATAGAAGGAGCCAGGTGCTACCAGGACTCCGCGTTCCGCACACCAGGTCACGGTCTCGAGGCAATCTTCACCTCTTGTTGCCCAGAGATACAGACCCGCCTCGCTGTCATCAATCCGGAAACCTGCTTCCATCATCGCTTCTCGAATGAGGCCGCGGCGAACGCGATATCGCTCCTTCTGAACCGCGACGTGCTCATCATCACCAAGAACGGCGCTCAACGCTGCCTGGATTGGGCCTGGCACGTTCAGCCCGAGATGCTTCCTGGCGTGAAGTAGCTCCTGGATGATGCCCTGGTCCCCCGCGACAAGTGCCGCGCGGTAGCCGGCAAGATTGGATTGCTTACTAGTCGAATAGAGGGCTACAGCCCCGGAGCGATTGCCCTTCGTCACCTGTTGGTCCAGAAGCGATGGAACCGCGCGATCGTCCCAACCGAGTTCCGCGTAACACTCGTCGCTCGCGATCACCGCACCAAGCTCTCGAGCCCGAGCCAGTGCGTCCCGGAGATATCCGATGTCGCGAACTCGGCCCGTGGGATTACCGGGGCTGTTGAGCCAGACCAGCTTGGTACCCTCCGGCCAGTCTGTCGGACTATCAGATGCAACTATGCGAGCACCTGCTAGGTGGGCACCAATCGCGTAAGTCGGATAGGCAATCTCGGGAATAACAACGCAATCAGTGGGCCCAACACCGAGGAGAGTCGGCAACAAGCCCACCATCTCCTTGGAACCAATCGATGGCATGACCTCGAGGGCGGTCATCGGGCCCGTATTGCGTCGGCGCTCCCACCACGCTGCCATTTTTGTCCGGAGGCCAGGAGACCCTGCCGTCAATGGGTAGGAGGGAGAGTTAGCAGCTTCTGTGAGTCCCCCCATCGCCACACTGGGCGTGCTGTCGATGGGTGAGCCCACTGAGAGATCAATGAGGCCATCAGGGTGCGCTGAAGCGCGCTCGCGATGGAATTCCAGCGAATCCCAGGGAAAATCAGGGAGCGTGAGGCTCACCAGTGATTAGTTCTGAGGTGGGAGGGCTGAAATGACGGCATGATCCTTGTGAATGACACCCACTTTGGCAGCTCCACCCGGTGATCCCACATCGACAAAGAACTCGACGTTAGCCGTGTAGTACTCGGACCATTGCTCGGGAAGGTCATCTTCGTAGTAAATCGCCTCGACGGGGCACACGGGCTCGCACGCTCCACAATCCACACATTCATCAGGGTGAATGTAGAGCATCCGATCACCCTCGTAGATGCAATCGACGGGGCATTCATCGATGCACGCTCGGTCCTTCACATCAACACAGGGAAGCGCGATTACATAGGTCACTGCTGTCGGGCCCTTTCGAAACTGTCTTGCTTTTCATCGTAATGGGTCACTCTGGGTGCAAACCGTGGCCACGCAAGACCGCCCACGACAAGAATCGTTGCCCCACCGAGGAGCACAAGGCCAGCTGCGTCAGCAATGATCAGCACTGAGCCGTTCCCATCGAGTCCAGCAAGCATGATGAGCGAACCAATAATCCCCACGCTCGTCCACCCGCTCGGATAACGCTCCCAGAACAGTATCCTCATGCCTGCAATTGCCAGGCCAATGAGAATCAGCGACACCACAAGTCCCCACGGAAACAAGACTGAATGGTAAAGGCTTGTGGTCGTGCCGACAACCATCCCCAGAACTAGGGAGAACAGTGATCTCAGGACTCTCCGAAGCGGCGGGGAGTAGCTCACTGATCGAGTCTTTGCATCCACCCGTGCGGGTCGGCCGCCCGACCATATTGAATGTCAATCAGCTGGGAGCGGAGTGCCATCGTCACCTCACCCAGCGGGGCATCGGCAGAGCCAATAGTGAAGTCAGGGGCTTTCAACTGACCAATCGGAACCACTGTGGCCGCCGTCCCGCAGGCAAAAGCTTCCACGATATCTCCTGATGCAGAACCCTCGCGCCACTCGTCAATCGTGATCGGGCGTCGCTCAATCGGGTGACCAGCATCTTCTGCGAGCTGTAAAACAGAATCTCGCGTTATCCCTTGAAGGATTGTTTCACTGTGGGGGGTGACCAGCGTGCCGTTCTTATACACCAAGACGACGTTCATTCCGCCCAGTTCTTCGAGGTAACGCCCTTCCTCAGAGTCCAAGAACAAGACTTGTTTGCAATCGTTTTCGGCTGCCTCTGTCTGCGCCACTAGCGAGGCTGCGTAATTTCCTCCTGCTTTAGCGGCGCCTGTTCCACCCTTTCCTGCACGCGAGTAGTGCGTCGATAACCAAATGGAAACCGGACTTACGGTGTCGCCAAAGTAGGGACCAACCGGGCTGGCGATGATGTAAAACGCGACCTTTTTGGCTGGGCGAACACCCAAGAATGCCTCTTTCGCGAACATAAACGGACGGATGTAGAGCGATGTTTCCGGTGTGCTCGGCACCCACGCACCATCAACAGCGATGAGCTCTTTGAGTGCCTGGAGGAAATAGTCGCCAGGGAGCTCGGGGAGGGCCATTCTCTTGGCGGATCGCTGCAAGCGAAGAGCATTCTGGTCAGGTCGGAACGTCCAAATGGAGCCATCCTCATGACGATAAGCCTTCATGCCCTCAAAAATTTCCTGGCCGTAGTGGAGGACAGAGGCAGCAGGGTCGAGCGGAATTGGCCCATAAGGCTGCACGCGTGGCCGGTGCCAACCGCCCTTCTCTGACCAACAGATATCAACCATATGGTCGGTGAAAACCGTACCGAATACGGGATTATCCAGAACGGCTTTCCGTTCTGCATCAGACAGAGGAGAGGGGTTAGGGGTGACCTGGAATTGGATATCGGGAGTCGCCATGGGGAGCGAAATCGTCATGAAAATCTCTCTTGAATCCTGAAATGGAGGGGTAGTACGCGACAGCCTACTGGCAATAATGGTCCGCTTCCAGGGCTCCCTACACGAGCAAAGTCCGGATAGCCTGCCCGATGTGAGAGGTACTTCGCGCCTCAGATTTATCGGCCCGTGCGGCGACATCCCGAGTCACGGCCTGGACAATCTTGCCAGCGAGCTCTGGAAAACCTCGGTGCTCGAGCAATAATGCCACCGACATGATTGCTGCCGTCGGGTCTGCCTTTCCTGTTCCTGCAATGTCTGGAGCCGACCCGTGGACCGGTTCAAACATGCTAGGGAAAGCGCCGGAAGTGTTGAGGTTGGCCGATGCCGCCATCCCAATTCCTCCGCCGACAGCGCCCGCAAGATCGGTGATGATGTCACCAAAGAGATTGTCCGTAACCAGGACATCGTACCTTGACGGATCAGTCACCATGAAGATTGTCGCGGCGTCGATATGGAGATAGTCGACCTCAACATCGGGATAATCGCTCTGCAGGTCACGCACGATTCGAGACCACAAGCTCCCCGCGTGAACCAAGACATTGGTTTTGTGGACGAGGGTGAGTTTTTTGCGTCGGGCCATTGCAGTGTCAAAAGCGAAGCGAACTACCCGGGAAACACCCTGGGCTGTATTCACGGACACTTCTGTGGCTATTTCATCATCGGTTCCCACTCTTAGTGCCCCGCCGTTTCCGACATAAGGTCCCTCAGTTCCCTCCCGAATTACCACAAAGTCAATAGCCCCCGGGTTAGACAAGGGGGATTCGATACCGGGAAGTAAAACGGTGGGCCGCAGGTTGACATAGTGATCAAAAGCAAAGCGCAGCCTAAGAAGCAGACCACGCTCGATGATTCCCCCCTGCAACTGAGGATCCCTTGGATCACCACCTACTGCTCCGAGAAGGATTGCGTCGTGTGTCGACAGACTCTGCAGAGTCTCGTCAGAGAGAATCTCTCCCGTTTCCAGATAATGAGAGGCTCCGAGTGAATAATGGGTCACCTGCATATCAAGAGCCGCTCCCGAGACAACGTCTAGGGTCTCCAGCGCCTCGGCAATTACCTCGGGTCCAATTCCATCGCCAGGGATTACCGCGAGATTCAGTGACTGCGTCATGCGTCCAGCCTAAAGCTAGGAACGAGATTCCACAGAAGTTCGATGGTTATAAATCAGCCAGAGTGATTCTGCGACAGCTTCTGCGTCCGGCAATCGATAGGGGGCAATGGTCTCACCGCCACCAACCCGTATTGCCACATCGTCCTCACCCAATACTGCAAACCCATCCTCGTCAGTTCGGTCATCTCCTGCAAAAAGTGTCGAGATGGGGCTGGTTTGACGTCGCACGTCTTCGATCCCGTCCCCCTTGGTTGCCTGCTTGATCGAGCACTCCACGATGCCTTGGCCTGTCCTAACGACGAGGTCTACTGGCCAATTCTCACAAAGTCGATGGGCGGCAACTTCTGCAGGGCTAGCCACACTCGCATCGACCCCTCGGGTGTGCAAGGCAAGGCCAAAAGGTTTGTGTTCAAGGCGAGTACCGGGGTGAGCCGAAACCACCGCCTCAAACTCCTCTCTGAGATTGCTCGGAACCATCCACGGGGTGTGATACTCCTTGAACTCGCCAGGTCCCAAGACTTCGATGCCGTGGGATCCCACAAGAAACCACTCATCCAGGGGATCGGCGACCCTTTTCACACTGTCGATTGCTCTTCCTGTGACCAACGCAATGGTGACACCACTCAGAACCGTCAGCCGCTCTAAAGCTTCTCGAGCGGGAGCAATCATGCGCGAGGCTTCAGGGTCATCAACCAATGGCGCGAGGGTGCCATCGAAATCCAGAGCGATTAGGACTTTTTTGTGGTTGGCAAAGACCTCGAGCGATGTGGATAGGTCCCCAGGAATTGCTCCCGACATCACAAATCAACGATGTCGATGTGAGCCATGGTGGTTGCCTGGATCTCAGTTGCTACATGGTCGAGTAGCTCATCGGGAACCCTCGAATCCACAGTCAACACACTGAGTGCTTTGCCGCCCTTCGTGTCACGGGCGATTTGCATCCCCGCAATGTTGATATTGGCGTCCCCGAAGGCGCGTCCGTAGATGGCCACAATCCCAGGACGGTCTTCGTACATCATGACAATGTGGTGCTCAGCGAGGGGCACCTCGATGTCATACCCGTTTACCTCAACAAGCTTTTCTGCTTGTTTAGCACCGGTCAGGGTTGCCGACGCCGACACCGTTGTGCCATTACCCAAGACACCCCGGATACTCAAAAGATTTCGGTATTCGTCACTCACAGGGTCGGTCGACATCGAGACTTCGACACCCCTCGCCTCAGCCAAGAGTGGTGCATTCACGTAACTCACTTGTTCGCTCACAATTCTGGAGAAAATTCCCTTAAGAGCGGCAAGCTTCAGGGCACTCACATCGTGTTCGACAATCTCGCCTCGAATTTCGACGTGGACGCTCGTGATACTGGCATCACACAAACCCACAAAAACTTGACCGAGCTTCTCCATCAAAGGAATACCGGGGCGAACAGAGGGGTCGATCACTCCACCCGCAACGTTCACGGCGTCAGGGACAAGTTCCCCTTCCAGAGCCAGCTTGACTGAGCGTGCAACAGAAATGCCAGCCTTTTCTTGCGCTTCCTCGGTTGAAGCACCTAGGTGGGGTGTGACGACAATGTTCGGAAGACTTAGCAATGGAGAATCCTTGGGGGGCTCCGACACGAACACATCGATACCAGCGCCCGCAATGCAGCCTTCAGATAGAGCCGTGTGAAGTGCGGCCTCATCAATGATTCCTGTCAACGGCATCACATTTCGATCTGTAGTCGTA
>JAYOYJ010000053.1:0-420 GCA_038153485.1 Pontimonas sp. | reverse complement strand
TGACAGCAACGGCGAGTCCTTGGGCGGTTCAGCAACGAATACATCGATTCCAGCGCCTGCGATCCAGCCCTCAGATAAAGCAGTGTGGAGTGCGGCCTCATCGATGATTCCTCCGCGCGAGGCGTTAACGATGCGAAGAGTGGGCTTGGCCTTCTTCAGCTCATCAAGTCCAATCATCCCCGTCGTTTCAGGAGTCTTGGGGATATGAATGGAGATGAAGTCGCTTTGCTCAATCAAGTCGTCGAGCGTGGTGAGAGTGATACCCATCTGACTTGCCCTCGCAGGCTGGACATAGGGGTCAAAGCCGATGAGGCGAACCCCAAAACCTGCGAGACGCTCTGCCACAAGCGCCCCGATTCGACCCAAGCCAATAATCCCGATGGTTTTATCAAAGAGCTCCACACCGGTGAAGGAGGAACG
>JAYOYJ010000052.1:0-9077 GCA_038153485.1 Pontimonas sp. | reverse complement strand
CTGCGACCTCGTCGTCCCGAACGACGCGCGCTACCAAGCTGCGCCACACCCCGTGATGTGAAACTGCCCCGTGAGGCAAGGCTCAAGCGTACCCGATATCGTCGGCGACGAGCGTGACGAGAACGGCTTCGGGCGGGCAGAAAAGTCGCACCGGCGCATAGATGCTGGTGCCCAGTCCTGCTGAGACTTCGAGGTAGGTGGCCCGCCCTGCGTGGGTCCAGACATGGACACCCGATGCCATGGAGGTGGGTAGGTCACAGTTGGTGGTGAGTGCTCGCCCACCTGGCAAACACACCTGACCGCCGTGGGTGTGTCCGGCGAAGATCACTTCGGCTCCGTTGTTCTCCAGGGCATTCAAAACGCGTTGGTAGGGCGCGTGAGTCACACCCAGTGTGGTCAGAGAGGTGGTGTTGTCATCCACCTTTTCCCGGGCTTCATCGAGGGCACCGGGTAAGTCGGGGAGGCGGTCGAGGCCATAGTGGGCATCTCCCACACCGACCCACTCGAGTGCACTACCGCGGATGTCCATATGGGCAACCGAGTTGTCGATATCGCTCCAGCCCAGAGTGTCATAGAGAGCCAGCAGCCCCTCGAAGTCCAAGGCTTCACCCGAGTGATCCCCGTGGGGCTTGGAGGGCTCGATCACATAGGAGAAAGGGTTTTTCATGCGTGGTGCGACGCGGTCGTTGGAGCCGTGGGTCACCACACCGGGAATACCGCGAAAGGGCATAAGCGCTTCGGTGAGAGCCGAGAGACCATCGGGATGGCCCAAGAAATCACCGGTTCCGACCATCACATCGGGACGCAGCTCAACGAGTTCCCGAATCCAGCCAATCGTGGAGCTATGCCACGGGGCCATGTGGATATCGCTCAGATGGAGCACCCGGATGGGGTCACTCCCCGGATCGAGAACGGGCAGGGATTCTCGACGGACTCGGAAGTTCTCTCGCTCCACGAGTGTTCCCCAGGCAGCGGCTCCCAGTGCTAGGGCTCCCACACCCGCCAGAGCGAGCCCTGATTTAGAGGTCATCAGTCGAGGAAAACATCATCACCGGGCGCGGGAAGAATTCCACACGAGACTTGAATTTGCAGCCCCGTGTAGTTCCAAATTTGCGCTCCAGGGCCGACATTCTGGGCTGCAACGGTACCCACATTGGGGTCGCTTCCCACACTGCCGGGTCCACAACTGTATTGGCGCGCACCCGTCATGCCGAGAGAATCCATGGTCGAGTTGGCTTGGTCCACGGAGAGCCCCACGAGGCTTGGCATCAAGAGGTTTCCGAGCTGCTCGCCACCGCCAGCGCCGGTGACGCGGACGGTCATTCCGCGAGCCAGGTAGGTGCCTGCTGCCGGCTCATAGAGTCCAACGCGGCCAGCAACAACTCCTTCCGTGACCTCGAGGCGGAGCCCCAATCCTTCGAGCAGAACGGTGGCCTCATCGATGGTGAGACCCGTGATGTCAGGGAGCGATACACCGCTTCCCTCCAGGAGGCGGTTGGAGGGCCTGGGGAAAGATTCGCCACCGTATTGCTCGTTGGCATCTTGCATGATTACGCGCCAAATATCGTGGCGGAGGACTGTTCCTCCGGAGTAGCCGCGCAAGCTGAAATCACCGATGATGTTGCCCACCCAGACGGCTGTGGCCACATTCGTGCTGGAGCCCACCATCCAGGTTTGCACCTGGGAGTCCGTGGTTCCGGTCTTTCCAATCACGGGAACATCTCCACCGGGGTTAGACCGGGAGCCGGTACCTCCGGTGATCACACCGCGCATCGGATAGGCGGTAGCTGCGGCAATCTCGGGGCTCAGTGCTTGCCGGCAGGAGGATTCTTGACCGGGAATGGTCTCACCTTCGTCGGTGACGAATCGGTCGACGATGATGGGCTGACACACGACCCCGGCGTTTGCGATTCCACCGAACGCTGTCGCCATCGTCAACGGTGCCAGTTCGTTGGTGCCGAGCACGGCCGAAGGGTTGGTCTGGAGCACACCGCCATCGGCGCGGTGAACGAGGAGTGATTCCGCTGCGGTTCGAATCTCGCACTGGTCGAGCTGCTCGGCGATAGCTGCGTAGGCGGTGTTAATGGATCTGGTGGTGGCTTCATAGACGGAGGCCGAGGGAATCTCCAGGTCGGCAGAGTTTTTGAACTCCCACAATCCAGCCCACGGTCCACCGCCGTCACCACAGGTGTCGAGGAAGCCGGCCTGTTCGAGTTCTGACCGGGAAGCGTCCACCACTTCATTGAGACCGTAGCCGCGCTGGAGCCAGGCGATCAGGGCAAAAATCTTGTAGGTCGATCCGACCTGGAAACCACTGGAGCCACCGTAGGGTCGATCGGTATTGAAGTTGACCGCGGTGGTCTCGAGCCCGCCGCCTTCTTCGGAGTCATTGAAGATTTTGTTTTGAGCCATGGTGAGCACGCGTCCCGTGGTGACCTCGATGCTGGTTGAGGCGCTTCCCAGATCGAAGCGCTCCTCATCATTAGGGACGAGTTCCCAAATCCGATCCTGCGCTGCGGTTTGGAGGGACATGTTCAGAGTGGTGTAGACGTTCAACCCACCTTTACGCCAGCGCTCGTTGCGCTCCTCGGGGGTGGCACCCAGGCTCTCGAAGTTCTCGACATTCTTGATCACGTAGTCGCAGAAAAAGCGTGCGTAGACATCACCCGCGAGACACCCCGCTTTCGGGGGAGAAATGTTGACGAACGAGCTATTGACAGGCGTGTTAATAGCCCGCTCATACTGTGCCTCGGTGATGTACTCCTCGGCATACATGGCGGCCAAGATGACATCACGCCTGGCCTGGTTCGCCGCATAGTTGGCCGGGTTCTCGAGGTTTCTGGTCGCCGGGTATTGCACGATGGCCATGAGGCTGGCTGCTTCGGCGGGGGTCAGATTCGACGCAGACTTTCCAAAGTATTTTTGTGCTGCCGCTTGAACACCGTAAGTGTTTCCACCAAAGCCGGTGATGTTGAGGTAGGACTCGACAATTTCTTCTTTGGTGTAGCGCTTCTCGATACCGATCGCGAGTTTCATTTCGTTGAGCTTGCGCTGGAACGACGTTTCGATGGCTTCCTGATAGGCCGCTCGCTGTTCTTCAGGGGTGGGGAGGTATTGGGAGCGCTGAATATAGGTGTTCTTGACCAACTGCATCGTCAGCGTGGAGGCCCCACTTTCGATGTCTCCGGAGAACACGTTTCCGAGAGCCGCGCGCACCACCGAGTTCACATCAACACCGGTGTGGTCATAGAAGCGTCGGTCTTCTCCCGCAACAGCCGCAGCGACCAAATAGGGGGACATGTCCTCGAGAGCAATCTCCTCACGGTCCTGCCAATACACCTCGGCAATCTGGGTGTAGCCATCGGCAGGGTCCGCGGTGTTCTGGGCCCACAAGGTGTTCTTTTGTGCTTGTTCGCCCAGCTCAATAAACTCAGGCAGGGCATTAAAGACACCAACGGCGCTGTTCGTGCCCACGCTGGCCACCGCCAGCGCTGGAGAAATCATCGCGGTCACCATGACACCCGCGAGAGCACCAAATCCAGCGATACCAGCGAGCGCTTGTATCAAGCCGCGAGGCCGATCCTTGTTCTCGGACATATGTCTCAGAGTACAAGGTGGAACCCTATGATTTTCGTGAAACGAGGTCCCTCATGACGAAGTGGGAATACATCACCACACCGCTCATCATTCACAACACCACTGCCATTTTGAACAACTGGGGTGATCAAGGGTGGGAGTTGGTTCAGATTGTGACCGGGCCAGAAGGTGGTCTCGTCGCATACTTCAAACGCCCCGTCCAGGAGGACAACTAATGGGTCACATCGATGCCAGACTCGCGGAGCTAGGAATCACGCTTCCCGCCGTTGCCACCCCCGTGGCCGCTTACGTTCCTGCGATGACCAGCGGGAACCTACTCTTTACAGCCGGACAGTTGCCGTTTGTCGATGGAGCACTGCTGGCCACCGGCAAGGTGGGTGCTGAGGTGTCCGCTTCGAAAGCCGCCGAACTCGCGCGCGTGTGTGCGCTGAATGCCTTGGCTGCCGCCCACAGTGTCCTGGGTTCGCTCGATAAGGTCACCCGGGTCATCAAAGTGAACGGTTTCGTGGCCTCCGCTCCAGACTTCATCGGTCAGCCTCAGGTCCTCAATGGTGCCTCTGAAGTGCTCGCAGAAATCTTTGGCGATATCGGTCAGCACGCGAGGGCAGCAGTCGGCGTTGCCGTGCTTCCCCTGGATGCTCCTGTCGAGGTTGACTTGATTCTGGAGATAGCCAGCTAGTTACTTCAGACCATCGCTGATGGTGCGAATCACCGACGTGTCGGTGAGTGTAGTGGTGTCTCCCACGTCTCGACCCTCAGCGATGTCGCGCAGCAGTCGACGCATAATCTTGCCCGAGCGAGTCTTGGGCAACTCGGCCACCACAAACACGGTCCGCGGTTTGGCGATCGCCCCAATTTGCTGGGCGACCCACTCTCGCAGTTGTGCGGTCACCTCGTCGTCGCTCAGTGTTCCCACGAAGCGGGACTTGAGAATGACAAACGCGACGACCGCTTGACCGGTGGTGTCATCACTAGCTCCCACGACGGCGGCTTCAGCCACCATGGAGTTAGCGACGAGCGCTGATTCAATTTCCATGGTGGACAAGCGGTGGCCCGAGATGTTCATGACATCATCGACTCGACCGAGCAACCACACATCGTTGTCTTTATCGAGGTGCGCTCCATCGCCGGCGAAATACTTGTCACCGAACATCGACCAGTAGGTCTCTTTGAACCGCTCGTCATCACCCCAAATTCCTCGGAGCATGGACGGCCACGGTTCCGTGATGACCAGCAGTCCGCCGCCTTCGGGGCCGACCTTCTGACCATCCTCGGTGAGAACATCCACCGAGATTCCGGGGAGAGGAACCTGGGCACTTCCTGGCTTGGCCGTGGTCACACCGGGTAGGGCAGAAATCATGATGGCCCCGGTTTCGGTTTGCCACCACGTATCCACAATGGGGGTCGTGTTCCCTCCGATGACCTCGCGGTACCACATCCAGGCCTCTGGGTTAATGGGTTCTCCTACGGTGCCGAGAACCCGCAGGCTCGAGAGGTCAAACTTCTGCGGGATCTCGCGACCGAGCTTCATGAAGGTGCGAATCGCAGTGGGTGCCGTATAGAAAATGGTGACCCCATACTTCTCAATAATTTCCCACCATCGTCCAGCGTGCGGGGTGTCGGGGGTTCCCTCGTAAATCACCTGGGTTGCGCCGTTGGCGAGCGGGCCATAGACAACGTAGCTGTGTCCGGTGATCCACCCGATATCCGCGGTGCACCAATACACGTCGGTGTCCGCGTTTAAGTCGAAGACGTTCTTATGCGTGAAAGCAGCTTGGGTGAGGTAACCGCCTGAGGTGTGCAGGATTCCTTTGGGCTTACCGGTGGTTCCGGATGTGTAGAGGATGAACAGCGGGTTTTCCGCCTCAAAAGCTTCTGCTTCATGGTCGGCCACCATGGGTGCCATTTCCTCGTGCCACCACAGGTCACGACCCTCGACCCAGGTCACCTCATTTCCACCGCGCTTCACCACAAGCACGGTGGACACCGCCGTCTGGCCATCCTCGAGAGCTTGGTCCACGGCGGTCTTGAGCGGGAATACGGAGCCTTTGCGGTGACCACCATCCGCGGTAATCACCATGGTGGCCTGGGCGTCATCAATCCGAGCCCGCAGGCTCTCGGCGCTAAACCCTCCGAAGACCACGGAGTGGATGGCTCCTAAGCGAGCCACCGCGAGCATTGCAATCACGGCTTCAGGAATGAGAGGCATATAGAGGACAACGCGGTCACCTTTGCCAATCCCCAGCGAGGTCAGAAGAGTGGCTGCCTTCTTGACCTCAGCGGTGAGCTCCGCATACGTCAGCGAGTGAGAATCACCCGGTTCACCCTCGAAGTGCAGAGCGACTCGATTACCTCTGCCTGCGAGGACATGACGGTCGAGGCAGTTATAGGAGACGTTCAGCTGGCCATCGGCAAACCAATTCGCGAAGGGCGGGTTCGACCAGTCAAGAACCTCGGTAAAGGGGCTGTGCCAGTGGAGGAGTTCCCTCGACTGCTCGGCCCAGAAACTCAGCCGATCGGCTGCAGCCTCCTCATAGAGCTCGGGTCCGGCGATGGCGTTTGCCTGAAAGTCAGCGCTTGGGGGAAACCTGCGCTCTTCGTTCAGAAGACTGTCAATTTTCTGCGATTCGGACATCGTCATCCTTCATACCTACGGGTCGCGCTGCCTGGAGGCGCGAAGCGAACACCGACAGAGTCAGTGTAGAACAGGCCGAGGACCGCGGGGAACTCGGGTTTTCCACAGAGCGCTCGGCCCCATCCCCGCAGACTGGCCGCACCTGTCACGCTCAAGGCATGTCCGCTGTGCCCTGGCTGGTGCGATTGTGGTCCTCGGTGTGGTGGCCACGAGTGTCGGGGCGCACGTCATTCTCGAGCGAAAGGTGGCGCACGCTGTTGATGCGGCAGCTCTCGCCGCTGCGGATGTTTCGGTCGGCGTCACACCGGGAGAACCGTGTTCGGTGGCTCGAGAGGTGCTGGAAAAAAGCGAGCTCACGCTGGTCTCGTGTGAGTACTGGAGGGAGAGTTGGGTGATTAGCGGGCGCGCTGAAGCGGGCCTTCTGGATGCTCACGCCACGGCGAGAGCGGGAGTGGTCGATGGTGGCGGGAATTAAATTGTTGTGTATCGTGAGCCCCGTTGAGATTTTCCCTCTCATGGGAAACGCAGCACAATCCCTCGGAATGTCCAGGGTATGAGTGTGGGTGCAAGGAGAAGAGTGGCCGCCACGAAGAAGCTCGTCATCGTCGAGTCCCCTGCCAAGGCAAAAACCATTGGCAAGTACTTGGGTGATGACTATGAAGTTATGGCCTCAGTAGGTCACGTGCGCGACCTCGCGCACCCCAGAGATTTGCCTCCCGAGGTGAAAAAGGGCCCGGCGGGCAAATTCGGTATTGATATCGACAATGACTTTGAGCCTTTTTATGTAACGACTGATCGCGGGAAGAAAACCGTGGCTGAACTCAAACGTGCGGCCAAAGACGCGTCCGAAATCCTGCTCGCCACCGATGAGGACCGCGAGGGGGAAGCCATCGCCTGGCATCTGCTCGAGGTACTCAAGCCCAAGGTTCCGGTGCGACGCATGGTCTTCCACGAAATCACCCCCGAGAGCATCCAGAAAGCATCCGATTCCACCCGGGATGTCGATGTTGCACTGGTGGACGCCCAAGAGACCAGGCGCATCCTGGATCGTCTCTACGGGTTTGAGGTCTCTCCGGTGTTGTGGCGTCGCGTGAGTGGGGCCAAGTCAGCGGGCCGCGTTCAATCGCCGGCGCTCAAGCTGATTGTGGATCGCGAGCTCGAGCGGCGCGCGTTTGTCTCAGCCACCTATTCCGATATCGAGGCCACCGGACACAAGACATCGGGCGAGAGCTTTGCCATCTCGATGACCAAGCTCGATGACCGCCGGGTGGCGAGTGGTCGAGATTTCTCAGACCTCGGTCAACTCGAGGGTGATGCTGTGTTGCTGGGTGAGACGGAAGCCGCGGCAGTAGCTTCGTTGCTTCAATCTGACGCCGCGTCGCCCGTGGTCACCAAGGTAGAGCCGAAGCCCTACACCAGGAGGCCCGCGGCTCCGTTTACGACATCGACTCTTCAGCAGGAAGCTGGACGCAAACTCCGTTACTCAGCGTCGCAGACGATGAGCATTGCCCAGGGTCTCTATGAGAACGGTCACATTACTTATATGCGAACCGACTCGGTCTCGCTTTCCGCACAGGCCATCACGGCCGCGAGAGCTGCCGCCCAAGCCCTCTATGGCCATGGCTCCGTGCCGAGTAAGCCACGACTGTATAAAGGAAAGTCGAAGAACTCCCAGGAGGCGCACGAGGCAGTTCGTCCCGCAGGGGATGTGTTTGCCACACCGAGTGAATTAGCGGGAGTGCTGCGCTCCGACGAGCTGAAGCTCTATGACCTCATTTGGAAGCGCACCGTCGCCAGTCAGATGGTCGATGCCAAAGGAGAAACAGTCTCGATCACGATTGAGGCAGAACCTCTTCCGACTACCGAGGGTGTCGAGTTCTCGAAAGCGTCATTGAGTGCGTCGGGAACGATTCTCACCGAGCGCGGATTCCTCCAGGCTTACCAGGAGAGTAAAGACGATGAAGGCGCAGAGGCCGAGAAGAAAGACGAGAAAGACGCTGACGCGATACTTCCTCCCCTGACCGTGGGGGATGCCATCACCATCTCCGATGTCGAAGCCAAATCCCACAACACCCAACCGCCTGCCCGGTATACCGAGGCGAGCCTGGTCAAGGCATTGGAGGAAAAAGGTATCGGGCGACCCTCGACCTACGCCTCCATCATTCAGGTCATCATCGACAGAAACTATGTCGTTCGGCGAGGAACGGCGCTCGTTCCGCAATGGATTGCGTTCCCGGTCACGCGCTTGCTGCAGGAGCGGTTCTCCGACCTGGTTGACTACGACTTCACGGCAGAGCTGGAAGAGGATCTCGACCGTATCGCTCGTGGCGAGTACCAGCGGGGTGAATGGCTACACAAGTTCTATTTCGGTGACGGCGAGCACCAAGGCCTCAAAGAAATTGCCCTCGCTGCCACTGAGGAGATTGATGCCAGGGCGTTAAACACCCTGGAGATTAGTCCCACGATCAACTTGCGAGTCGGGAAGTATGGTCCCTTCTTAGAGGTCACTGATCCCGACACTGGTGAGGTCAAGAACGTCAACTTGCCTCTGGAGCTAGCTCCTGACGAGCTCACGCCCGAAAAGGCGCAACAGATTGCTGATGAGCCACCGGTCGTTGATCGCGTTCTGGGTGTTGACACCGAGACGGGTCTCGAGATCGTGGCCAAGAAGGGTCGCTTTGGCCCCTATGTGACGGAAGTTTTCCCCGAGCCCGACGAGCCCGCCGAAGATGTGCCCAAGAAGAAGAAAGCGTCAGCGCCTAAGCCGAAGACGGCCTCGCTCTTCCAGTCGATGGAGATTGAGACCATTGATCTTCAGACTGCGTTGCGCCTGCTTGCCCTGCCC
>JAYOYJ010000051.1:0-9236 GCA_038153485.1 Pontimonas sp. | reverse complement strand
AAGTCGCGTGCGCGTTGATGTGGGTGACATCGTCAGGGCTCGCTCCGGCCTGCTCCAGGGCTGCGAGCACAGCCCTGGACGCCCCGAGGCCCTCCGGGTCTGGGGCGGTGATGTGGTAGGAATCGCTGGTAATTCCGCCGCCAGCGAGCTCGGCATAAATTTTCGCTCCGCGCGCCTCGGCGTGCTCCTTGGTTTCTAACACAAGCGTTGCTGCACCCTCGCCCAAGACGAAGCCATCCCTGTCCACGTCATACGGGCGTGATGCCCGGGCAGGGTCATCGTTGCGCTTTGAGAGCGCTTGCATTGCTGCGAATGCTGCAATCGGGAGCGGGTGAATGACCGCCTCGGTCCCCCCGGCGACTACGACATCGGCGAGCCCCAGTTGCAGGTGCTCATACGCGTTAGCGATGGACTCGGTCCCCGAGGCACACGCGGACACTACTGTTCGAGCCCCACCTTTACCGCCCAAAGCCATGCTCACCGCGGCTGCCGCAGCATTGGGCATCAGCATCGGAATGGTCATGGGGAGAACCCGCCGGGGTCCCCTTTCGCGGAGGGTGTCCCAACCATCTAACAGAGTCCAGAGACCACCAATCCCGGTGGCATAGTCGACGAGGATTCGCTCCGGGGCAACCTCAGGCGATCCGGCGTCAGCCCATGCCTCCCTCGCAGAAATGAGAGCGAGTTGCGCGGAGGGATCGAGCCGTTTGAATTCTTGTCGCTCGAGGACTTCCTCAGCTTTGTCTTTTGCCTGTCCGGCAAAAGTCACCGGCAAGTCGTATGTTTCGACCCAGTCGTGCTCCAGTGTTGACACTCCGGACTCTCCGGCAAGCAGGGCTTTCCAGGTCGACGCGACATCTCCTCCCAGTGGAGACGTCGCACCGAGTCCGGTGACAACAACGGTAGTCATGGTGACTCGTGAACGAGAACTAGGCCTGGGCCTTGGTGATGAACTCCACAGCTTCACCGACAGTGGTGAGGTTCTTGACCTCATCATCGGGAATCTTGACGTCGAACTTCTCTTCGGCGTTGACGACGATGGTCATCATGGAGATCGAGTCAATGTCGAGGTCATCCGTGAAGGACTTCTCCAGCGAGACCTGATCGGCCGAGATTCCGGTTTCCTCGTTGATGAGCTCGGCAAGGCCGGCAAGAACTTCTTCAGTGGTGTGAGCCATGATTTTCCTTTTCTTTCGGTATTTCTGACCGGCTCCAATCTTAGAGCTAGCCCGTGCGGTCTTAGGGGAGGGTGACGACCTGTGCGCCATAGACAAGGCCTGCTCCGAAACCGATCTGGAGCGCCAGACCTCCCGAGGCTTCGGGGTGTTCCTCGAGCAAGCGGTGCATCGCCAGAGGGATTGAAGCGGCAGAAGTGTTTCCGGTGGTGGCGATATCGCGGGCTATGAGCACGCTCTCGGGAAGTCCCAATTGCTTCGCAAACTCATCGATGATTCGCATATTTGCTTGGTGTGGGACGAAGGCGGTGAGCTCTTCAGGAGTCACTCCCGATTTCTCAAGGGCCTCTTTGGCGACCTTTGCCATCTCCCACACTGCCCAGCGGAACACGGTCTGACCATCTTGGCGAAGGGTAGGAAACTCGCCTTCGGGGTCCTCAAAGGCCTCTTTGAGGGGCCGATCCATGCCCACGGCGTCCCATTTTGAGCCATCGGAACCCCAGAGTGTGGGGCCGATACCAATGGTATCGCTCGGTCCTACGATGGCCGCACCAGCTCCATCGCCGAGCAAGAAGGAGATACTCCGGTCGGTGGGATTGGCAAAGTCGCTGAGCTTTTCCGCACCGACTACGAGGACGTATTCAGCTGTTCCCGAGCGCACAAGAGCATCCGCTTGAGCAATCCCGTAGGTGTATCCGGCACACGCTGCGGAAATGTCGTAGGCGGCTGCAGGCGTTGCTCCTACTCGGTCGGCCAGGAGCGCTGCGAGCGAGGGTGTTTGGACGGAGTTACTGATGGTCGCGACGATGACGGCATTGATCTGGTCGGGGCGGATTCCCGCTTTCTCGATAGCTTCGTTGGAGGCGCGAACAGCAAGGTCAATAGCTTCCTCCGCATCGCTGGAGCGACGACGCTCAATAATTCCGGTGCGCTGACGAATCCATTCATCGGAGGAGTCGATGGGGCCTGCGATGTCGTCATTGCTCACCACGAGGTCTCCACGGGCCGCTCCGAGCGACAGAATTCTTGTAAACGAACTACCCTGCGACTGCGATAGCGGACTCATGAGGCACTCACCATGTCCAGTGCAGCGGAGATATCGTCGGGGGTGTTCAGTGCCACAGTGGGTACTCCCTTCAGGGCTCGCTTAGCCAGTCCCACGAGTGCGCCTGCGGGGGCTAGTTCCATCATGCCGGTAATGCCATCTCGCTCGAAGGATTCCATGCAGTAGTCCCAGCGAACCGGTCTCGCCACCTGATCCACGATGTAGGGCACGACGTTCTCGGAGGACACCCGAGACCCGTCCCGGTTGGTGTAGAGGGGGTAGTTTGCCTCCTGGATAGAAACCTGCGACGCAGCGTCAGACAGCGTTGCGACAGCGCTCCGCATGTATCGGGTATGGAAGGCCCCTGCCACCTGGAGTGGAATCACCCTGACTCCCGCCGGAGGGTTCTCGTGGAACGACGCGAGGGCACCTTTTTCTCCCGCAATGACGACCTGTCCAGCGCCATTGAAGTTAGCGGCAAATAGGCCAGCTTCCTCCAGTGCTGGCTCGAGTGCGCTTTCCTCAGCTCCCAGCACAGCGGACATACTCGTCGGTGTCTCGACGGAGGCTTCGGCCATGGCTCGACCTCGAAGCGCCACCAAAGACAGGGCGTCCTCATCGCTCAACACACCGGAGAGAGCGGCCGCTGTAAATTCCCCGACCGAGTGCCCTGCAAAAGCCAGTGGTGCGCCCGCGGGGAGGGCGTCGAGGAGGACCCGACCCGTCATGATTCCTGCGGCGACAATCAGGGGTTGCGCAATCGCGGTGTCCGTAATGGTGGCTTGGTCGCTGGTGGTTCCATGAGCTACGAGGTCAATCCCGAGCAGGTCTGACCACCCGTGAAGGAGCTCCCGGTGTGAGGGGGTTTCGAGCCAGGGCTCAAGGAATCCGGGTTTTTGGGACCCTTGGCCTGGCGCAGCAATGACAAACATGGTCTCTAGTCTTCCTGCAGAGTGTGCAATTGAGCTAGAGGAACATGCCCACGAGGCCCTGAAAACACTGTAGGAACCCTACAGTTTCCGGGTTCCCGGAGTGGCCGAGCCCTGATTGGGTTCACTCATCGAACCGAGAATGAGCGCGAGGTGGAGGGTGAGGGCGTCTCGGGGTTCACCCGGATCCCATTCGACCACCTCCACAACCTTCTTGAGGCGATAGCGCACCGTGTTGGGGTGGACGAAGAGTTCCCTGGCGGTGGCCTCCAGAGAATGTCCTGTTTCGAAGTATGTCCAGACCGTTCCTAATAAATCGAGCGCGTGGTCTCGGAGCGGTTCGTAGATTCGCTGAATGAGAGCACGTCGCGCCAAGGGGTCACCGGCTAGCGCCCTCTCGGGGAGGACATCGTCGGCGAGCAGTGGTCTCGGTGGTTCACGGCGACTCTTCGCGACCGAGAAACCCGCCAGTGCGGCTTTTGCGCTTTTCACGGCATCGACAACTGCGGGAACTGTGGGCCCCACCACATAGGTGCCAGGTCCAAAGGACTCATCGAGCGCGCTGGCAATGTCCATGAAGGACACATCGTCCGCCGCGGCATCCTCGTCTATTTTCCGACCCACGACAATCACCAGTCGGTTTCCCTGGATGCCAATCAGCACATCAGTGTTGTGGTGCCGGGCGGTCCGACGGATGGCATCCACATCGACCATCCGTGGGCTGGTGCCCACAATCACGCACACTTCGCCGTGTCCGGTCCAGCCCAATGCCGCAATTCGGGAGGGCAGCTCTTGGTCATACTCGCCACTCAGAATGGAGTCGACGACGAGCGCTTCAAGCCGGGCGTCCCACAGGCCACGAGCTTCGGCCGCTCTTGCATAAACATCTGCTGCTGCGAAAGCAATTTCGCGGGAATAGTGCAGTATCCCTTCGCGAAGCTCGTGGGGCGAATCGTGAAGGTAATCCTCGACGACTTCGACGGTGACCTTAATCAGTTGAAGAGTCTGTTGGAGGCTCACCGAGCGCAGGAGTTCGCGAGGTGCCACACCAAAAACATCGGAGGCAATCCAGGGTGTTGCCTCAGGAGAGTCATACCAACTAATGAACGAGGTGATACCGGCCTGCGCCACCATTCCCACTGCAGAGCGCCTGCTGGGAGGCATGTCTTTGTACCAAGGGAGATCGCGCTCGAGCCTCGCCAGGGTGGCGCTCGACATATCACCCGAAATATTGCGCAACCAGGCCAGCGTTTGCTTCTTGGTCATGGCTTGGCTCATGGTGTCCTCCCCGGCGGGATGGCTAGTACTTAGGCTTCTCCACCGGCAGAGCCACTGGTTCCTGCAGTGACATCCAGAAGTTGGTACTTCGTCACTGCTTGCTGCAGAGCATCCGGCGCGACCGAGCCCTCTTTCGCCAGTTGTTGGAGCACTCTCGCGGTGATGGACGGGCCATCAATCGCGAAGTGACGTCTGGCGGCTGGTCTGGTGTCACTGAAACCGAAACCATCGGCTCCAAGGGTCAAATAGGTGCCGGGCACAAATTCACGAATCTGGTCCTGGACGGAGTGCATGAAGTCACTCACCGCGACGATGGGTCCCTGCGCATCGGAGAGTTTCTGGGTCACGTAGGGAACCTTGGCCGGCTGATCGGGGTGCAAGAAATTGTGGCGCTCCGCTTCGACTCCGTCTCTGCGCAATTCATTCCACGAGGTCACGGAGTAGACATCAGCATTGACCGACCAGTCCTTTGCGAGGAGCTCCTGGGCTTCCAGCGCCCACACCATACCCACCCCGGATGCGAGAATTGTGGCCGTGGGCGCACCCCGGAGCGAACCCTTCTTAAGCAGGTAGATGCCCTTGAGAAGACCGTCGACATCGAGTCCTTCGGGTTCATCGGGCTGCACCATCGGCTCGTTGTAGATGGTGAGGTAATACATGACATTCGGGTCCGGATGGTTCCCGCCATACATCCGCTCGAGACCGGCCTTCACGATGTGGGCAATTTCATAGGAGTAGGCCGGGTCATAGGTAATTACCGCGGGGTTTGTTGAGGCCAACAACGGGGAGTGCCCATCGGCGTGTTGGAGTCCCTCACCGGTGAGAGTCGTCCGGCCTGCTGTTGCTCCCATAATGAAGCCTCGAGCCATTTGGTCGCCTGCTGCCCACATGGCATCACCGGTGCGCTGGAATCCGAACATCGAGTAGAAGACGTAGATCGGAACCATGGGCTCACCGTGGGTTGCATACGAGGTTCCTGTCGCGGTGAACGCTGCAAACGCTCCCGCCTCGTTGATACCGGTGTGGAGGATTTGTCCTTCAGGGCTCTCCTTGTAGGCGAGCAGGAGCTCGCGGTCGACAGAGGTGTAGCCCTGGCCGTGCGGGTTGTAAATCTTGGAGCTCGGGAAGTAGGCATCCATACCAAAGGTTCTGGCTTCATCGGGGATGATCGGCACCAGCCGGTGCCCAAAGTCTTTGTTCTTCAGCAGATCCTTGAGAAGCCTGGCAAATGCCATTGTCGTAGCGACTTCTTGCTTTCCGGAGCCCTTGCGAGCACTCTCATAGACTTCAGCGCTCGGGAGTGAAACCTGGGTGTACTTGGAGCGACGCTCAGGGAGGTAGCCTCCCAAAGCTCGCCTGCGCTCGTGCATGTACTGGATGGCTTCGTCGTTCTCCCCGGGGTGGAAGTACGGCGGCTGGTAGACATCGGCTTCGAGTTCTGAATCCGAAATCGGCACACGCATGTCATCTCGGAACGTCTTCAGGTTCTCGAGCGTCATCTTCTTCATTTGGTGTGTGGCGTTTCGACCTTCAAAGCTTGGCCCCAAGCCGTAGCCCTTCACTGTTTTCGCAAGGATCACTGTCGGCTGGCCTTTGTGTTCGGTCGCCGCTTTGAAGGCGGCATAGATCTTGCGGTAGTCGTGGCCTCCACGCTTGAGCTTCCAGATGTCGTCATCAGAGAGGTGGTCGACCATCTGGAGCGTGCGGGGGTCGCGACCGAAGAAGTTTTCCCGAATATAGGCACCGCTTTCGGCTTTGTAAGTCTGGTAGTCACCATCGGGGGTGCGGTTCATCAGGTCTCGCAGAGCACCGTCGTTGTCCGCCTGGAGCAGGGCATCCCACTCGCGGCCCCACACAACCTTGATGACGTTCCAGCCAGCGCCGCGGAAGAAACTCTCCAACTCTTGGATGATCTTTCCGTTTCCTCGAACAGGACCATCGAGTCGCTGCAGGTTGCAGTTGATGACGAAAGTCAGGTTTTCCAGGTCATAGTTTTCTGCGAGTTTCAGCGCACCCCGGCTTTCCACCTCATCCATCTCGCCATCACCCAAGAATGCCCAGACGTGTTGCGCACTGGTGTCCTTGATGCCGCGGTGGTGGAGGTAGCGGTTCAGTTGAGCCTGGTAGATCGCATTGATCGGGCCAAGACCCATCGACACCGTCGGGAACTGCCAGAACTCGGGCATGAGCCTCGGGTGAGGGTAAGACGACAGACCTCCACTGGGGTGAGATTTTTCTTGACGGAATCCATCGAGCTGCTCCGAGGAGAGCCTGCCCTCGAGGAATGCTCTGGCATACATACCCGGAGATGCGTGACCTTGGTAGAACACTTGGTCCCCGCCGCCGGGGTGATCAGCACCGCGGAACAAGTGGTTGTGGCCCACCTCATAGAGGGCTGCGGAGGAGGCATAGGTCGAGATGTGACCACCGACCGCAATACCCGGTCGCTGCGCCCGGTGCACGGTGATGGCCGCATTCCAGCGAATCCAGGCACGGTACCGGCGTTCGATCTCTTCATCACCGGGAAAGTCGGGCTCGTTCTCGGGAGCGATGGTGTTCAGGTAGTCCGTCGTGGGAACCATAGGAACACCGAGGTGAAGTTCTTTGGAGCGCTTGAGCAAACTCAGCATGATTTCGCGCGCACGCTGATGACCCGACTGGGCTACGACCGAATCCAGTGATTCTCGCCACTCCGTGGTCTCGGTGGGATCCGAGTCCATCTCGTTGAACGAATAGGGATCTTGGTCGTTGACAGCCACCCTGACCTCTTCCTGTGTCTGGTAGATCGGGACATGCCACCTGTCGGGGGTTGCCCGCGTGAGGTGAGCTCTCAGTCTAGTAGCGCTTGACGCAGGGTCACCGAAATGTGTCCAGCGTGATGCTCAGGTGGTTTAGCATGAAGCGTTGGGCCTGTAGCTCAGTTGGTTAGAGCGCCACGTTTACACCGTGGATGTCGGGGGTTCGAGTCCCTCCGGGCCCACCAGAAACTCAGCCGAACAGTGCCACCATCAGCGCGAGATAAATCACCACGAAGATGGCGGGCGTTACGTACTTGACGACCCACATCCAGCTCGCGTGGCTCTGGAGGGAGGAATCTTCCCGGCCCAGAGTTTCCGCCTCCCGCGCCGACTGGAACTGGACCAGAGCTCCCAAGATTCCCGAAGCCAGAAGGATGCCTGCTGCGGCAATCCGCACAGCCAGCGCGGTCTCTGCGAGGCCAAACTGGAGCAAAGCAATAGTCGAAATCAAGAGACCGGTGGGGGCTAGCTGCGACACGACAATCGTTCTGCGAAGCTCCAGCCAGTGAGCGTGAGTGGGGGATGTCATGATGTCTCCGACGTTCGTGAGAGGGCGTCCCCAGTGTATTCCAGGCAGAAAGGCCAGCTATGCGGCGCTCCGTGGGGTGGGTTGTCCTGGCCGCGAGCCTATGGGGAACCACCGGAACCGCAGCATTCTTTCTCGGCCCTGACGTTTCACCGCTGGCAATCGGAGCACTCACGATGGGGGTGGGAGGTGTCATCCTCGCTCTGTTGGGTGGACGAGACACGCTCGGCCTATGGCGTGATCGCAGAGCTCGCTCCCTTCTCATAGTCGGTGCACTGGGAACCGTGACATACCCCCTCGCTTTCTATTCCGGAATGGCGAGTGCGGGCGTTGCGCTGGGAAATGTTGTGGCGTTGGGGCTTGGCCCCCTCACGGCCGCGCTCCTCGAATGGGGAATAGAGAAGACTCGACCACGGCCCAGCTGGTGGCTAGCCTCCACCGCGGCCGTCGTCGGCATAGCGGTGATGGCGGGCTCTGGCGTCGAACTTGGCGGGGGAGAGGCGGGCAACGTGACCCTAGGGGTGGCCTACGCCACTCTCGCCGGTGTTTCTTATGGTGCTTACACCTATGTTTTCGGGAAACTCGCGGATCTGGGGCACCGACCGCGAGCTGTCGCTGGTGGAGTGTTCGGGGCGGGGGCGCCCGTACTTCTGGTGATCCTCGCCACGACCGGAGCCCCACTACTGGCCTCACCCGAGCGGTTAGGGCTCGCCGCCTATCTCGTCATCGGGCCCATGGTGATTGCCTATCTTGCGTTTACCTCCGCGCTTGCCAGGTTGCAGGCCAGCACCGTGGCGACCATTGCGCTTCTGGAGCCGGTTGTCGCGACTGTTCTCGCCCTCGTCGTCGTGGGAGAGATTCTGGGAGGCTCGGCCGCCCTGGGAATTGTGCTGGTGTTAGCCTCTCTCGCGGTCTTCTCCGTGACGAAGGGTCCCCAAAGGCGTTCGTGAGGTTCTATCCTTGAGGCTATGACCGACGAGCCCCTGGACGACGAAGTCCCGGAGGGTCCTCGCCGAAAAACTTTCGAGCCGCTCTCCGATGACGTCGTTTTCACCGGCGCTATTCCCATCGTTGACGATGTTCCCAATGACGCCACAGCTGACGAGCCCGGCAGCATTCCTGACCCCCCAGTTCGAACATCGCTCGCGGAGTCCGTAATTTTGGAGAAATTCGGTGACCCGCATGCGGGCAGTACTGCGGACATGATGGCCGAGCTGGAGCAGCAGGTCGCACTCAAGGAGAAGGAAGAGCAGGCTTTCGCAGACTGGGAGAACACGGTTCGACACGTCTTGGGGGACGAGGCAGAGTCTCTGATCGCCAGAGAGCGCATCATCTTTGACGGGGGAGACCCGGGTCCTCTCGAGAGTGAGGAACCTGAGGAGTCCATTGTCGAGGAGCCAGAGCCAGCACCAGCAGACGAGTCCGAGACCGAGGGCGATGCCGAGGATGAGCCACTCGACGACGAGGAGAGCCCCAGCGTTGAGA
>JAYOYJ010000050.1:3985-9254 GCA_038153485.1 Pontimonas sp. | reverse complement strand
GTGTCAGCCACCCGTGCAATCTCCTGAGCAGCAGGTGAACTGGGGTCACTCACGACAAGAGGGACTCCTGCGTCTCCGGCAATTCGGAGCTCGGATGCCAGTGGGACACTGCCTATCAGGGGAACCCCCAGTTTGGTAGCTGCCTCCTGTCCGCCACCGGATCCAAAGACGTCGAGTGGGGTTCCATCCGCCAGAGTGTTGGGAGACATGTTCTCGATCACACCCAGAACCTTCTGGCCGGTCTGACGCGCGACAGCACCGGAGCGCCACGCGACATCTGCAGCAGATTTTTGTGGTGTGGTCACCACAAGAATTTCCGCATGCGGGAGCAATTGCCCCACCGATATGGCGATATCACCGGTCCCCGGCGGGAGATCGAGGAAGAGAAAGTCAAGATTCCCAAAGTAGGCCTCGGTCAAGAACTGCTCCAGGGTTCGATGGAGGAGCGGGCCTCGCCATGCAACAGCCTGATCTGATTCAAGAAACATTCCGATGGAGAGGACCTTCATGTCGAACGCAATCGGAGGGAGGATCATGGAGTCGATGCGTGTTGGGGTGGCCTCCTCTAAACCGACGAGACCTGGTATCGAGAACCCGAACACGTCGGCGTCGATGACACCCACTCGAAACCCTCGCTTCGCGATAGCAGCCGCAAGGTTCACGGTAATCGAGGATTTCCCCACACCACCTTTACCGCTCGTGATGGCGACCACCCTTGTCAGTGAATCTGGAGTAAACGCACGATGGGTGTGAGATCCCGATCGAAGCTTGGTGATCAGTCCTTCGCGGCGCTTGGGACTCATAACACCCATTGAGAGTGTGATGTCGAGACCGCCTGAAGCGGATTCAAGAGCCTCTCGAACGTCTCGTTCAATGGCCGCGGCCGCTGGGCACCCCACAATTGTGAGCAGGACACTGACGTTTACGGACGTGTCCGAGACGGACACGGAATCGACCATGTCAAGCTCGGTGATCGGAAGCCGAAGCTCGGGGTCGATGACAGTGGATAGCGCTAGATTTATGGTCTCGACCGTGATCGCCACGAAAACTCCTCAGACTGCGACGGTGTCAAGCCTAAGCCAGAGGGATGTGAGAATGGTGGGGTGAGCCAGACAAATCGCTTCGGAGGGCGTCGATCCGACGCCGCTTTTCGGATCCCTGAAGGGGAGACCCTAGCGTCTTTTCCGGGCTATCCGGAGGCCCAAGCCCTGGTTAATTCTCTGGTGACCAAAGGGGTCCCGGCCCAGGCCCTTTCTATTGTGGGAGCGGATGTGACTCTGGTGGAACGCGTCACCGGAAGAATTGGTTATGGTCGCGCTGCGCTGTCGTCCGCGATGAGTGGTTCCTGGTTGGGTGTGCTCGCAGGCTTGGTCTATGTCATCATCAGCCCCACCGACATCATTACCCCCATCGTGGGTGGGCTCTTTATTGGTGCCGGGGTCGGCATGGTCGCGGGAATGCTGATTTTTACCTTCTCCAAGGCACCCAAGCGCCTGTATCGATCGATGCAGCAGGTGATTGCTCAGTCATACCGAGTCGTGGTGGACGCAGCACAGCACTCTGAAGCCCTCCAGGCAATGGCAGATTCTGAGAGTGAGTCGTAATGGACGACACCCAGGATCAGGATCTCCGTGAAGCGCTCTCCAGCGGGAAGGTGGGCAACATTGCCACCTGGTTAGAAGAGCGAGCACCGCACGACATCGCGGAAGAATTCACCCGTCTCGATTCGGTTCAATCGGCTCTGGTCTGGCGATTGCTCAATCGAGACCGCGCTCTGGAAGTGTTTGAAGAATTGGACACTCACGAGCAACAGGAACTGCTCAATGGGATGCGCGATCAAGCATTTCGGGAAATTCTTGAATCCATGGACCCCGATGACCGAGCTCGGATGCTCGGCGAGGCTCCCGCCTCTTTTGCCCACCGAGTCCTCCAGGGTCTAAGCCCCAAAGAACGCGCCATGACTGCATCGCTCTTGGGTTATCCAGAGAACTCAGTGGGTCGAGTGATGAGCCCCGAGGTCGTCACCATTCCCCAATCAACGCCTGTTCCTGAAATCGTGAAAGTCATCAAGCGCAAAGGACAAGACGCCGAAACCATCGATATTTTGGCCGTTGTTGATCGAGCCCGGAAGCTTGTGGGAGTCGTAGAACTCAATCAGGTCGTGATGGCGGATGAAGAGTTGTCCGCGGGTGATCTGGCGGATGAGAGCGCTCCTGCGCTGTCGGTCACCGATGATGCGGAGGGCGCGGCTCGACTCGTTCAAGAGACCAATCGACTCGGTCTTGTTGTCGTGGACTCGGAGACCCGCGTCCTCGGTGTTCTCACCGTGGATGATGCCTTGGAGATTATCGAGGAGGCCGACACCGAGGATGTCGCGAGACAGTCCGCAACGTTGCCCTCCACCGGGCACTATCTCTCTGCGAGCCCAATTCGTTTGGCGGGCTTGCGTATTGTATGGCTGTTGATTCTGATTGTTGCCGCGACTCTCACTGTCTCAGTGTTGCAACTCTTCGAGACATCCCTGGAAGCAGTGACTGCTTTGGCTCTCTTTATTCCCCTCTTGGTGGGGACGGGGGGAAATGTGGGTGCTCAGGCAGCCACGAGCGCGGTGCGAGCACTCGCAGTCGGGGAGGTCAGACCCTCCGACGCATTACGGGTCGCCTGGCGTGAATCACGCGTTGGTTTGCTGCTGGGTTTGGTTTTGGGGGCTTTGGCTGTTGCAGCAGGGTGGATTGTGGCGGGAGTACCGGTTGGTCTCGTTGTCGGAATCTCCGTCGTGCTCGTGTGCATCTGGGCCGCCACCGTGGGGTCCTTGATGCCGCTGATGGCGAGAGCGCTCAGCATTGACCCTGCGGTCATATCGGCTCCATTGGTGACCACCCTGGTCGATGCGACGGGTCTCGTTATCTACTTTGTCGTCGCGGGAGCACTTCTCGGTATTTAGCTGGGGATAACTTTCGACGCCACCATGTCCCGAGAGGCACAGTGGTGGCATGACCACCGTGGTGGGTGAGAGCCCAACATCCCTCGATGATTTGGTGGCGAATCCGAGCCTCGAAGAAGTCTGGGTAAATGGGCCAAACCAGGTTCTTGTCGCCGAGGGCGGCGTTTCCAGGCCTGTGCCGATGGATGTATCTGCCATGGATATCAGAGCGTTTGTTGAGAGAACACTTCGCTTCACTGGGCGCCGAGTCGATGTTTCGAGTCCGTTTGTCGATGCCTCACTCCCGGATGGTTCGAGGCTTCACGTCGTCATACCGGACATTACGAGAGAGCACTGGTCTATCAATATCCGAAAGTTCTCCCCATCACTGCGGAGCCTCGATGGTTTGGCGGCGGCGTTGCGGATTCGGGTGGAAGCTCGAGCTCAAACCTTCCTTCGATAGTCCTCTCGGCAGACATGGAGCTTGGTCTGTGAGCATGAGCATCATGACGGTCATTTCTGGTGCATCAATTCTTGTTGTCGGCGCTACTGGCGGGCTCGGTCGAGAAATATCGAGACTTCTCTCGGAGGCTGGGGCTTCACTCACCCTCGTGGCCAGAGATGAGGGGAGGCTTTCGAGTGTAGGAATCCCTGGAACACTGGTAGCCGGTGACATCACCCGCCCTGGAATCCCCGCACACGCTGTTGCGAGCGCTGTGTCTGCCCACGGAAAGCTCGATGGTGTGATTTATGCCGCGGGCGCGGTGGCTTTTGGGTCGACTTCGGAACTCTCCGATGAGGTGATTGAGCGTTTGTGGCAGGTCAACACGAGGGGATGGATGAGCGTGCTTCGGGAGGCTACCCCAGCTCTCACCGCAAGCGCAGAAGCCGGGAGATCACCCTTTGCGCTGACTCTCAGTGGCGTGGTCGCTGAGGCGCCCACCGCGGGTATTGCGGCTTATTCGGCCGTCAAGGGCGCCTTGCGCGCCTATGGTGTGGCTGCGGGTCGCGAATTGCGTCGTGCCGGTATCCGCATGATTGATGCTCGCCCCGGCCACACGGAGACAGAGCTGTCGAAGCATCCTCTTGCTGGTTCTGCTCCGACCTTTGCGCCGGGGCTTGCCCCCTCTTCCGTCGCGGCGCGCGTGGTTGAGGCGATCGTGGAGGGTGAGAAGGACCTCCCGAGCTCGAGTTTTTAGGCGCTCGGCTAGTCTGAAGGGGTTATGTCAGACCTCGATGTCTCTGGGCGAATCAGCGCGCTTCGATCCACTTTTTCGACCATTGAGGCTGTGGTGAACCCTGAGAACCTCCGTGCTGAGATTGCCGCACTGTCTGAACAGGCCTCAGCTCCTGGACTTTGGGAGGACACGGATAACGCCCAGAAGGTGACGAGTGCTTTGAGCCATCGACAAAGTGAGCTCGCCCGGGTGACCGAGGTGTCGACTCGTTTGAATGATCTTGATGTTCTTGTCGAAATGGCTAAAGAAGCGGGGGATCAGGCTTCAGTCGACGAAGTTCATCGCGAGCTCGATGACTTGGAGCGAATTCTCGGTGAGATGGAGATCGCCACTCTTCTCGATGGCGAATACGACTCTCTCCCTGCGCTCATCACGATTAGAGCCGGTGCTGGCGGGGTGGATGCAGCTGACTTTGCGGAGATGTTGCTGCGCATGTATGTGAGGTGGGCGGACGCCCATGGCCACAAGGCCACGGTCTTGGACACCAGTTATGCGGAGGAAGCGGGCATTAAGAGCGCCACAATCGAAATCGACGCTCCGTATGCGTTTGGCATTTTGAGTGTGGAGGGCGGCACTCACCGGCTCGTGCGGATGAGTCCCTTCAATTCGGCGGGCAAGCGTCAAACATCTTTTGCCGCTGTCGAGGTGGTTCCCCTGATGGAGGAGACCGCCGACATTGACATTCCAGAATCAGATATTCGTGTGGACGTCTTTCGATCGTCCGGACCAGGAGGCCAGTCGGTCAACACGACGGACTCCGCTGTCCGCATTACCCACATTCCTACCGGAATCGTGGTCAGCTGTCAGAACGAGAAAAGTCAGATTCAAAACCGCGCTGCAGCACTGCGTGTGCTGACAAGTCGCCTTCTCTTGCTCCAACGTGAGGAAGAAGCTGCAAAAAAGAAGGAACTCGCGGGTGTCATCACCGCCAGTTGGGGTGACCAGATGCGCAGCTACGTTCTCGCGCCGTATCAGATGGTCAAGGACCTCCGGTCGGAGTACGAAGTAAACAACCCGAGTGCCGTCTTTGACGGTGATTTGGACGGTTTTTTGCAGGCGGGAATCCGTTGGCGCAAGAGCGCTGACAGGGTGTCGTAAGGGGGAATTG
>JAYOYJ010000050.1:0-3975 GCA_038153485.1 Pontimonas sp. | reverse complement strand
TTGTCCTTTCCATGGTTAGCAGCGTTCGTCTCGCTGGAAAGCGCTTTTTCGATCGGCTTTACCTCAGACTTAGGAATATCGAATAGGTCGACCTTCGCCCGGAAGTATGGGGTTCGCAGAACACGGTATTCGATGACCTCGCTCTAACGGGTGTCGCACGAAGCCTTATCGATTGCATGAACCTAGGCTTGGGATGCCATGATTCTGTTCGAAGACGTCTCGAAAATGTATCGGGGCGCGCCCAAACCGGCGCTGAGTAATGTCAGCGTCGATATTGGCCCTGGCGAATTTGTTTTCTTAGTGGGCGCTTCCGGGTCGGGAAAATCGAGCTTTTTGAGGCTAATTCTGAAAGAAGAGCGCCCGAGCTCGGGAAATGTCCACGTCTTGGGTCAGGATCTTCGTCGAATTCCCAGTCGAAAAGTGCCGCAATTTCGCCGAAGTTTAGGCGTTGTGTTCCAAGATTTTCGCTTGCTTCCTCAAAAAACCGTGTTCGATAACGTGGCTTTTTCCTTGCGCGTCATTGGAAAGAGTGCCGGGTTTATTCACGACGCGGTTCCGGACATCCTCCAAACGGTAGGACTTGCGGCGAAAGCCAAAAACTATCCCCACGAGCTCTCCGGTGGTGAGCAACAACGAGTGGCCATCGCGCGAGCTGCAGTGAACAAGCCGGCAATTATGCTCGCCGATGAGCCCACGGGGAACCTGGATCCCGCAACAAGTGCCGGGATTATGAATGTTCTCTCACGCATCAATGCGTCGGGAACGACCGTGATCATGGCAACCCATGATTCGGGGATTGTGAACCAGATGCAGCGCAGAGTCATCGAAATCGCCGGGGGTCGCATCGTTCGCGATGAGCACCAGGGTGGTTATGAGACGAGCGCTATTCCGCTTGGCGAAATGGATACCGCTCCCATCCCGGTCATCACTGAGGAAATGGAACTCGCGGATCCCACCCCGATTCGATCCGCGTCACCCTCCGATCCCGATGACATCGCCTCACCGTTCCCCTGGGAGCTGCGGGCGTGAGACTGGGCTTTGTCCTTCGAGAAGTCGGTACTGGTTTATCTCGCAATTTCTCGATGGTGGTCTCGATTGTTCTCGTGACTTTCATCTCTCTGACCTTCGTGGGAACCGCGATTCTGCTCCAGGCTCAAATCAACCAAATGAAGTCGTTCTGGTTTGATCGTGCTCAAGTAGCCATTTACATGTGCACGGATTTCTCGACATTGGGAGGGTGCGACCAGCAAGCGGCGAGCCCCGACCAAAAGCTCGCCATTGAGCAGCGATTGGAATCCGCCACACTCGCGCCCTACATCGACCGTTTCTACTTCGAGGACCGTGAACAGGCCTACGCGAACTTCCGTGAACAATTCAAAGACAGCGCGGTTGTCGACTTGGTTTCACCCGAGCTCCTGCCGGAAACTTTCTGGGTCAATTTGGTTGACCCTGAGCAAAGTGAATTGATTTTCGAGGCAATTTCGGGACTTCCTGGGGTTGAGAGCGTTATCGATCAGCGGAGCTACCTCGACCAAATCTTTGCGCTCTTGAACGCGGGAAGCCTGACAGCGGTGGCTGTGGCGTCCCTGATGCTGGTTGCTGCAGCTCTGCTGATTGCGACGACAATTCGCCTGAGCGCTTTCTCGAGAAGACGTGAACTAGCGATTATGCGACTCGTGGGGGCTTCGAATCGCTTCATTCAAACTCCGTTTGTTCTCGAGGGAATTGTGGCCGCGACTCTGGGTGCGGCGCTGGCATCGATTGCGGTGTGGAGCATTGTGAGATTCTTTGTCCAGGGGTATCTGACGGAGGCTCTTCCGACCACGGTCTTTGTCACGGGAAGCGATGCTTTTGCAGCCATGCCGTTCTTGTTCGCCACAGGGATTGGTCTTGCCATCGTTGCCTCGTACATTTCCATCACTCGCTACCTTCGCGCGTAAGGTTTTTGCCTCTGGGGTCGCGCACAGCCCTGGCGTTAGACTGTGGGGCTGATTGTGCGCGGTAGGGCGCGCGAAGAGCTCGCTCAGGGGTCGTGACGAAGGAGGTGGCACCATGGCGAGAGAAAACGGCGAGAAGGTGGTGGCCACCAATCGCAAAGCGAGATATGACTACTCGATCGAGGACACCTATGAGGCGGGAATTGTGCTCACGGGTACCGAGGTCAAGTCACTGAGGCAGGGTAGGGCATCTTTGGTTGACGCCTACGCCACTATTGATGGCGGCGAGGCGTGGCTCGAGGCTGTCCATATTCCGGAATACAACGAGGGCACGTGGACTAATCACCCGCCGCGAAGGAAACGCAAACTCTTGTTGCACAAGGACGAAATTCTGAAGCTTGCCCATCGTGTGTCTGCCGGTGGCTACACCCTCGTGCCGCTCCGACTGTATTTTCTCGATGGCAAAGCAAAGGTCGAGATTGCGCTAGCCAAAGGTAAGCGGGAATATGACAAACGTCAGACGCTGCGCAAAAAACAGGACGACCGAGAGGCCGCGAGAGCAATAGCAACAAGGCGCAGACTCGGCGAGTAACGCTCGCTTCGGGGCGTAGGCTGGGGAGAGCATGTCGAAGCTCTCAGGTCCCCCGTTGACCGAACCCATCTACCTCTCCGGTGATCGCGTCAGGTGGCGCGCCTATTCGGTTGCCGTGGGGGTGGCTTCGCTCACCATCTTGGATTTGGCCAAGATTAACGTCGCCATCCCCGCAATCAGTGACGTGTTGGGTGCGGGGGCCACCGAGGTGCAACTGTTGCTCTCCGGCTTTGTTCTCGCCTTTGGTTTACTTCTGGTGCCCTCCGGGCGCATTGGGGACCTCTATTCGAGACGTTTGATGTTTCTCTTTGGCCTCATTCTCTTCACCCTGGCTAGCGCAGCGGGAACGTTCGCTGCAACCATTGAACTTCTTATCGGGGCACGAATTTTCCAAGGTTTTGCTGCTGGAATCCTGATGCCTCAAGTGCTGGGTCTCGTGCAGCAGCTGTTTCAGGGCCGTGAGCGCGGTCAGGCCTTTGGCGTCTTTGGCGCGGTTATCGGGCTCTCCACCGCTTTCGGCCCGACGCTCGGTGGATTTCTTGTCGGCGTGGGAGGCGATGATGTGGGTTGGCGCCTGCTCTTCGCGATGAATATTCCTTTAGGGCTTGTGGCGTTGGTGATGGCCTCTCGCCTGTTGCCCAAGACTCAAGACACCTCGGGAGCGGTGAAGGATTTTGACCTTTTGGGAACAGCGTTGCTGGGTCTCACCACGTTTTCTCTAATGTTGCCGTTTGTTCTCACGACGGGAACCGAGGTTGATGATCCGGCCAGGTGGTGGTGGCTTGTGGTCATGGTCATTGCGGGAGCGCTGTTCTTACTGTGGGAGAGGGCCTACCTCGCGCGGGGAAAGATCGCCATTATCGACTTTGAGTTGTTCCGGATTTCGACGTTTCGTAATGGAATTCTTATTTCCAGTTTCTATTTTGCGGCTCTCCCCGCAACGTTCATCGTCCTCACCCTGTTCCTGCAACAGGGACTGGGTTTCTCACCCGTCATCGCAGGAATGGTGACGATTCCTTTCGCGCTGATTTCTGCCTACACGTCGTACCGGAGCGGGAAAGTCGTCCATAAGCGCGGTCGCCCCCTCGTCGTCGCAGGCTTACTCTCGGTCCTCGCAGGGTTTGGGCTCGTCGTGTTGGCCTCGTTTACGGTCCCAGATCCTCTTATGCCGATTGCTGTAGCACTTGCGATGACGGTGGCGGGAGCCGGTGGAGGCGCGGTCATCTCTCCCAACCAAACCTTGATGCTGGAAGACATTCCTGTCGCTCAGGGCGGATTGGCAGGATCCCTCGCTCAGGTGGGGCAACGCATTGGGACTGCAATTGGCCTTGCGGCAGCTCTCTCCACATTCTTCTTTGTGCTCGCCGAAGAGGCCACCCTGGCCCCAACAGCGAGGTATCACGATGCTTTTGCTGTGGCGGCACTGGTGGTGGTGGGGCTTGTGAG
>JAYOYJ010000049.1:1468-9396 GCA_038153485.1 Pontimonas sp. | reverse complement strand
AACCGCAACAACGGCGCCAACTCCCCCGGCCGCGGAAAACGACGATTCGTCATGATGGATACTCCCTCAGTAATCGCAACAACCAGTTCTCCCTGGCCCGCATGGCTTCCCTCGAAACCTGAGCCTCAGGGTAGGTCAAATCGAAGCCGTGGAATGCTCCCTGCCACATATGTAACTCGACGGGAACATCGGCTTGCGCGAGCTTTTCAGCAAAGGCGACAATTTCTGATCGAAAAACCTCGAGGGTTCCCACATCGAGAAATGTTGGCGGTAGGTCTGAAAGGTTGTGGGCATGAAAAGGAGAAGCGTAGGGGCTCACCGTCCCGCTCGCACGAAAATTGCCGAGGTAGGCATTCCATCCGGTGTCATTACTTCCCTTGTCCCACAGCCCTAGGTTTTGAAACTGATGACTCGAACCAGAATCGTTGCGATAGTCGAGCATCGGGCACATCAGCAACGCACCGGCGAGCCGTGGACCATCCAGGTCACGAGACATCAGCGAAAGTCCAGCACTCAACCCACCACCAGCACTCATTCCCGCAATGACGAGAGGAGTGTCCGGGTCAAGCGATTGAGCAAAGTCGAGAAGAGCGTCGTAGCAGTCATGGAGTGGTGTGGGATCCGGATTCTCCGGTGCGAGACGGTACTCCGCCGATGCGCACACAAGATTGTGCTTTTCTGCCCAATCGGCCATGAGGTCCATGCCAATAAAGCGGTCCCCGGCAATCATCCCGCCACTATGAATGTGAAAGATTGCCGCTGAGGGCGACGAGGACCCTGTCGGGCGAATGGTGGTCATAGCAATGTCATGTCCATCGCGTGCGCGCACGATGGATTCGGTTGCCTCGAGGTCGCGATCTGTGATGAGGCCCTCCAGTCCCAGTGAGACGAATTGTTGACGGAGGGGAGCGATACCCTCTGGAGCTAGCGAGCTGCGATCAATATCCGGGTTGGTTTCGAGAAAAGCTTGCAACTCGGGGTCGTAGCGAGGAGAGGAGTCACTCATACGCCACAGTCTAGACCCCCATACCGAAGAACCTATAGGATGTAGCATTACGGTCATCGGAGACAAAGCAAGCCAGCAACGGGAGGCAGAGCGTTGATTCCCTTTGGAGAAGACTCGGTTGATGCCTCGATCACGGTTCCCATGTTGTCTGATTCCTGCGATCGTGCTGGGCTGAGAGAACAGGTCCTCGAGCAACGACTCGCACCTCTAGTTCCGGGTACACGGGCATATGGCCGGGCGAGGACCGTGCGTTTTGTGCCGGACACGACAACGGACCCCGAGCGACCCTACGATGACGCCATTGATTTCATCGATGGCGTTGCGCCCGGTGACATGGTCGTGATTGCGACCGGGAACTCCAATGCGTCTGCCTTTTGGGGTGAGCTCTTTAGCGCGGCGGCGACCGGACGCGGTGCCACAGGAGTGCTCACAGATGGGAATCTGAGAGACTCAGACAAAATCATGGCGCTCGGTTTTCCCGCGTTTTCAGTGGGTCGCCGCCCCATTGACTTCAGAGGCCGCATGAAAGTCAACCAAGCGAATGAGCCCGTCGAGATAGCGGGCGTGCGGATTGCTCCGGGTGATCTGGTGATGGCTGACGACGATGGAGTAGTCGTTGTTCCGGCTGCCCTTGAAGAAGCAGTTATTTCCTTCGCGAGAGAACGTGCTCGAGGTGAGTCGACCGTTCTCCAGGAACTCCTCGGGGGCTCTAACCTTCGCGAGGTGTGGACAAAACACGGAATCCTCTAAAGAAAGGTAAGAACATGGCACAGGTTCAAAGAATTGCGTCAGTTATCGCCCTCGACCCCGAGGGCGTCGAGGAATATGAGCGCCTCCACGCCAATGCGTGGCCGGGGGTGTTAGCCAAAATTACTGAGTGCAATATTCGGAACTACTCGATTTATCGTTACGGCCTGCTGCTGTTCTCTTACTTTGAATACGTTGGTGATGACATGGACGCCGATATGGCGGCTATGGGCGAGGATGAAACAACTCAGGAGTGGTGGGCAGTCTGCAAGCCGCTCCAGCGCCAAGTCGACGAAGTAGTCGGGGATGAATGGTGGCACACAATTCCCGAAGTATTCCATCACGACTAGTGGGAGAGTGATGAGAACGGTCACCCACTGGGAAACTCGTGACGTGCGTTTTCCGACCTCGAAAGAGCTCGATGGTTCGGACGCGATGAATCCAGACCCCGACTATTCCTCCGCCTATGTCTCGTTCGGCTCCGAGGATGGGCCGCTTGGCCACTCCTCCGTATTCACCATCGGGCGGGGAAATGATGTTCAGGTGGCCGCCCTCGAAGCGTTACGCCCCTATGTGTTTGGACGGAATCTCGACGAGCTCCTTGACGACATGGGTGCGCTTTATCTCGAACTCACGGGGGACTCGCAATTGCGGTGGCTCGGACCAGAAAAAGGCGTCATGCACATGGCGATTGGTGCCGTTGTGAACGCGCTGTGGGATATCAAAGCGAAAGAGGCTCAAAAACCGCTCTGGGAGCTGCTCGCTGATATGGAGCCAGAGCAGCTGGCAGGACTTATCGACTATCGCTACATCTCCACTGCCCTCAACCGTGACCGGGTGACCGACATGCTCCGCGAGCAGTATGAGAGTAGGGCTGAGCGAAAAGAGCTCCTTCGCCGACAGGGATACCCCGCGTACACGACAAGTCCAGGGTGGCTTGGGTACAGCGATGAGAAGCTTGTGCGTCTCGCCCTAGAGTATATGGTCTAAGTCTTTGCACGAATGAAGATCATAGAGTGAGCGATCTATGATGACGATGTCTGAAGGTTAATGCTTGCGCGAGAGTCGTTTGGTGACGATTTCCCTATCGCGGTGGATGCCAATCAGCGGTGGGAAGTGGACGAAGCCATCGACTGGATTTCAGCCCTTGCACCCATGGGTCTCGATTGGGTCGAAGAGCCCACTAGCCCCGATGACGTGCAGGGCCACGCTGCTATTCAAAAAGCGGTAGCGCCGACGCGGATTTCCACGGGGGAGCACATGGCGAGTCGCGTGGTCGCTCGACAGCTTCTCGAGTCTGGAGCGGTGAGTGTGTTGCAGATTGATAGTGCAAGGGTCGCGGGAGTGAACGAGAACCTGGCAATAGTGGCGCTCGCTGCACATTTCGGTATTCCTGTAATCCCCCATGCGGGTGGTGTGGGATTGTGTGAGGCAGTGCAGCATCTTGCCTTTTTTGACTACGTAGCGCTGACGGGAGCTAAAGAGGATCGCGCGATTGAGTACGTCGACCATCTTCATCACCATTTCGTCGACCCTGTCGATGTTCGACACGGGCGATACTGGCCCACGGACGTCCCTGGCACGAGTCAGGAAATGGTGTCTGCGTCGATGGCGTATTTTGCTTTCCCCGATGGAGAAGAGTGGGCCACCATATGAGCATTCGAGAGGTCGACCTTGGTCGAGCGGGAATACGGTGTTCTTCTGTGGCGTTGGGGACCGCCGGTATTGGGAATCTGTTCCGAGAGGTGAGCGATGACGACGCAAGGGGCACTCTCGAGGTGTCACGTTCCGCAGGAGTGACCTATTTCGATACCGCTCCTCACTACGGTTTAGGGCTCGCGGAAAAAAGGCTGGGGAAGTTTGTTAATCAAGTAGGCCGAGACTCGCTTCTGCTCTCCACCAAAGTGGGACGACTGATCAGGGATAACCCCTCCTCGGATGGCGGGATGGACGACCAGGGTTTTATGGTGTCCAATCGCGTTCACCGTGTTCTTGATTACTCCTATGACGGTGTGATGACGTCTCTCGAGGAGTCCCTCGAGAGAATGGGCGTGGACTCCGTAGATATCGTCTTTGTCCACGATCCCGACGATCACGAGAAAGAGGCACTGGAAGGAGCTTTTCCTGCTCTCGAGAAACTCTGCTCGGAGGGAATGATTCGCTCGTATGGGGCAGGGATGAATCAGTCAGCGATGTTGGCACGATTCGTGCAAGAGACCGACCTCGACGTCGTGATGTGCGCAGGGAGGTTCTCTCTTCTCGAACAACCAGCACTCGATGACTTACTCCCTCTCGCAGTGGAGCGAGGGGTATCGGTCGTCGCTGCGGGGGTATTCAATTCGGGAATTCTGGCCACAGAAAAACCTAGCGAGGGTGCTCATTACAACTATGCGCCTGCACCTCCAGACGTTCTCTCCCGAGCCCAAGCTCTCGCTCAGGTGTGCGTGGATCACGGATACTCGTTGCCGCAAGTAGCCGCACAATTCCCGTATGTGCACCCCGCCATTGATGTTGTGTGTTTGGGGGCGAGAAACGGGAGCCAAGCTACGAGAAACGCTGAGCTGTTTGAGACCGAGGTGCCTCGCTCGTTCTACGAGGAACTTGCCGATCAGGGGCTTATCGCCCCAGAAGCTGTGGCCTACTGACCTTTTTCTATGGCTGACATGGTGGGCGCGAACCGCTTGAGGGAGTTCTCAATGTGCTCGAGCATCAGTTTCGATGCGGTGGATTCGTCACCGGCCATTATTGCCTTGGCAATTGCCTCGTGTTCTGTGAACGCCAGGAACCCGGACTTGGGCTGGTAGTACAACTCGAAGAGCTCACCCACTACCTCGGCGTCTTCTCGAGGCTCTTCCATCCACGTCTTCAACACCGTATAGAGCCTGAAGAGGTGGAGGTGACAGTGAGTTCGCACATAGGCGTCCTTCACAAACTCACTCCCCGACAGTTCGGCGATCAAATTGTGAAAGCGCGAATCATGCTCGCTCATCGCCGCGTAGGCATCCTCTGGGTCAAGCACCTCGGCAGACTTTCCCCGTTCTAGCTCTTCGTGCAGGCGTCGTTTACCTTCATCATCGATGGTCTTTGCGGCGTGAGTCGCGGCCCATGGCTCGATGATTCCCCGGAACTGAAAGAGGTCCTGGATTTGGTGAACGGTTAAGAGGTCGGTCGCAGCGTATCCGCGCAGAGGCTCCTTTATGACGAGGTCATCTGATTCGAGTCTTGCTAGTGCTTCACGAACCGGTGTCTGTGAGACGTCGAGGTCCCGCGCGAGCGCGTCAATGTTGATGCGCTCTCCCGGGGCAATCTCGTGGGTGAGAAGCATTTCGCGAATCCGACTGTACGTCTCGTCTGAAAGGACAGTACGAAGTGACCGGAGGGGTTTTGTAGCTTTGCTCGCCGCCATCGGGGTACCACTTCTATTAGGAGCCGTGTAGCACAGAGTCTAGTCAGCTCTGGAGAGAGAGCTTGTATTGCTCTTCGTGACTAGGTCCTGGCTCTGGTTCGCAGACCGTCCATACCTCCGTCGACAGCAAGCGAAGCACCTGTTGTCGAGGCCTGGTCCGGGCTTGCGAGGAAGCACACTGCCGAGGCAACCTCGTCGGCAGAAACCAAGCGACCCATTGGCTGGCGAGCGTTGAGAGCTGCTCTCTCCGCTTCGGGATCGGGTGCTTGTTGCAGGAGTCTGTCCACCCAGGGAGTATCCGCCGTTCCCGGGTTGACGCAGTTGACCCGGATGTTGTCTTTGATGAGGTCCGCTGCCATCGCTTTGGTCAGCGACAAGACTGCTCCTTTACTTGCGGAATACACCGCGCGGTCGGGCAAACCGACAGTCGCTGCAATGGAACAGATATTGACGATCGCCGCGCTCGCGCTCTTACGCAGAAGCGGTAGTGCCCTCGCTGCGATTCTCGCCGTACCGACGACGTTGGTGTCGTACACCCGCATCCACTCATCTTCGGTTGCGTCTTCGATACTTCCAATCGCTCCGATTCCCGCGCAATTGACAACGATGTCCAGCCGATCAGATTCCTTCTCGATGGATGCGAAGGCTTTGTTGATGGAGTCTGGTTTGGTGACGTCGCACTCTAACCACGACATCCCACCATTCAGCTCACCGCGTTGAATATCGAGACCGAAGACTTCGACACCGCGAGAGTGGAGCATGCGAGCAGTAGCCAGTCCGATACCTGAGGCGCTACCCGTGACAACGGCAGCTAAGCCTGAGAGTGGGTTAGTCATCGGATACCTCGTAACGTCATTGTGTGGTGGGCTGATTAGAGTCCAGAATACGCTCAAACCAGATTTACAATAGGATACATGATTTAAGGCTAGTCACCATAGCTTCTGGTGGGCAAGAGTGAGGCAGCGCATGGAACACCCCACAGTGTTGAAGGGGATGACGTGGGACCACCCCCGCGGGTTTGATTCTGTCGTCGCGTGTAATGACCTCCTTGATGCAGAATTTGGCGTCACGGTCGAGTGGACCGCTCGCAGTCTCCTGCAATTTGGTGACCAACACGTCCGCGAATTTGCGGAGAGACATGACTTGATGGTGATTGATCATCCTCACGTGCCCGATGCTGTCGTCGACGGCGCTGTGGTTGCCATGGATGATGTTGTGCCGGCGGAGGCTCTTGAGCGCCTGGCTCGAGAGAGTGCGGGGCCTTCTCACGAGTCGTATCGGTTTCGAGGAAAAGTGTGGGCGCTCGCCATCGATGCTGCTACCCAAGTATCGGTCTATCGGCCCGATCTCGTTGATGGAGTCCCGCCGTTTTGGGACGACATCATGATCGATGCGGCGGCGGGCCGAGTCTTGTGGCCATACAAACCAGTCGACGCTTTTAGCTCATTCGCCACGTTGAGCGCACAAATGGGGTATGCGATCGGTTCTGCGGCGGACGTACTCGACGAGGAGACCACCGGTCAGGTGATGGAGTTCTTGCTTCGGTTCGCATCTCTCGTACCGAAGTTTTGTGCCACCAGTAATCCATTTGAAATCTCAGAGCGATTGGTTGGCTCGGATGACTATGCCTATGCAGCGCCCCTATATGGCTACACGAATTATTCTCGAGAAGGCTTTCGAGTTCGGGTCCTCGCCTATGACGATGTGCCTTCGTTTGATGGTCGAGCCACGGGCAGTCAATTAGGGGGTGCGGGAATCGCCGTGTCAGCGCATTCGGAACATCCAGAGCTTGCCGCGCGTATCGCCGTCTACCTATCTTCTGCCGAGGCGCAAAGGGGCCCTTACACTGAGCGTCACGGCCAGCCAGGAAACCTGCGAGCGTGGCTGTCCCCTCGGATGAACGACATCACCCACGGTTTCTTCCGCAACACGCTTCGATCGATAGAGGGGTCCTGGGTGCGCCCCCGCTTGGTGGGCTGGCCCGATTTCCAGTTCGATTCTTCCCAGGTCATCCACGAGGCGCTTGTGCGGGGCGAGTACCTCCCGTCAGACTGGACCAAGCTACAGGGGCATCGCGACGCATTGATGGAGCGGGTGGAGAGCTAATGCAATATTTCGAGGAATACACCGAAGGTGACAATCACCACAGCCATGGGCGAACCATCACCGAGGCAGACATAGTGTTACACGCCGGTCAAACCGGGGATTTCTACCCCCACCACATGGATGCCGAATTCTGTAAAGAACAACCGTTCAAAGAGCGAATTGCGCACGGGACATTGATTCTGTCAGTCGCGGTCGGCATGCTCGCGGGAGAGATTAACGACGTAGCGATGAGCTACGGATATGACGGTATTCGCTTCATTCGACCTGTCTTTATTGGCGACACCATCACCGCTCACGCGACAATCGCAGAGAAGCGGGAGTACGCAAAGAACCCCGATCAGTTTGGTCTCGTCGATGAGAAAGTCGAGGTCACCAACCAGAAGGGCGAGCTCGTGATGGCGCTGACGCACATCTATCTCGTTCAGAAGAAACCGCTATAGCAAAGGAGAACCAACGATGGCTCATACCCCCGCGCACTGTGTCGATACACACCAGCACCTCTGGGTGCTCTCCGAACGGGCTTACGACTGGATTGTTCCCGAATACGGCATCCTCAATGCGGACTATCGTCCCGAGGACGTCGAGAAAGACCGAGTAGCGGCCGGTGTCTCGAACACTGTCCTTGTCCAGGCGGCCGATACCTATGACGACACCTACTAATTT
>JAYOYJ010000049.1:0-1458 GCA_038153485.1 Pontimonas sp. | reverse complement strand
TACTACATGCTTTCCGTGATGAGGGCTTACGACCATGTTTCTGGCGTTGTCGGCTGGGTTCCCTTCAACAAACCCGTCGAAGCCAGAGAAGCTCTCGACCTTTTCGCTCACCACGACGGTGTCAAGGGGTACCGAAACCTCACTCACAACTATGACGATCCACGATGGATCCTCCAGCCCTCGTGCATCGAGACGCTGAAGGATGTTGCAAAGCGTGGTTTGTCGCTGGACATGGTGAGTGTGATGTCTGCCCACTCGAGGGCAGTGGTGGAGCTTGCTGATGCGATTCCTGGCCTCAAGATTGTGATCGATCACATGGCAAAGCCCAATATTGCCGAAAAGCAATGGGATGACTGGGCTGAGGATATGGCTGAGCTTGCGAAACGCCCCAATGTCTACGTCAAACATTCTGGTCTCAACACCGCATCTGGAGCAGGATGGGCGGCTGCTGATTGGAAACCCTACGTCGAGCACTGCCTGCAACACTTTGGCTCCTCGAGGATGATGATGGGCAGTGACTGGCCGGTGTCCCTGCTCAATGGCGATTTTGTCGGCGTCTGGAGCGCCCAGATGGAGTCCATCGCGGATTTGTCACCCACAGAACAGGACGACATTTGCTTCAAGACCGCGAATTCGTTCTACCAGCTCGGTTTGAGCTAGCCATGGTGTCATCTCGTCCGCTCGAGGGTTTCCTCGTCCTCGATTTCTCCCAATTCCTCGCGGGTCCGATGGCAGCGATGCGCCTCGGTGATCTGGGTGCTCGAGTAATCAAAATCGAGCGCCCTCCCACGGGTGACATTGGTCGCGGACTTGCCTTCGGAGGCATAGTCGAAGACGGCGATACGTTGTCGTTCCACATCACCAACCGCAATAAGGAAAGCTACGCCGCCGATTTGAAGAATGCGGACGACCTTGACAAGGTTATGGACCTTGTCAAACAGGCCGATGTGATTGTTCAGAACTTCAGGCCAGGCGTGATGGAGCGACTCGGTCTCGGATACGACGCGGTGAGAGAGATTAACCCCTCCATCATTTATGGGTCGATTACGGGATACGGTGCAGAGGGTCCCTTTGCGAAACGACCGGGACAAGATTTGCTTGCGCAATCCATCTCGGGTCTGCCGTGGTTGAACGGTACGAGCGAGCATCCTCCGATTCCTGTAGGGATAGCGCTTGCGGACATCATCACCTCGATCCATCTCGCGCACGGCATTACTGCTGCCTTGTTGAAGCGAGAGCGGACTGGCGAGGGGTCGAGAGTCGATACGAGTTTGTTGGAGTCGATGCTTGACCTCCAGTTTGAGCTCATGAGCGCCCACCTCAATGACCCCAGTGTCCTGGTGAAACGGGGTGCGCCTCATAGTGCGCACGCTTTCTTGCAGGCACCCTATGGGACTTACCCAACAGCGGATGGCTACATCGCACTCGCCATGGGATCTGTTCCTGAGTTGGGAAAAC
>JAYOYJ010000048.1:0-9608 GCA_038153485.1 Pontimonas sp. | reverse complement strand
GAGCGAAGGACTGCCATCTCGAAGACCTCGTCAGGTGTGAATTCACCCCAGGTTTTCTGGATAACCTGACTCGACATCATGGGGCGAGTTTAATGGGAGAACCTTCATCGCCCCCGAGCCAAGGAGTGCCCATGGTCGACAAAGTAGTCAAAGACAACGCTCTCTGGAAGGCCGAACTGCCTCCCGAGCGATACGCCATCTTGCGCCAAGCCGCGACCGAGCCACCCTGGACGGGCGAACTCCTCGCCGAGAAGCGAGAGGGCGTGTATTCGTGTGCGGGGTGTGGCAATGAATTGTTCGCCAGTGACACCAAGTTTGAATCAGGCTCTGGCTGGCCATCCTTCTTTGACGCCATCACACCCGGTGCCGTGGAGCTACACGAAGACCGGAGCCTCGGAATGGTGCGCACCGAGGTGGTGTGTGGGGCCTGCGGCGGACACCTGGGCCACCTGTTTGATGACGCGATCGGCACCCCCACCGGTCAGCGCTACTGCATGAACTCGCTGGCCCTGGAGTTTGACGAAAAGAGCGCCTAGGTCTTTCGCCCGAGTGTCACGAGAGCTGAACCCACCAGGGTAATTAGAGCCCCCACAATGGTTGCCGGATGAAGACTCGAGGAGGCCACCGGAAAGAACACGTCCAGTGCGATAGACCCCAGTAGCTGACCGGTCACGATGCTCACTCCCAGGCCCAGAACTCCAATCACGAGCACTGTCGAGGCCTGAATAGTGATAAAAACGGTGCCGACTAATCCTCCCGTCCAGACCCACCACTGATCAGGCAGGGCGCTCGGTCCCCCGGTGAACGGGAGCGATATCGCCGTCACAACCGCGAGAGTCACGGCACCCGCAGAAAAGTTCACAAAGGTCGCCGCGAGAGCGGAGCCTGCTGCCGCCTTTACCCGACCGTTGACTGCTTGCTGGTACCCCGTTCCAAAGCCCGCGATGAGGGGCAGCAAAAAGGCCAGTGTTTTGCCTTCCAAGGAGCCAGACAGAACATCGAGAGCAATCACAGCCCCGAGGATGGTCAACAGGGCACCCACGACCCGGAGTGCGGTGAGCCGCACTTGGGGAGCGCCAAACCATCCCTTCGTATCAATCGCGAGGGAACCAAACGCCTGACCGGTCACCACCGCAATGGTGAACAGTGCGACCCCCAAAATTCCTGCGGAGAGCCCCTGGGTCAACACGAGGAACGCTCCTCCCGCCCCGCCAACCGCCGCCCACCACGGTAGGCGTCCCGACCGAATGTCCTCCCGCACTGTTTTCAGGCCTTGGCGCGCCTTCGGATTCAGAGTGATAGCAAGCCCCACCACGACGAGTCCGCTCGTGAACGAAAACAGTGCGGCGACAAAACCATCGCCCAGTGCGACACCCAACTCACCATTGAGTCGTGATTGGAGCGCTACGAGGACACCCGAAAAAACACTCAGGAGGAACGCAGCAACATAACCGCGCTCGATACCTGGGCGAGAAGACACTCGCCCAGGGTATCGGCCTTGCACCCCTAGAGGAGGTTAGGAATCTTTTGTTCTTCAGCCAGGTTTGCTCTGCGGAACCACAGGGTGACCAGCGTCGACACAATCACGATGAAAAGCGAATACAGCGCGGGGATCAAAAGGATCTCGTCGACGTGATCGGTCTCCAAATAGATGGCGATAATCACGGCAATGGCAAGGGGTCCATTCTGAATACCCGTCTCCAGGCCTATCGTCCGGGCGTTCATCGGGTGGAGCTTAATCAGCCTCGCAATTCCATACGCGGAGAAGATACCCACCACTCCCAGACCAATGGCCACCGCGTAAGTGGGCCATTCGGTGGAGAGCAGAAGCTGCCAGTTCCTCGGCACCCAAATCGCAATCAGGAAGGGGATGAACAACACACCAAACACTCCACCCACAAGCTCGAGCACAGCTCCTACGTTGGAGCTCAGGCGGCGCACGAACATGCCCAGTGCGACGGGAACCACCAACCCCAGGATGACCGTGGCCAACTCAATCGGATCAATCGAGACCGAGCCGTCCAAGCCCAGGAAGTTTGCATAGAGTAGGAGCACAGCGGGAGTCATGATGAACGCCCAGAGTGTGGAGTTCACCGTCATGGTCAAGCTCAGCGCCAAATTGCCTTTCGAAAAATAGGTAAACAGGTTTGACGTTGTTCCCGCCGGAACACTTCCCATAATGAGCGCACCAAGAGCCACCCACACCATCTCTCCGGGTTCCGAGAACGGGAAGAGCACAGTCACAATCAAGATGTAGGCAACAAAGGGCATGATGGCGAACTGTGTCACCCACCCGATGATCAGACCCCAGGGTCTGCGCAGAGCCAGACCAAAGTCTTTCGGGGTGAGTCCCGCGCCCAGACCAAACATGATGACCACAATGAAGACCCTCAGCAGGGTTTCTTCGAGCTCATTGACGACGGTTGCTTGCTGGTGGTTATCCGCGAGGAAAATCAGCGTATCGATCATGACTAGGCACCCTTCGTGGAGGTCGATTGGGACACGGCGTGGTCTCGAAGCTCCCGACGCAGAATCTTTCCGATGGGACTCTTTGGGAGCTCATCGACAAACACCACGCTCGAGGGCACCTTGTATGCCGAGAGGGTCTCTCGGCAGTGCGCCTGAATCGCTTCAGCGGTGGGTGCAGGAGCTGACGCCACGACGAAGGCGCGGACCGCTTCACCCGACTTCTCATCGGGGACACCCACGACACCGACTTCCAGGACACCAGGCACCGCGGCAATGGCTTCCTCAACATCGTTGGGATACACGTTGAACCCACTGACAATCACCATGTCTTTCTTACGATCGACGATCGTGAAGTAGCCATCGGAGTCCATCTGAGCGATATCACCGGTGTAGAGCCAGCCATCTTTCAAGGTCTTTGCGGTCTCGTCATCACGGTTCCAATACCCCTGCATGATTTGGGGGCCCTTGGCAATAAGCTCGCCGGGTTCACCCACAGCGACCTCTTTACCCTTCTCGTCCACACAGACCATCTCGGTGGAAGGAACAGGGATACCGATGCTGTTGTCCTTAAACATTCCGCCCAGCGGGTTGAACGACAACACGGGCGAAGATTCGGTCAAACCATAGCCCTCCACAATCGGGGTGCCCGTGACCTCACGCCAGCGCTTCGCTACGGACTCGTGCAGCGACATTCCCCCTGCTGCGGAAGCTTTAAGGTGCTTGGGAGGGCTGTCAATGAACCAGCGTTCGTTCAGGAGGGCGTTGAACAGGGTGTTCACACCCGTCGTCCACGTAATCTTGTAGTTTTCGAAGGCTCTCTTGAGGTTGCTCGGTGGCCTCGGGGTGGGTATCAGAAGGTTCCTCGCACCCACGTGGTAGAAGCCCATCAAATTCACCGTGAAAGCGAAGATGTGGTACAGCGGAAGAGCCGTCAACGCCACCTCTTTACCCGGGACGATGTAGTCGCCATTCATCTGCAGCAGCTGCAAGGTGTTGGAAACCAGGTTTCCGTGGCTAAGCATGGCTCCCTTGGAAACACCGGTCGTTCCGCCGGTGTATTGCAGAGCCGCCAGGGTGTCAGGCCCGACTCCCTCCAGGTAGCTCTCTGCCTGGGCCTTGGAGCAGACTTTTTCTCCAGCCTTCAGCGCGTCCTGGAACGAGGTGTGGGGGACGGTAATGGGTGGAAGAGTTCTCGACCACACTTTCTGGACCAACCGAATAACGCCGGCAACTACGGGGGTGAAAAATTCCGAAATACGCACTGTCACGACAGTCTCAATGTCGGTCTGAGGGAGAACCTCAGGGAGGCGGTCAGCGAACATATCGCTGACGACCAGGACCTTTGCTCCTGAGTCTTTGAACTGGTGGGTCATCTCCGATGCGGTGTACAGGGGGTTGGTGTTCACCAAGACCAAACCGGCCTTCATGACTCCGAAAGCCACAATCGGGTACGCCAGAGAGTTCGGGATCTGCAGGGCGACCCTGTCGCCCTGTTTCAGACCCAAGGTCTCTCGCAAGTAGGCGGCGAAATTGTCGGAATGGACATCCACTTCGCGGTACTTGAGCGAACCATTCATACCGTTGGCCATCACCTGGGTGAAGGCAATGGTGTTCGCATACGTCGCGGCTGCCGCTCGGGCGAGAGCCGGGACATGCGGGAGGGTGACGTCCTGAAGAACAGGATTAACATCTGCGGGATAGTGATCGAGCCACGGGCGTTGGGGCATCTCTACTCTTTCCGGGTAGGGCATCGCCCACGATCACGTCGGCGATGAAGTGTTCGCCTCATCATAGCCATCTCGACCGGTTCGCCACCAGGGCGGACGACCTCTAACTCGGGCCGAGGAGGTTCTCGATCAAAGACTCGACCCTGGACCTAATGTCATTTCTGATGGCACGAACAGTGTCGGCATCTTGACCCGCAGGGTCCTGAAGATCCCAATCCTCGTAGCGCTTCCCCGGATAAAACTTGCACGCATCACCACAACCCATGGTGATGACGACATCGCTGGCCTGGACCTGCTCATCAGTCAGGATTTTGGGCTCATTGGCTCGAATGTCAATTCCTTCTTCGAGCATGACCTCAGCAGCAACCGGATTGATCGAATCTTTGGGTGCACTGCCGGAACTCATGACCTCGATTCGGTCCCCAGCGAGATGTTGGAGGTATCCAGCAGCCATCTGCGACCGCCCAGCATTGTGAACACAGACGAACAACACAGTGGGCTTGTCAGCCATTCTTTTTCTCCTTCGATCCAGCAACGAGTGGTGTAACAAGAGCCAGGGCAAGGGCCATTCCGACCAGCTGAGCCCCTATGAATCCAAGCCCAGAGAGCGGCGCGATCCCCGCAAAGGAATCCGTCCACATTCGGCCCAGGGTCACAGCAGGGTTTGCGAACGCTGTCGAGGAAGTGAAGAAGAAAGCCGATCCAATCCAGGCCGGCACCGCGAGCGGAATGACAGATTCTTGCCCGCGGTGCTCGAGCAGAATAATTACGGCAAGCAGACCCGCAGTGGCAACAACCTCGCCGACAAACGTGCCCGTGGTGAGCCGAACCTGACCTGAGATGCTGATGAGCACCTCGCCAAACATGAGGTGGGCAAGAACAACGCCACCCAACGAACCGAGCAGCTGCGCGAGCACATACATCACTGCGTCAGCCCCCGACAAAGCACGCCTCAGAAATAAGGCAAAGGTGACAACCGGGTTGATGTGGGCCCCCGATACCGGCATTAGAGCAGCAATGAGCACCCCCAACCCCAGGATGGTCGAGAGTTGATTAAGTAGCAGGCGCAGTCCCACGTCTGAGGTCAATGCCTCCGCCATGATTCCCGAGCCAATGACAGCTGCAACCAGCAAAGCCGTACCGATTAGCTCGGCTCCACCTCGGATCGCTGCGTGCATCGCACCCCTCTTCCTGCCCTCATTATCGAGCAGTGCTGGCCGCTAGATTCGCGCCACCGACGTTATTCACCCAATGTTCACCGAGCGACCCTTTATCGTCCAGCGCCATGTCTTCGATTTCATCGAAGACTCCAGGTGAATGAGGCCGATGGTTGGATGGCCCTAACCGGAGCCGCCTGCGGGAATCGAACCCGCGACCTTCTCATTACGAGTGAGACGCTCTGCCGACTGAGCTAAGGCGGCGAACCCCGGAGGGATCGTTTAATAGTAATGGAGTGAGGCTAGCCGAGAGGAAAGCTACGCCTCACAGGTGAGCCCATCCTCCGGGACATCCCCCGATAGGAAGTACGCATCGACCGGGTCGTTAATGCAGCTCACCCGCTCGTCATAGGCGAGATGTCCCTCCCCCACCAAGGTGAGGAGAACGGAGTTCTCCAATTGCTCGTTGAGCGACACCGACCAGTTATACGGAGTTGCGGGATCGCCGGTGGTCCCGAGGATGACAACGGGATTTGCTCCCTCACCTCTCACAGGCCCTTTATTGAGTTTCGGCGGATAAGGCCAGTTCATGCACACGAGATCACCATCCCCGCTGGGGCGTGCGGTGTAGGGGGCGGCCTCGCGTAGTTGTTCTGCGTGGGCTTCGAGGACAGCGGGGTCGCGCTCCACCGGATAGTCCAAACAATTGATGGCAATGAAAGCTTCCATCGAGTTGTTTTGATAGACACCGCCCTCCCGGTCGTAGTAAAAGTCGACGAGGAAAATCGCGGTGTCAGTGACACCCTCTTGGAGTTCTTCAAACATTCGGCTAAGGAAGGGCCAACTGGACTGGGCATAGAGCGTGGTCACCATGGCTGTGCGGAGCATTCCATCGTCAACCAGGCGACCGTCGGCGTGACGCAAGGGGTCTTCTTCCAGCTCGTCATACAAATCGGAAACGCCTTGAAGTCGCTCCTCCAGCGAACCGTAAAACGGGCACGAGTTGGTCAGGTCGCACTCCACCAAATATGCCTCGAGAGCCTCTTCAAACCCCCGATGCTGATTGACGACCAAATCAAACTGACTCGCGCCTGGATCCACCGGGCCATCGAGCACCATGCGGCCGACCCTCTCCGGGAAGGTGTCGATATACAAAGCACCGATCAAAGTCCCGTAGGAGTAGCCAAGGTAGTTCAGCTGCTCATCACCCACAAGATGGCGCAAAAGGTCTAGATCTCTCACCGTCGAGAGCGTGTCGACAAATTCCAGGAGCTCACCGGTGTTGGCTTGACACTCTTGGCCAAAGCGAATCGATTCAGCGAGTAGCTCGGCATCCCACTCGGGTGTGTCCGGTTCAGCCTCCAGCTCTCCAAAGAAGAAATAATCCAACTCTGCATCGCTCGCCGCACACGAGACCGGACTCGAGAAGTTCACTCCCCTGGGATCCCAGCCAATGACGTCAAAGGACTCTCGCAGTGACTCAGACACTGCGAAATCGACGCTATCGAGGACAAATTCATAGCCACTAGCGCCGGGGCCCCCGGGATTCACAAACAACGATCCCAGGGCTTGACCCGTCGTGCTGTGACGAGATAGTGCGAGATTCACATCGTCACCGAGTCCCGGGTTGTCCCAATCGAGGGGCGCCACGACGGTCGCGCACTCAGCTCCCGCTCCACAGTCCGACCACTCCACCTCCTGACCCAGATAGGGCGCGAGAGGATCCTCAGCGTTCTGTGCAGGAATGTCGGCGACTGCCACGCAACCTGCTAGGAGAACCGCAAAAGACAGAGCGGCACCGAGACGACGCCTCATACACGACCCTTCACGGCGGGCGAAAGAGAAATCAACAGTGCTTCCAGCACGAGTAACGGTGGGGAGTTATGTGCCATGCGCTCCCTCGCTTCCCGGGTCGCATCCAGCGCTGCAAGCGTCATCTCCGGTGTGGTTGCCGATGCGCGCTCTTCAATCCTTGGACCGTGGGTCACATTGATGAAGCTCAGACCAGCATTGACCTGCACCATCAGGACATCACGAAGAACCGACATCACATCCACAAGGATCCGATCGAGCGCATCACGCAGGTTCCGCGTCTTGCGCCGTTTCTGATCCTCTTCGAGCGTCTTCACTTGAGAGCGCAGTGCGCTGGGAACTGCACCGCCCGGAGCAACCCCCAGCGAAGCCAACAGTGCGTCGCGCTCCTCCTGATCGGTGCGCTCGCCCAACGCAGTGGCGTCCTCGGTGGCAAGCTCGAGTAGTTTCGCTGCCGTTCGCACCGCTCCTGACACGGTGGTCACACCGAGAACCAGCTCCATCGATGTCGAGCGTCGCACCCTGGCTGCCTCATCCGTGGCGAGCCGGGTCGCCATACCGATGTGGCTTTGTGCTTCCGTAGCGGCACGCAACGCGAGATCACCATCGAGCCCCTCGCGTTGCGAAATCAGTTGTGCAACCTGTTCAGGACTGGGAACCTGCAACACGATGGTGCGCGTTCTGGATCTGATGGTCGGGAGAACATCGGCAGTAGACGGTGCACACAAAATCCACACCGTCTGGGGTGGCGGCTCCTCCAGAGCTTTGAGTAAGACGTTCGAGGTTCGTTCCGTCATGCGATCGGCATCCTCAATGACGACAACCCGATAGTTGGACGCAGAGGGAGAAAAATAGGAGAACGCGACCATGGCGCGGACCTCTTCGATGGTGATGGTCACCTTGTTGGTCGACAAGATCGACACATCGGGGTGGGCACCCGCCAGAACCTGTCGCCGCGCTTCTTCACTGTCTCCCGCGCCCACGAGCTCCGCGGCGAAGGCGTGGGCAAGGGTGGAGCGCCCAGAACCGGGTGGACCGGTAATCAGCCAGGCGTGTGTCATCGCCGAGGACCCCGGGACGGCTGCTGCTTTCATCTGGGCAATGGCTGGCTCTTGGCCGACCAATTCATCCCAGAGCGTCATGCCCTAAGGCTATCCAAGGAGGTCTGACACCTTGGCGACGATGGCCTGGTGAATCTCCTCGATGGAGGATTCACCATCAATGACGAGGAATCGCTCGGGTTCCTCTCCTGCGAGAGCGAGGTAACTCTCGCGCACACGAGTATGAAAGTCTTCAGCTTCCGCCTCAAGCCGGTCGTATTGACGCTCCCCCGCAGCTTGACGTTCTTTGGCAACAGAGGCGGGAACATCGAGCACGACGGTCAGGTCTGGCATCAGGTTCTCCGTTGCCCACAAGGAGATGTCGCGAACCTCGGTGGGGTCAAGAACACGGCCCGCTCCCTGGTAGGCGACAGAGGAGTCGAGGTAGCGATCTTGAACCACAATCTCTCCCCGCTTGAGGGCCGGCCTCACCAGGGTGTGGATGTGGTGGGAGCGGTCTGCCGCGTAGAGCAGAGCCTCAGCACGGGGAGCGATAAACCCCTCGCGGTGCAGGATGATGTTGCGAAGCTCCGTGCCGAGGTCAGTGCCCCCTGGCTCCCGAGTAATCACGACGGTGTGACCCTCGGATTCGAGCCAGCTCGCCAGCAAATTAATCTGAGTGGTTTTTCCGGAGCCATCCCCGCCTTCAAAGGTGATGAAGAGGCCAGTCATCCCTAGTCCTCATCCCTAATCTCGACGATCTTAGGGCTCTTCGACGAAGGATTCCCATCCTTGGAAGGTGTCGCCTTCTTCTTTCCCACTGTCTTCTTCGTCGTCGTCTTCATTGCGGCAGTCTTTTTCTTCGCAGGAGCCTTCTTGGCGGTGCGTTTCGGGGCTGGGCCTTTGGCACGCTTATCCGCAATCAGTTGCACTGCTGCTTCAAAATCCAACGAATCAAGTGGCATTCCTCGGGGAACGGTGGCGTTAATCTCTCCGTCGGTGACATAGGGGCCAAAGCGTCCGTCTTTGAGCAGGATGGGCTTTCCGCTCACCGGGTCTGCTTCGAAAGTCTTAAGAGCAGAGGCTTGGCGCCGCCCCCCATACTTGGGTTCAGCAAAACGCTGAAGTGCGCCCTCGACATCAATTTCGAAGATCTTTTCTTCGCTATCGAGTGACCGAGTATCCGTTCCCTTCTTCAGATACGGGCCATAGCGTCCGTTCTGCGCCGTAATCATCTCGCCGGACTCGGGATCCACACCGACCTCTCGAGGCAAGGCGAGCAGGCGCAAGGCGGTCTCAAGATCGATGGTCTCAATCTCCATCGACTGGAAGAGCGAGGCCGTCTTTGGCTTGGGCGCAGAGGCTTTCTTCTTCTTCGGCGCATCCTCGGCGGGCGCTTCGGG
>JAYOYJ010000047.1:2497-9618 GCA_038153485.1 Pontimonas sp. | reverse complement strand
TTTGACGGGGGAGACCCGGGTCCTTTCGAGAGTGAGGAACCTGAAGAGCCCACTGTCGAGGAGCCAGAGCCAGCACCAGCAGACGAGTCCGAGACCGAGGGCGACGCCGAGGATGAGCCTCTCGACGAAGTGGATGGCTCCAGTGCTGAAGGTGACGACGCCTCGCACGAGGTCCAGCAGCAGGGAGACGAAGTGCCGGCTTCTCCGCCCACACCACACCTGGCACAGTCAACTGTGGGGGCGCTGGGCACCTGGTGGGGTGTTGCAGTGCCGATCGCCGCAATCCTGGCAGGCGGGTACTTGTCGTTTCGCGGCCTGGGAATCCTAGAGTCTGTCGTTGTATTTGGCGCTGTTGTTCTGGTTACGAGCGCCATGGTGGGTGTTCTCTCCCACCAAGGATTCCGCAGAGGTCACCTAACTCAGGATCTCCTTCGGGGCAGCTTCGGTAAACGAGGGGCCCTAATTCCGGCGATTGTGGTCGCGGTCATTCAGGTGGGCCTAGCGAGCGCCCTGCTGTGGTGGGCCTCGGATGTGCTGGTCGAGATTGTCAGTGGCGCTGGACTCTGGCCCTACGAGCGATGGATCGGAGCAGCGGGGTCGTGGGGACTCCTCGTCGGTGTTGTGGCAGCGCTGACCCTGGTGAGCTCGAGGGTCCTCCACGCTGCATTGATAGCTGGGTCCTTCGCGTCCCTTGCTGCTCTCGTCATCCTGGTTGTACTGGGCCTTCCTAACATGGAGAGCACCCTGGACTGGAGTTGGAATGCCGGGTGGATGACCGTGGTGTCAGCGTTGTCAGTGCTCTTGTCTCTCGCAGTGAGTGTGACTGTTTTTGTGGCAGCTGACCTCGCAACTCTAGGTAAGTCGGCTCCAGCTCGAGCTGGAGGTGTTGTGTCTGCCCTTGCTCTGGCGCTTCCTGCCCTCGCGCTAGCGGGAGTTGCCTCGTGGATGGCGCAGAGTTCACCGCTAGTTTCGCTGGGGCTTTTTGCCGACCCTGTAGGAACACTGACCCAAGGGGCTCCCGCGTACTATCCCAGCATCGCTGCGTTTATCGCCGTCGTCCCGCTGGTTGCGGTGGTGTCCCTCCTCACTCGCTCCGCGAGCACTGTCGCGCCGAGCATTCCTTTCCCTGGCCCCTGGCGCGTTCACGCCGCGGTCATCCTCGGCGTTGTCACGGTGGTGGGGTCGCTCGCACTCGTGTTCAACCTCCAGCTCATCGATGTACTCAACGATCTCGCACTGTCGGTCGGTGTCGTTGCGTCAGCTCTGGCGGCCATTCTTGCCAAAGAATGGGCTGTGGTGGGGACCGTGAGGCGACCTGAGGGGAGCCCCGTTCGTGTTCTTCCGCTGGGTGTTCTGCTGGTGTCGGTTGCGGTGGGCTTTGGTTTGCTGGACTCCGACGTGAGCTGGTTGTCGTGGCAGGGTTATCTGTTCCCAGCATTGGATGCAGCCGGTGTGATGGATCTGTCACCGGCGCAACCCGGTGTCCTGGTGTCGTTTGTTTTTGCGGCCTTAGTTTCAGGCATAGGCGCCCTGGTAGAGCGATCCCGAGTGAGGAGAAGCAGTGTTGTCGAAGTCGACTAAGCCTCTCTCCGAGGTCGTGGAAATTCTGGAGTCTCTCTGGCCATCGTCGGGTGCGGAGGAGTGGGATGCGCACGGACTAGTCGTCGGCTCACCCGAGCACCTGGTGGGTTCTATTCACCTCATGGTGGACGCGACTCTCGATTCCATTGCTGAGGCAGTGGAAGGGGGTGCTGACCTGATTGTGGCGCACCATCCCCTGCTGTTACGTGGTGTCACCACCATTGCCGAGTCAACATATAAGGGTCGGGTTATTGCCGACCTGATTCGAGGTGGGGTGGCGTTGTATTCAGCCCACACCAACGCCGATGTTGTCCCAACCGGAACCTCAGCACAGTTGGCGAATCTTTTGGAACTGACCGACCAGTCAACCCTGACGGAGTCGGCCACCCCGGGTCATGGGTTGGGGCGAGTGGGGACTTTGCCAGCACCCATGAGTTTGTATGAGCTAGCAGTCAAGATCGGGGAGTTTCTGCCGCAGACCGCGGTGGGCCCGGTAGTGGCGGGAGATGCGGAGTCGATGGTGACAACAGTGTCGGTGTGCGCAGGAGCCGGAGATTCCTTACTGGATAACCCCGCGGTGCTCTCCAGCGATGTCTACATCACCAGTGATCTTCGCCACCACCCAGCGAGTGAGGCACGCGAGCAAGCCGCACTGGTGGGTGGGCCTTCGCTGATTAACATTTCCCATTTCGCGGCTGAGTGGTTATGGCTGGATCAGGCCGCGGTGGAACTCGAGAAGGCAACGGGCCTGTGTCTTACCGTGAGTGACGTCAACACTGACCCCTGGTCGTTCCAGGTTCATCGCGTAGGAGGCTAACGGGTGGCAGTTACCGCATCTCCCGAAATCCAAGCTCGTCTGCTCGATGTGGCGGTCTGTGATCTCGAGATACAGCGGGCTTCCACTGCGCTGCGGGGACTTTCTGACACTCTTCACATCCCGACCTTGGAAGCAGCGCTCGACGAGATCAAGGGCAGGCTCCACGACGCACTGGTGGAGAAAGAGACCATCCAGGCTGAGTTGACCCGAGCAGAGTCTGATGTGCAGCTCGTAGAGTCCCGTATTGCCCAAGATGAGGAGCGACTGGTTCACACTGCATCCGCAAAGGACGCCCAAGGCCTCGAGCATGAACTGGAGTCCCTGAAAAAGCGGCGCTCAGACTTGGAAGACATTGAGTTGGCCATCATGGAGCGCCTTGAGCAGGCTGACAGTGCACTGTCAGGCCTCGAAGCTGAGCGCGAAACTGCCGAGGGTGCGCTGGCTGAGGCGAGGACACAATTCGATGCGACAAGTGCAGAGCTCACCGCGCAGCGCTCTGCTCAGGAGGCTGCGCGGGGCGACATCGTGTCCTCACTTCCGGAAGACCTCTATGCGCTGTATGAGCGCCAGCGTGAGCGCTACGGCGTCGGTGCATCACATCTGCGGGGAGGCGTGTCCAGCGCGAGTGGCGTGGCGCTCACGGAGTCGGATCTCCAGGACGTGAGAACTGCCGCGCCCGACCAGGTCATTCTGTGCCCGGATAGCAACGCCATTTTGGTACGAACCTCGGAGTCAGGCCTGTGAGCCACGAACGCCTGGTGGTGGAGGCCGATGGCGCCTCCCGGGGAAACCCCGGCGCTGCGGCTGGCGGTGCGGTCGTCATCAATCCTGAGACGGGCGAGGTCCTGGCTCGAGCTGGAGTGTTGTGTGGGCAATCATCCAATAACGTTGCCGAGTATCGCGGAATGATCGAGGGCATCGATATTGCTCTGTCGCTCGCCCCCGAGGGTTCGATTCACGTTCGAATGGACTCCAAATTGGTGGTGGAACAGATGTCGGGGCGATGGAAGATCAAGCACCCCGATATGCAGGATTTGGCACGCCGGGCGAGAGAGTTGATCGGTTCACACCGAGTCACGTTTGAATGGGTGCCGCGAGAAGACAACGCTAGGGCCGATGCCGCCGCGAATATGGCCCTCGATCGCGGGGAGTCCTACCGCGAGCTCTAGTGCCCGAGGTAATACTCGCGTACCCTGGAGGGGTTGGAAGGGGTCGGCTAGGCAATCGCGTCACTATTTCGATAGTGCCGAGGAACGTCCGGGCTCCCCAGAGCAGGACGGTGGGTAACACCCACCCGGAGCAATCCGCGAGATAGTGCCACAGAAAATAGACCGCCCGGGCAACCGGGTAAGGGTGAAACGGTGGTGTAAGAGACCACCAGAGGTTCGGGTGACCGAATCTGCTCGGTAAACCTCGTCCGGAGCAAGGTCAAACAGACACCTACCAGGTTGCTCGCCTGAGTGTCGGGTAGACCGCTAGAGGTAGTTGGTAACAGCTATCCGAGAAAGATGATTGCCACCGAGGCAACTCGGTACAGAACCCGGCGTATCGGCCGACCCCGCCAACACTAAACGCTCCGGAGGACCGTCACGACCTTCCCCATGATCGTCGCGTGGTCACCGAGGATGGGCTCGTACGCGCTGTTCTGCGGGAGCAGCCAAGTGTGCCCATCGCGTTGCTTGAAGACCTTCACGGTGGCCTCATCGTCCAACATGGCCGCGACGATGTCTCCGTTATCCGCGGTTGCTTGCGAACGCACCACGACCCAATCACCGTCACAGATGGCGGCGTCGATCATCGAATCTCCGACAACCTTCAGCATGAAAAGCTCTCCGTTGCCGACGAGTTGGCGGGGGAGAGCCATCACGTCGTCGACATTTTGCTCTGCGGTAATTGGAATACCCGCTGCAATTCGACCGACGAGTGGGACTGAGACCACGTCATCGCTTAAAGGAAGCAACGGCGTGACGGGAGCTCCCGCCTCGGGGGTGAGCCTCTTGATGACCTCGAGAGTCCTCGCCGTGTTGGCGTGACGCTTTATGTAGCCCGCTCGCTCGAGCTGGCTCAGCTGGTGGGACACACTCGACGTGGAGGACAGACCTGTGTTGTCACAGATCTCTCGCATGCTCGGTGGAACCCCGCGGGAGTCTAAGGACTGCTCAATAAAGGTCTGGATTTTTTGCTGCTGTTCGCTCAACATGCCCCCAGAGTAGCGCCTTTCGAACACTTTTTCTATACATTCGTTCGAAACGTGTCGCTGCGTGTCGGTGGCGGGCGACACACTGAGAAGAAATCAATGCTTGACAACACAAGTATTCGAACATATATTCGAAACAGAGGTTCGGGCAGGTCCTCCCGGCCGAGGGTCTAGCCCGAGCCTCTGAACCAGAAGAGAGGTCATCATGACAACCCACACCGGCACCTTGCGCATCACCCGGCGAGGACGAGTTGTACTCGCCACCTTGATCGCACTTCCTGTGCTCGTTGTGTCGCTCTTCCTTGCGACCCCTGGTGCACTAGCCGAGAGCTCGAGCGCTCCGGACACTCACGAGTACGTCACCGTCATCGCCGGAGACACGCTGTGGACTATCGCCGAGAGTGTGGCACCAGGAAGTGACCCTCGAGATGTCGTTCACGAGATCATGACTCTGAACCAGCTGTCCTCTGCAGCACTCGTCCCGGGTCAGGAAATCGCGATTCCTCGTAGCTAAGTCGGCTCCGCTGAGCCCGGGTACGATTACCGTGTGGCCTCTCTCAATGACCTTCCATTGCGCGATGATTTGCGTGGGAAAGAGCCATACGGCGCACCGATGGCCCCTGTTCGTTATGCGCTGAACGTCAACGAGAACACTCACACTGTCCCAGACGACGTCCGTCAGGCGATTCTTGGCGACCTTTCGACCGCTCTCGAAACCATCAATCGCTACCCGGACCGGGAGTTCACGGCGTTGAGAGACGCCCTCGCGTCTTACGCTTCTCGCACCTACCGTGCCGGTGACATCACGCCAGACATGGTGTGGGCTGCTAATGGTTCGAATGAGGTTCTCCAGCATGTACTCCAAGCCTTCGGGGGCCCTGGTCGCTCAGTGCTGGGCTTCCCTCCGACCTATTCGATGCACCCCATCATTGCTGAGGCCACTGGGACCGCATGGATTGCTGGTCGGCGGGAAGAAGACTTCACTCTGTCAATCGTGAACGTGGTCGAGGACATCGCTCGGCACAAGCCTGATGTGGTGTTTTTCTGTGCACCTAACAATCCCACCGGGACTCCTGTGTCCTTAGAGACGATTGAAGCCGCCTACGACGCAACCCCGGGAGTGGTCCTTGTCGACGAGGCCTACGTCGAGTTCTTGCCTGAGGGAACACCGACGGCCGCAGAGCTGCTCGCAGGGCGCGAGCGCCTTGTGGTGTCGAGGACTATGTCTAAGGCGTTTGCTTTTGCGGGAGCGCGGGTGGGATACCTGCTGGGAGACGCCGCCGTCATGGATGCCATGCGTCTGGTTCGGCTTCCCTATCACTTGTCCGCGCTCACTCAAGCGGCCGCTGTCGCTGCTCTCTCACACCAAGAGACGATGCTGGCCATGGTCGCTGATATTCGAGCACAGCGGGACCGACTCCTCCGCGAGCTCCCGGAGATGGGGTACCCGACCGCATATTCCGAGGCCAATTTCGTTCTCTTTGGTGGCGTTGACAATCCTGCAGCTCTCTTCGCGTCGTTGCTCGAGCACGACATCCTCGTTCGAGACGTGGGAATACCGCATCACTTGAGGGTCACAGCGGGCACGGCGGAGGAGACAGATTTCTTCCTCCAGACGCTGGCTAAACTGAGCGCGTGACCGAAGCACCTCGCACCGCCACGAAAGAACGCTCGACATCAGAGTCGAGCGTCAAATTGTCGTTGAATCTGGACGGAACTGGCTCGTCGCGAATTTCCACCACGGTGCCTTTTTATGACCACATGCTCACCGCTCTCTCCAAGCACTCCTTGATCGATCTCGAGATTGATGCGTCCGGTGACACCGATATCGATATTCACCACACGGTCGAGGACACGGCCATTGTTCTCGGGAGTGCCCTGGGAGAGGCCCTCGGAGACAAGAAAGGTATCGCTCGATTCGGCGATGCTCTAGTACCCCTCGATGATGCGCTGGCTCGAGCTGTCGTGGATGTCTCGGGTCGTCCCTACCTGGTTCACACCGGTGAGCCCGAAGGATTTGAATACCACGCGATTGGCGGGCACTTCACCGGATCTTTGGTGCGCCACGTTTTTGAAGCCATCACCATGCACGCCGACCTGACGGTTCACATCACGGTTCTCGATGGTCGCGACCCACACCACATCGCTGAGGCAGAGTTCAAAGCTTTCGCCAGGGCTCTGAGGCGTGCAATCGCAAAGGACACCCGAGTCGAGGGAGTTCCTTCGACAAAGGGCGCTCTTTAGTCGTGGGTAAAAACGTCGTTGTTTTCGACTATGGGTCGGGCAACGTCCATTCGGCCGTGAAAGCGTTGGAGCACGCAGGCGCAACAGTGATTCTCACGCGCGATAAGTCTCAATCACTCGAGGCTGATGGACTTGTCGTTCCCGGTGTCGGAGCGTTCGAAGCAGTCATGACGGCGTTGGTCGAGGCCGGGGGAGATCACATTATTGACTCCAGGCTCGCCGGGGGGAAAGCGGTTCTCGGGATTTGTGTTGGACTCCAGGTTTTGTTCGATACCGGAATGG
>JAYOYJ010000047.1:1298-2487 GCA_038153485.1 Pontimonas sp. | reverse complement strand
GCAGCGATGTCATCGAGCGATGAGATACCACCCGAGGCGATCACCGGGTGATCGGTCTGTGAGAGCACCTGCGCGAGAAGCTCGACATTGGGACCACGCATGGTGCCGTCTTTGGTCACATCGGTCACCACGTATCGCGCACAGCCGCACTCGTTGAGTCGATCCAGCGTCTCGAAGAGGTTTCCACTCTCTTTCGTCCAGCCTCTCGCGGCGTGGAAGACGAGCGGTTCTATTTTGTTCACTCGTACGGTGTCACTCAGTTTGAGCTCGAAGGTGGGGGGCCCTTGGCTGCGCCTCTTGTCACGTGGGCGGAACACGGACAACGGTTTGTCGCTGCCGTGGAGAATGGGCCGCTCAGCGCAACCCAGTTCCACCCCGAAAAATCGGGACCAGCGGGCCTGACGTTGCTGCGGAATTGGGTTGAATCGCTCTAGCAGGTGACGGGTGGCACGAGGGTGTGCTGAACCGGAGTAGTATCTCTTTCTTGTGTCGACCTTGGCGCACGTCTTCATACATCACCCGAAGGTCTTGTCCTTACTTTTCTTATGAATGAGTTCTCCCAATCCCCGCACTTGATCCTGTTGCCCGCCGTCGATGTTTCCGGCGGTAAAGCGGTTCGACTCACCCAGGGGGAATCGGGAACCGAGACCGCATACGGTGATCCGATTGAAGCGGCAGAGGAGTGGATGCGGCAGGGAGCCCAATGGCTTCACCTCGTTGACCTCGATGCCGCATTCGGCAGAGGCGATAATCGCGCTGTAATTCGCAAGGTCGTCAAAGCTGTCGGCAAGAAAGTCAACGTGGAGCTCTCGGGGGGAATTCGAGACGATGAGTCCCTCGAAAACGCACTCTCCACGGGCGCAGTTCGTGTCAACCTCGGAACTGCGGCGCTGGAAAACCCCGAGTGGACCGCCCACGTGATTTCGGAATACGGCGAAGCCATTGCTGTTGGACTGGATGTTCGTGGTGAGACCCTCGCCGCCAGGGGCTGGACGAAAGAAGGTGGCAACCTCTTCGACACTCTCGATCGGCTCAACGAGTGCGGTTGTGCGCGATATGTCGTGACGGATGTGACCAAAGACGGAACCATGCGTGGACCCAACATCGAGCTCCTTGCGCAGGTACTGTCCCAAACTGATCACCCGGTTATCGCGTCGGGTGGTATCTCATCGCTCGATGACATTGCCGC
>JAYOYJ010000047.1:0-1288 GCA_038153485.1 Pontimonas sp. | reverse complement strand
CTTCGTGAGCTCGTTCCCCTCGGCCTCGAGGGCGCCATTCTCGGAAAAGCCCTCTATGCCGGCGCCTTCACGCTGACCGAGGCTCTGGATGTCGCCGGGCGCTGATTCCGCCGGCCAACCCTTCGCGGGTAGGTCCTTTGATCCCCACCCTTTCCAAGGTGACACGGGAGAGGCCGACCCTGCCCTCCACGAAGCGCTCACGTCCTTCGCTGAAATCCGTCAAGGCTCAGAGGGTGATACGGAGGGTGCGTTTTTCAAACTGATCGACGCTCTTCGAGGCGCGAGATTGCTCGTGCCCCTCATCGCAGAAGCTGGCGATTTTGGCCTCACAGAGTCGGGCGCGGTAGTCGAGAAAACCCAAGAGCTCTCTGTCGTTCACGTCGAAGGTCCTGACGGACGCGCGGTAGCGCCGCTGTTTAGCTCTGTGGAGACCATGGGGCGCTGGAATCCTGAAGCGCGCCCGGTTCCTGTGGTGGCAGCCAGAGCCGCACTCGTCACCGCGGCCGAGGGCTTGGGCCTGATGGTTCTGGACCCTGGATCACCCCATGTGGTCACGCTACGGCGGGGCGCACTCGAGTCGATTGCGACAGGTAATCCATACCGCTCACCGCTGAGTGATCCCGACGTCCGCGCCGCACTTGAGGAGGGAGCAAGACCGCATGGCAGCGACGTGGTCGCCCTGGACATCAGAAGCGGCGACCCGACTAGGACGCTCGCCGGGCCAGAAGTCACTGTTGCGTTAACGCTGGTTCCAGGGCTCGCTGCCGAGACTTTGTCTCGCATGCTCGAGGGAATCTCTGAAGCCTGGAAGAACCACCCAGTGCTGATGACCCGGGTTGATGGTCTTGCCATCACCGTGGTGTCGGCCTAGTTGACGGGGCCCGTGTATTTCTCTCCTGGCCCTTGACCCGGAGCATCGGGGAACTGAGACGCCTCCCGGAAAGCGAGCTGGACGGAACGTAGACCATCGCGCAAGCTCCTCGCGTGGTGGTCGCCAATCTCAGGTGCAGCGGCGGTAATCAGACCCGCCAGCGCGGTGATGAGCTTCCTTGCCTCCGCGAGATCTGTCTCCTCGTCGGGGTTTTCCGAAAGCCCACACTTAACGGCCGCTGCGGAGAGCAGGTGCACCGCAACCGTGGTGATGACCTCGACGGCTGCCACGTCGGCAATGTCTCTCGTTAGTTCATCGAGCGGTTCGGTATCCACAGGGCTCCTAGTTTTTTCTCGCTAAGCGGGCGAAAGACTGCTATTGTTCCAGAGGTTCCTGCCCCTGGGGTGGGAATACTGC
>JAYOYJ010000046.1:4399-9619 GCA_038153485.1 Pontimonas sp. | reverse complement strand
TACGCGCCCTGCCTTTCGCGACCTTCATGGTGGGCATGATTGTGGGCAGGCTTTCCATTTCGACTTTGGCAAGACGATTCGACATCCACGCCATCTCGGTGGCTGGCGCAATCGCGTCGGGCATCAGCATGGCGCTCGGCGTGTGCGGGGCGTGGGTGCTCGCCTCTCTCTCGCCCGTATCAGCCATTCTCTGGCTCGCGGGATTGTGGTCCGTCGCCGGCATGGGTTTAGCGCCCGTGGGCCCCACCATGATCTCCACAGGTAGTTCCCTACCCGGAATTATGACTACTCAGGCGATCGCTGTACTCAGTTTTGTCGCCCAAAGCATGTCGATTGTCGCAAAAGTCGTGATGGGAGCGATAGCGGAAGGGTCAACAGTCTTTCTGGCATTTTCTGTTCCTATCGCAATGCTGTTCCTTGGCGCGATAATCGCGCACCGGACCTCAACCCGAGTCAGAGCTCGGGATATCGAGATGGTTCCGGCTGTGACTGGCCCGCTTCCCGTGGTGCTGGGCGAAGAACTCAATGGAAAACCCTAACCGCTGAGATACGCGCCACCGTCGACCACCAATTGGGCTCCATTCACCCAGCGTGCATCGTCTGAGAGCAGGAAAAGTATGGCTGATGCGATGTCATCTGGAGTTCCCACGGCGCCGCTTGAGATTCCATCCTCCAATACCTTCTTCGCTGCAGAAGGAGACCCCGCGTAATCGCCTAGCCATCGGGACAGCATGGGGGTGTCGACTCCTCCCGGCATTACGGTATTGACTCTGATGCCTTCAGCCTTCAGTTCGAGGGCGAGCGCCCGAGCCATATGGTTCAGTGCGGCTTTGCTCGAGTCGTAGACAAGATTGCTCGTGTTCACTCGCAATGCATTAGTGCTGCTGACCACCACAATCGAACCCTGAGATTCCGTGAGGTAAGGCGCTGCTCCCTGGGTGATCAGAAGCGCCGACCTTACGTTGACCGACATCACGGAGTCCCACTCGGCGGCTGTCGTTTCGTCCCACGGTTTGTGCAACTCCACTGCTGCATTCAGGACAACGCCGGAAAGACTGCCTGCTTGCTGTTGTGCAAGGTCAGCAAGCTCGCGAGCCTGATCAGGTTTCGAAAGATCCGCAACGACATATGAGACCCGATCCGACTCGAGCAGCTCGAGCACCGCCGCTGGAAGTTCTGAAGACGAGCGTCGACCATGCAAGATGACCCGCGCCCCGTCATCATGGAGTTGTCGAGCGGTGGCAAGTCCAATGCCACTCGTCGATCCCGTAACGAGTATGGAATGTCGTACAAAACGTGAACCCATTGCCTCGCAATACTATAGGATATTGTCACCAAGAGGAGATCACAATGACGCGTCCCATCCCTCAACTCACAAACCTCTCCGCCTCGACCGGGGTTCCCCAGTGGGCCCAGTCCCAGCAAGAGCTCATCGACAACCTGACAGCTGCTGTCGAAGAATTCGTCGCGCGCTATGTCCGTGACGATGGCACACTGATTTGGCGGGATTCCTGGCCTGGTATGGATGGCTCTGACGATCCTTATGAAGGGTTCCAGTATTTTCCCTTGTTTTACGCCCTAACTGGTAACGAGCGCATCTACGAGCTTGGCCGAAAGATTTGGGATGGAATCACCTGGCAATGGACCGAATACGGGCAGATTCATCGCGAATTTGATGGCTACTACGACTGGATGCACCACGGAGAAGCAAATCTCTACCACTATTTCTTTGGACTAACGAAGCCAAGTTCGCTACAAGATCGGACACGCGCGGTTCGGTTCGCGAATATGTACAACGGCCAAGACCCCGACGCTCACAACTACGACAGCGCACTTGGCATCATCCGCGCGCCCATGTCCGGCTCTCGAGGCCCACGGTTTGAAACCACCCACGAAGACTGGATGACCCACCGAGGTGTTCTGGACTCCTACCACGCGCCCTTTGAAGACATGACGACATCGCCTTTCGAGCTTGGGACCTGCAACTGGTCAAATGACGACGTTTATGACGAGGTTGTTCGGCTCATGAATGAGCGAATGACCAAAGGTGATGTTCCCCTGAACATGAACGCATCCGGGCAGATGGCACATGCCTTTATGTACACCTCTGATTCTTCATTTACCACCTGGGTTATCGAGTATCTCAATCGATGGCGCCAACGTGCGATTGACAACGGAGGAATCATCCCTGACAACGTAGGGCTCACCGGAAAAGTAGGTGAGTACCTAGACGGAAAATGGTGGGGCGGCCACTACGGGTGGCGATGGCCCCATGGTCTCATCACCATCATCGAACCGATTGTAAACATTGTCTCTAACGCCGTCCTCATGACGGGTGATGACTCCCATTTTGCCCTTGCGCGAGAGCAAATCGACACCAATTTTTCGATGGGTAAAGACATCGACGGAGTGTGGCATACCCCAAACAAACACTTCGATTCCGGATGGACAGATTTCAGGCCGGCAAACCCCTACCATGCCATTCACTTGTGGTTCCGCTCCTTGAGCGACAACGACAAGGAGCGAGTAGAGCGGTGCAGAGGAGCCCTCGACTGGCAAAAAGTGTCAATCGCCGAGAAGCCCTTTAGCGTGAAGCACTACAACACCAACACAATCCCCTGGTATGAGTTCATCACCGGGAATCTCCCTGCGTACCCCGACGAAGTTCTCTCCGCGAACAAGAGGCTATTGGACCAACAACTTGCCCGGCTTCGCTCAGATCACGGTGACCCAAGAGTCTGGGACACGGTAGAACAGATTAATAACTTCCCCGACTCGCTGAGCATGCAGGTGGACGGTTACGCCATACACGCCTGGCAGGAATTCAACCCCCTCTACTTCGAGTCTCTTGTGCAGCTCCAGTGGGGAGCGCCTATGCATATTTCTCATGGTGGGTTCCAGTTTGCAAGCGTTCGCTATTTCAACCCCGAAACCAAGAGCCCCGGTCTGCCACGAGGGGTCAGCGCGCTTGTCAGCCACATTGACCAAACGGGGATAAGCCTCACTCTTGCAAATGTGGGGTCGGAGCTTACGCGCGTCATCCTCCAAGCTGGCGCCTTTGGAGAACACACCTTTGTATCCGCTTTTCAAACTCAGGGCCAAGAGATCGCTGTTGACGGGCCCTGGTGTGAGATTGAGGTGCCGGGAGAATCCTCAGTATCCCTGAATCTGAAGTTTGCCCGACACAGCCGGATGCCGAGTTACGCAACCCCGTTTGAATCCTCGCAAGACTGGGATCCCCTCATCAAACCGAGAATGACTGAAGACTAAACACGTTGCCTTGGCGGCTATGTCGGCTGTCTGATTATCGAGGTATACCTACTGCGCAAACAACCTAATTCTTGACCGCTCCTGCAAGGACACCTCGAACGAGAAGGCGCGAGGACAAGAGGAAGACGATCAGGATAGGGAGTGTGACAATAAGGCCAGCAAGCGCAATCTCCGGGCCTCTAATCGGAAGAGCATTAGCACCCACACCGGGGTTGAGGGCTGGTGTTTGCGAGAACAAAATACCCATACCCACCGGCAGGGTCAGCACCTCCCCAGAGTTCACCACCAGGTAGGGGAGGAAGAAATTCACCCAGTTTGCCTGGAAGCTGAAGAAGGCAAGCATGCCGATGAGTCCTTTCGACATCGGGATTCCTATCCTCCACAGGGTTCCCCATTCGCCGGATCCGTCTACTCGAGCAGCGTCGAAAAGCTCGTGGGGGATGGTTGTCGAGAAATATATGTAGGCAAGAAATACGCCAAAGGGATAAAAAGTTCCCGGCAGGATGATTGCCCACGCGGTGTTGTAAATGCCGAGCTGCGAGACCTCAATGAAGATGGGTAGGACGAAGGCCACCTGAGGAACAATCATCGCGATCAGCGTGATTATCAACAATGGTTTCTGGAGAGGCATGCGTGTTACGGCCAGCGCATACCCCGCGAGAAGCGCTACCACTGTTGCGACAGAAACCTGAAGAGCGGAGTACCAGACGGAATTCCACAACCACTGGAGAATTCGGGCGTCCTGGAAAAGGGCGAGATTGTTCCAAGCCGTAATGTACCCCTCGAAAGTCCCAAACGAGAGTGGCGCATCCTGCTGTAACTGAGGCTGCGTCTTCGAGGGCGCCAAGATCATCCACGTCATAGGAACTACGCTGAAGACGGCAAACCCCAGGAGGACAATCCACTGAGCCGTCTTCGCAGATAAAGACTTCAAACCAGCGACGGGATTTTCATTCTTGTAGCGTCGCACGCGACCATGGCCAACGTTTGTCATTCTCGCTACCCTCGCTTCTTCTTCTTTTTGATGTCAGCCTCGTCAAAGAAGTCAGTGCGGTAAATCACCCAAAGGGCAAGAGCGACACACACGATTAACAGCATGAAGGACAGCGCTGTTGCAGCGCCTAGATTTGTCCCTCTGAAAGCTAATTCATAGCTCAATTGGTTGAGCGCCCACGAATTTGCTACTCCAGGCGCCGACGGAATCGAACTTAAGAGATAGGGCTCCACAAATATTTGAAGGCCAGCAGCAAAGGTCAAGATCATCATGTAAACGAGGTACTTGCGTATCAAAGGTAATTTGATGCGGAGGGCCATCTGCCAGCTGTTTGCTCCGTCGATGGTGGCAGCCTCAAGAATGTCGTCGGGTATGGATTGAAGGGATCCGTACTGGATGACAATCCAGTTACCGGCACCCGTCGAAAATGCAATGAGAGCGAAAATCCAGACAAGGTTACCTTTATTGAAAACGTCGGTCCCTTGAGTCCAACCAATCTGTGCAAGCGCATCTTTGATGGGGCTGAATGTCGGCTCCAACATGAAGTACCAGACCAAGACGGCAACCGACCCAGTAATGGTTGCTGGCACGAGATAAAGCAATCTCAATGGCACTGTCCAACGAGCTCGAATGGAGTCGAGTAACAATGACATCCCTGCTACTACGAGGAGCATTGCAGGGAGATACAGGAGCAAAAAGCTCACGACGTTTAAGACCGCGGGTAGAAATCTAAAGTCGGTCAGCGCAAAGAGATAATTTCCAAATCCCCACGAAGGACTCGTCCGAGATGGTTGAAACGACGTGTAGAGCGCCAGCGCAAGTGGATAGATCGCCCACATCGAGAGGAGAACGAAATAGGGCAAGAACATCAAAATGCCGTGAATCTGACTATTTCTTTTTGATGCCGATTTCATACCCCAAACCTAACCTCTTCATTCCGAAAGGCTGTGTGGGTG
>JAYOYJ010000046.1:0-4389 GCA_038153485.1 Pontimonas sp. | reverse complement strand
CCCCCCCCCCACGCCATCACCTGGTTCCTACTCCGTTACGGTGTATCCGGCCGCAGGAGCAAGGTTCGTCAATGCGTCGATATATGCACGCACTGATTCCTCGATGCTCGAGCCACCGTTAATTCCGCCATTCAGTGCCCCAAACTGGCCCTGCATGTCGTAGCGGACGGGCTTGTTATCCTGACGGATTTTACTTGCCTGCTCCACCATGGCTTCAGTCGGGTCAGCCGCGTAATAGGAATCGGCCCCGAGGCGCTCTCTCCACTTTTCGAACGCCGGCTGGTAACCAGGGAAGGTCACCTTGTCAGCCCGCATATCGGGATCCGTGGCAAGGAACACTACTGCTTCAGCAGCAGTTTCAGGGAATTCCGAGTATGCAGATGCAACCCAGATTCCGCCACCCCACTCACCAGACCAGTTGGTCGACTCACCGGCCCAGCTCGGCATCGGAGCTGCGGTCATGCGACCCTCTGGAATTGCCCAAGAGTCTGGCGGGCGAATCACGAACTCACCCCACCACGAGGGTCCGATGTGCATGGCGACTTTCTGCTGCTGCGCAACATCAGCGATGAACCCGGCGTCAAACGCTGAGCGGGTGTCTAGCACACCGGCGTCAACGAGAGGCTGCACGAGCTCCCATACCCGAGAACAATTCGGGCTATCAGCGTTGATTTGCACCGTTGCAGGATCGAGCACGTTCACCATCGGGCAACCGCTTGGCCACAGGTACCCAGCGTAGAAGCCCTGGTCACCGATAGCACCAGCGGAGTATCCGGTTCCCTCGAGCTCGAGAGCCGTGGCAGCGAATTCATCCATGGTGGTCGGAACTGTCAAGCCCAACTCGTCGAAAATAACGGTGTCGTACCAGAGAACAGTCTGTGCAAGGTCGTTCTTCAAGCAGTAGTACGAACCGTCAATCAGACACCAGTCATTAGACGTGTTGTACCCGTCAATGATGGCTTGGTCGACATAGTTACTCAGGTTGAGCGAGAAGCCGTTGGCTGCATCCTGGTAGATCGCAACGTTATTCGGCTGGTCAAAGGTAACGTCGGGCCAACCCTGTCCGGTTTGGTTAGCTAGCTGGATCTTCGAAAGAATCTCCTCCTGGCCTACCACCTCACAGGTGACATCAACTTCACCGGCCACACTCTCGGTGTAGGCAAGACAAGCGGGTTCACGCACTGCGTCAACCCAAATCAGCAGCGACTTGGGACCCTCCGCGTCCGCTACAACCTCACCGTCTGAACCACCGGCAGTGTCAGTACTTGCTCCTCCCCCCGCACAAGCGGAGAGCGCGAGGGCGCCTGCCATTGCAAGCGCACCGAGCCATTTTTTCTTCATACCAACTTCCCTCCAAGGTAGGTTTCGAAGCGAAGCTGGCAAAGCTTCTTCGCTTCAACTATCAACGACTATATACCAACCTGAGTCGTTTCGTATAGGATACAGGGTATTGTTATTTTATTGTTTCCAAAGCTTTCGTAAGGTCATCTGGTGAGACTCATCCGCGTAGGGAACCCCGGGGTAGAAGTCCCCGCGGTAATGACGTCGGACGCTGAATACGTCCTACTCGATGGCATTGCCGACTTTAACGAAGAGTTCTTCGGTTCGGGAGGACTCGCGAAATTGCCCGGCCTAGTTGACGAGCTGGTGTCAGCGGGAGCCACTACCTATCCCCTGGGGGAAACGCGAATCGGATCACCCGTCGCAAGACCTCACCAGATCATCTGCATCGGCCTCAACTACGCAGACCATGCTGCAGAGACAGGTGCCGAGATACCTTCCGAGCCCATCATCTTCACGAAGTCTCCCAATACGTTGATTGGTCCGAACGATACCGTCCACATTCCGAAGAACTCGAAAAAGACGGACTGGGAGGTCGAACTGGCTATAGTCATCGGTTCTCGTTGCCGTTACCTCCGCGATGAAGAGGAAGCTCTCGAGCACATCGCTGGATACATGATTAGTAATGACGTGAGCGAGAGAGAGTTTCAAATTGAGCGTCACGGGCAATGGTCGAAGGGCAAGTCCTGCGAGACCTTCAACCCGGCTGGCCCCTGGCTGGCCACCGTCGATGAAATTTCAGATCCCGCAGCGCTGACCATGAGTCTCTCTGTCAACGGAGAAACAATGCAGAATAGCTCTACCGCCCAGATGGTATACCGGCCGGCTTTTCTCGTGCACTACCTGAGCCAATTCATGGTTCTCGAGCCAGGGGACATCATCAACACAGGAACCCCACCAGGGGTGGGAATGGGACTCAAGCCTCCCCGTTACCTCGCACCTGGCGACGTGATGGAGCTCAGTGTTGAAGGGCTCGGCCACCAACGCCAAGACGTGATCGCGGCCCCTTAGAGCTCGACTGCTTCGCCCGAGTCAATAGATCGATAGAGGGCGTGAACAAGCTTCACCGTGTCGACATTGTCCGCGATCGGGCTTCGGAGTGATCCCTCCCCCGCAATCTCTGCCAAGAGTGAACCCATCGTTCCCATAAAGGCGTCGGGAATCCAGCGCTGGGTAACAGGGTAGGGAACCCAGCCATCTGTCGGGACAACGGTTGACTTGAGCTCGAGAGTGTCGCAGCGACCATCGGGGTAGTCATACAGCAACCCGAGCGTGCCGCGAATCGAGCCCTCCGAGCCGTCAATGCGGAACTCAGCGAGATTATCTCCACCCCTGTTTACGTGGTTGGCGTGGACAACCGCCACGACACCGCTGTCATAGAGATACGTTGCTACTGTTCTCGTCTCCCCCATCGGCGCTTGGCCCTTGGTCCGACCCGCGACAGCAAAGACCTTACGAGGATTGCCCAGGAACCATCTCACGACATCGTGATAGTGAATGGAGTGCACCATGATCTCGAGTCGTTCCATAGTTTGAGCCCAATCCCACAGATGCCACGGTGTATCAAGGTTCACGGTGATGGAGAATCCCGAGAGCTCACCTATCCATCCTTTCTCCACCATGAGGTGGGCTGCGGCTATACCCTCATCGAAACGGAGCTGCTGATTGACACCAACCGTGAGACCGGAAGCGCTGGCTTTAGCGGCCATCTCTTCCGCAGCCTCGACCGTCGTGGCCAGAGGTTTTTGAGCGAGCACATGTTTGCCGGCATCGAGCGCAGCCATCAACAACGCCGGCTGCTCCGAGGCTGGAACGGCGATATCCACCACCTCTATGGCGGCGTCAGCTAAGAGTTCTTCAGCAGTCTGGTATACGTGGGGTATATCGAAGTCTTTCGCCACCGAGGCAGCTTTGTCTTTATCGATGTCGGTGATCGCATGAACAGAAAGCCCAGCTTTGCGATACGCCGGGAGATGAGCTCCTGCGACAATTCCCCCAGCGCCAATCACACCCACGACTTTGTGGTGCTTCTCGGGAATTCCCAGGGCACAGGCGTCGGATATCTCTCGAAACATGTCAATCATGAAGTCTCCCCGTTGATTTCCTCGACTCCACCCTTCTTGGCTTCGGCTGCATCTCTATATTTCACAGTCTGTAGGTGCTCGCAGTACAGCACGATTTCTTCATCATCCGCTCGGAAGACCTCGTAGCTCACTTTGAAAAGACCCATATCGTCATACTTCGGCTCCTTACGAAGAAGAGTGCGCATCGTATAAATGGTGTCGCCCACGAATACAGGCTTAATGAAGCGCAATCGGTCATACCCATAGCTGAAGGTGTGTACGTTGTTGTGCGCCATCAGTCCCATCCCAAACGAGAAGACGAGGGCGCCAGGGACGATTCTCTTCCCAAAAAGACCGTCCTCTCTCGCAAAAATGTCGTCGGCAACGTAAGGGTGCATATCGAGGAGTAGGGCGTTGAAGAGCATCATCTCGCCCTCCGAAATAGTTCGACGAATTGACCGGTCTACCTCGCCGACCTCATAATCCTCATATTTCTTGTCATCCTGGTTCCAGACCGGAACCTCATACCGCTTCTTAGCGTCAGGATTCGGATTCGACATTATGACCCCCTGAACTCTTTGTCGATTGCTTCCGTGTGCTCGCCCACGCGCGGTGCACCCCGCGAGACTCGGAGCGCTTCACCATCAAATCGGACGGGCGCTCGCGTGGTCTTCAGGTGAAGCTCCGAACCGTCCCCTGTGACTCTAGAGAATTCCTGATCCATCCCGATGGCGGCAAAACCATCGTGTGCAACGAGTTCTGACAACGTCAGCACCGGAGCGCACCAAAAATCGGCCGCGTCCAGAACACCGAGCCAATGATCCGTGGTTTTTGTCACCAAGTGAGATGCCAAGAAATCAGTAATCGTTGCTTGCTCACTCCACCAAGTGTCGGGGTCCTCAAATTGCTCCAGTTGGGGGAGCCCCAGAAGTTTTCCCAACTCAGGAACAGATCCCATGGCGAGTGCGATGTAGCCATCCGCTGT
>JAYOYJ010000045.1:407-9716 GCA_038153485.1 Pontimonas sp. | reverse complement strand
GGTTGTACTTCTTGACCTGGCCGAGCGACACATACACATCGGTGGGTCCGGGAAGATATCCCTGGGTGCGAACAAAGGCGTAGTTGTCCAACACGTCCAAGATTCCACCGATCGGGATGAGGACATCGTCGTCGGAAATTTCTGGCTCGCCATCGTCGCCATATCCGCCACGGCCGCCACGGCGACGGTCGCGTCCGCGGCCACGGCCGCGACCACGGCCATAACCGCCACCGTCGTTGCTGTCCTCCAAGCTCTCTGACTCTTCAGAAGACTCAGCGGAGTCAGCCTCGGAAGCGTTGGCTTCGCTCTTGTCAGAAGTTGGTCGGCGTCGACGAGGACGCTCCGTGGCCGGTTTCTCCACGCCACCGTCGGCGGCATCAGCTGGTGCTTCGGCTTTCGCGTCAGCAGCCTTCTCCGCTCCCTTCTCGGGCAGATCGGTGGAGACCACTCGGCGAGGTGCGCGCTTGCGCGGTGTCGATGCTGCTTCCGAGGTCTCGGGGGTTGATTCTTGATTCTCTGAATCCACGTTTTCTCCTTGATTTATCGCCGCAAGAGCGGCCCTAGATTGACCCGCATCGCCGTGTGGCTTGGTGGTCCGATGGAGACTGGCTCCCTCTGTCACATGGACCCTCACGTCCTGGAACGGACGTGGCGTTGACGGTGATGAGGCGATCCGGAGCGCTAACTGGGGTCAGTCGGCGAGCGCCGGAACTGCTTCAACTGTAGCACCTCGCTCATCGACCGTCAGCATGTGACTTGTCCACTTGCCACCACCGTGAGCTTCGACGACCTGCGCAATATCCAAGCGCTGCCCCGGATCGGGGCACAAAACCAGGACCGAGGGACCTGCCCCCGAGACCACCGCGGGATATCCCTGGGAGCGAAGCTTTTGCAACAGCTCATCAGTGTCTTTCATTGCACTGGCTCGATAGTTCTGGTGCAGTCGATCTTCGGTCGCTTCAAACAGCAACTCAGGGCTTTGAATCAACGCAGCAATCAGTAGCGCGGATCGAGACAGGTTAAAGATTGCGTCCTGGTGAGGAACAGTCTCCGGCTGCAAACTGCGCGCCAACTGGGTCGACATGCTAGCGTCCTCGGGAACTGCTACCACCAGGGAAACGCCCCGGTGCACACTGAGCTTCTTGTGCTTGGGGCCTTCCTCGGTCATCCAGGCGATGGTCAAACCACCAAAAAGCGAGGGGGCAATGTTGTCGGGGTGGCCCTCCATGTCGGTGGCCAACGCCAGCAACTCTGACGCGCTGAACTCCACGATGCCTTCCAGGAGCCCCTTCGCAGCCATCACACCCGAGACAATCGCTGCACCTGACGAACCCAGGCCTCGACCGTGAGGAATCACGTTATGTGCCTCAAGGTGAATACCGGGGACAGGAATCTTCTTCGAAGCAAAAGCGTGAGCCATCGAGCGGGCGATGAGGTTCCTCTCATCAGTGGGTACTTCGCCTTCACCCACCCCATGAACCTCCACTCGGATACCGGGAGTGTCGACAACCGTGGCGGTCAAGGTGTCATGAATGGTCAACGCCATTCCCAACGTGTCAAACCCGGGGCCCAAGTTGGCTGTCGTCGCTGGAACCTCGACGACAACTTTCCGCCCTACCGGAATCGTCTTCGTCATGAGCCAGCCTTCAATCCCAGTACCTCAGCGATGTGTGCAACATCGACGGGAACCTTGGTGGGCTCAGCATCGGAGCCATCTGCGTTCTTGAGCGCCCACTGTGGATCCTTCAAACCGTGCCCGGTAACCGTGAGGACTACCGTGGCGCCCTTCTCGATGGCACCCGCTTCCACGCGCTCCATCAACCCGGCGACACTGATCGCTGAAGAGGGTTCCACAAAGACTCCGACCTCTCCCGCCAGCAGCTTGTGGGCGGCAAGAATTCCCTTGTCATCAATGGCCCCGAAGTACCCGTTGCTGTCTTCTCTGGCCGCGAGCGCCAAATCCCAGGAGGCGGGGTTACCAATCCGAATTGCCGTGGCGATTGTTTCGGGCTTCTTTACGCGCTCTCCCGTGACAAAGGGCGCCGACCCCGCAGCTTGAAAACCAAACATTCGAGGAATCCGTGATGTCCGTCCGCGCTTCGCCTCTTCGCGATAACCGCGGTGGTAAGCGGTGTAGTTCCCGGCATTGCCCACAGGCAAGAAGTGGTAGTCCGGGGCGCGACCCAACACGTCGATTACTTCAAAGGAAGCGGTCTTTTGGCCCTCGATGCGATCGTTATTGACGGAGTTGACCAGGTGTACCGGATAGTTCTCAGCGAGGTCACGGGCAATGTCGAGGCAGTCATCAAAATTGCCCCCCACCTGCAACACGTGTGCGTTGTGAATAACAGCTTGGCTGAGCTTCCCCATCGAAATCTTGCCATCGGGCACCAGGACGGCCGCGGTCATCCCGCCATACGCGGCGTAGGCAGCGGCCGATGCCGAGGTGTTCCCCGTCGAAGCACAAATCACGGCTTTGGCACCGTGCTCTTTCGCTTTCGACACCGCCATTGTCATGCCGCGGTCTTTGAAAGAACCCGTCGGGTTCATTCCCTCAAACTTGATGAACACCTTCAGACCGGTTATCTCGGACACTCGATGCGCCTCAATCAGGGGTGTGCCACCCTCACCCAGCGAGATAACCGGAGTCTTCTTACTGACATCGAGGCGGTCGGCGTATTCGTGAATCACTCCACGCCACTGCCTCGAACCCAGACGGTGCCGGGGTCCCTCGGGTCGGTTGAAACCGAACAACGCCATCTGGTCTATCCCTCTACTCGCAACACACTCGACACGCTCAACACCACCGGGTGCTTCTCCAATGCAGCAAGAGTCGCTTGCGTCCTGTCCTCCGGCGCGCGGTGCGTCTGGATGACCAGCGTAGCGGTCTGCCTGGCATCCTCCCCGGCGCTCGCCACCGTTTGGTGGAGCGTTTCGACCGACACCTGATGCTCCGAGAACACACCCGCGATCGCGGCGAGCACACCCGGTTCATCGGCAACCTCGAGGGTGATTTGGAGTCTGCTTTCCACATGAGACAGGGGAATGCTCGGCAGATCCGCGTGAGTGCTCTCCCCCACTCCAGGCCCTCCCACGACGTGGCGGCGAGCAGCGGACACAATGTCACCCAACACGGCGGAAGCAGTCTCTGGACCACCAGCACCCGCACCATAGAACATGAGCGGACCAGCCGCTTCTGCCTCGACATACACGGCATTGTTAGCCCCGCGTGCGGCAGCGAGCGGGTGACTGCGGGGAATTAACGTCGGGTGCACCCGGGTACTCACACCTTCGGTGCCGGTACTGGCATCGATCCGGCGCTCGCAAATAGCCAGAAGCTTGATGACGTGACCAGAGCGCTTGGCGGCCTCGATTTGTGCCGCGCTCACCCCCGTGATTCCTTCACGATGGACATCGCTCAGCGACACTGCAGTGTGAAACGCGAGGGAGGACAAGATCGACGCTTTTTGGGCAGCGTCATACCCTTCGATATCCGCCGTGGGATCTGCTTCGGCGTAACCCAGTTCGGTGGCAGCAGCGAGGGCTTCTTCGAATCCCAGCCCCAAGGTGTCCATCTCATCGAGGATGTAGTTCGTGGTGCCATTGACGATTCCCATGATTTTGGTGACGTGGTCACCTGCCAGCGAATCTCGCAACGGACGAATAATCGGGATAGCTGCGGCAACAGCTGCCTCGTAGTAGAGCTGTGCGCCGACTTTGGCAGCCGCATCGAAAAGTTCCGGTCCGTGTTCGGCCAACAGTGCCTTGTTCGCAGTGATGACATCGGCTCCGGAGCTCAGAGCCTCCAGAATCAGGGTGCGCGCTGGTTCGAGCCCTCCCATGAGCTCGACCACAATGTCGGCTCCCACAATCAACGAATGGGGATCGTCAGTCAGCAGTTTCTTGGGCAGTGATACGGAACGTGTGGCGGAGACATCGCGGACTGCAACACCGATGAGCTCCAAGCCAGCGCCGGATCTGGACCCCAACTCGTCGGCGTTATCCAGCAGTCGACGGGCAACCTGAGCACCGACGGTTCCCCCGCCCAACACGGCGACCCGAAGCTTCCTATAGTTCTCGCGCATCGTCCTATTCCTGACCTCTCGAGAGTCCCTGATCCCTGGCCAACACGTCATCGAGGGTCTCCCCTGCAACCATCAGGGTAGAGGAGCCACCGGATACTGCCACAACGGGGGGACGTCCCACCACGTTGTAGTTACTGGCCAACGAGTGACAATACGCGCCGGTCGCGGCAACCGCGAGGATATCTCCCGGTGCCACATCACCGGGGAGGTACTCGGCATCCACCACGATGTCACCGCTCTCGCAGTGCTTGCCTACGACGCGCACGAGCTCGGGTGCAACCTCAGACTGCCGGGAAGCGATCCGGGCGCTGTAATGCGCGCCGTAGAGAGCGGGTCTGGCGTTATCGCTCATTCCCCCATCGACGCTGACATACAGTCGAGTCGCGACGCTGTCACCCTCGTGCACCGTGACAGGTTTGGTCACCCCGACCGTGTAGAGCGTGACTCCCGCTGGACCAGAGATGACCCGACCCGGTTCGAAGGCAAGATTCGGCACGGGCACGTCTCGCTTCGCGCACACTGCAGCAACATGATCCACGATGGCGGTCATCAGCGCTGCAACATCCAAAGGTTCATCGGACTCGGTGTAAGCGATGCCGAATCCGCCACCCAGGTTGAGAGTGAAAGGGTCACCCTGCACAAAGGCCTTCGCATAGATGTCCACCATTCGGGTGGCGGCCTCCAAGAAACCTTCGGTACTAAAAATCTGCGAGCCGATGTGGGAGTGCAATCCCACGAAATCGAGGTGCGACGAGTCTCGAATCACTTGGACTAACGAGAGCGCCTCATCGGGAGAGAGGCCAAACTTCTGGTCCTCCCTGGCGGTGGCCAAGTAGTCGTGGGTATCAGCATGAACCCCGGTGTTGACTCGAATCATGACTTTCTGCCGGGTATCCATCGACGACGCAATGCCCTGAATGCGCTCCGCCTCAATGGGCGCATCGATGACGATGGTGGCGACCCCAGCACTCATCGCCTGAGCGATCTCGTCCTCAGATTTGTTGTTGCCCTGAAACTCGATGTGGTCGGGGTTTGCACCACCGCCCAATGCAATCGCCATTTCTCCCGCAGTCGCAACGTCAAAACCCAGTCCTGCGTCCTCGACCCATGAGACGACGTGTCCGGAAATAAAAGACTTGGAGGCGTAGTAGACGGTCCCGCTCACGCCGTGACGCGAACAGGCTGCGGTGAGGGCATCCTGGACCAGGCGAGCGCGTGAGGCGAAGTCATCCTGGTCAAACACATACAGGGGAGTGCCATAGCTCTCCACGAGCTCCCCCACCGAAACACCGCCGACTTCGAGCTCTCCATTGGAGCCACGCCGCATGCTGGCAGGCCAAATCCCCGAATGCAGAGCATTCGCATCACGGGGCGCTACAAGCCACCCTGGTGCTAAGGGATGAGACACAACACTCACCTCACGAGTCGCAGTCTTGGTGTGAGGCGAGCGAACCCGGATTGGTCCCTGAAGCCTCCCCCAGGATAGCGAATCACCGCTAACGGGCAAATAGTTACATGCGCTCGGGGGCGCTGACCCCCAACAGGAACAGACCATTGCGCAGGACCTGTCCGGTGGCATCGTTGAGCCACAATCTCGTCCCGTGAACCGCCTCAATCGGATCATCTCCCAGCGGGGTCACCCGGCACGCGTCGTACCAGCGGTGATACACCGAGGCGACCTCTTCGAGGTAGCGGGCGATCCGGTGGGGCTCGCGAAGCTCGGCCGCTTGAGAGACAACGCGCGGGAAATCTCCGAGGGAGGCGATGAGGGCCGATTCGGTGTCGTGGGTCAATGTCGAGGAGTCAAACACCTCCCGAGTGACGCCAGCAGCTGCGGCATGTCTCGCGACCTGGTGGGTTCTGGCGTGAGCGTATTGCACATAGAACACCGGGTTGTCGTTACTTCGCTTGGTGAGAATGTCCGAGTCGAGAGTGAGCGGTGAGTCCGCGGGGTAGCGTGCGAGTGAGTAGCGCAACGCGTCGGTGCCCAACCACTTCTGCAGGTCATCGAGTTCGACAATGTTGCCCGCCCGCTTGGAGAGCTTCGCGCCATTGATGCTGACCAACTGACCAATCAGAATCTCGACGTTCTCCTCCGGGTTTTCCCCGGCGGCACCGGCAAGCGCTTTCAGCCGGTGAATGTAACCGTGGTGATCAGCCCCCAACAGGTAAATCTTTTTCCAGAATCCCCGGTCGGATTTGGAGAGGTAATATGCAGCATCCGCAGCGAAGTAGGTGTAGGCGCCATTAGCCCGGCGGATCACCCGATCTTTGTCGTCTCCAAAATCTGTAGTGCGCACCCAGGTGGCACCGTCGTCGTCAAACACGTGCCCGCCCGCTCGAAGGCGCTCGAGCGACTCATCAATGGGACTGGCACCATCGCTGCCTTGGGCGTGGAGGCTGCGCTCGGAGAACCACACATCAAAGTGCACGTTGAAACGCTCGAGTGATTCGCGAATATCGCCCAACTGAAGCTCGTAGGCCTGATCTCGCGCGGTGCTCACCTTGGTCTCATCGGGCAAGCTCAGCAGGTCGGGAGAGCGCTCAAGCACCCGAGTAGCTAGGTCTTGAATGTAGGCACCTTGGTAGCCATCCTCCGGGGGCTCGGAGCCTTCCGCGGCGGCCACCACGGACTGCCCAAACTTATCCATTTGGACGCCCTGGTCGTTGATATAAAACTCGGCGGTAACACTGGCACCTGCCGCCCGTAAGACCCGAACGAGGGAGTCGCCGAGTGCCGCCCACCGGGTGTGACCAATGTGGAGGGGTCCTGTGGGGTTGGCCGAGACGTATTCGACGTTGATGACCTGACCGGTTAGTTCATCGCCTCGACCGTAGGCCTCTCCGGCTTCCACAATGGTCTTGACCAGTGCTCCCGCGCTCCCGGCATCCAACGTGATGTTGATAAACCCAGGCCCCGCGACCTCAGCGGACGATATCCCCTCGTGGGTGAGGAGTTCTGAGGCAATTGAAGTAGCGAGGTCTCGAGGGTTGGTTCCGGCTGTCTTGGCAAGCTTCAGAGCAATCGAGGTCGCCCAGTCACCGTGGTCTCGATTTTTCGGGCGCTCGAGAGCAATATCGCCTGACAACAGTCCCGAGGATTCAGGCAAAGTGGTCTGCACGCACTCTCGAATGAGTTCCGCAAGCGCTCGGGGGTCCACAACGCCCCATCCTAGTAGCGGAGGCTCTCTAGAGCGCCTCGAGGTTGTAGCCTGGTGGGTGCCCCATCGAGCCCCCATAGCTCAGGGGATAGAGCGTCTGCCTCCGGAGCAGAAGGCCGTAGGTTCGAATCCTACTGGGGGCACTTTTTAGGCATCGGCCCCGGTGTCGGGTGATTCGTGAACTTCGAGGAACTCGAAGAGTTCCACATCGTCAACACCGGGGAACATCCCACCGCGAAGCGGTGAGAGCACGTGCGCGTGGAGGCGAGCACTCGTCCACGCCTTGCCCGACCATTTTTCGCGGAGCGCAGGAACTGGCCTCCGACAGCATTCGGTGTCGGGACACTTGGAGATTTTGCGCTCAGCGGTGTCGCGCCCTCGGAACCATTTAGCGTCTTCGAATTTCACGCCGACCGTGATCGAGAACTCATCGGTTGTCGAGGTTCCAATCTGGGTGGACTCCCAGAAGGTTCCCTCCGGGGTGTCGGTGTATTGGTAATACTCGGTCGTTCGGTTGGTCCTGACAAACGCTTCCCGGGCACTCCAGTGTCGACAGACGATCTGGCCCTCCGTGGAACCCGTCACGTCTTCGGGGAGAGCAAGGCCGTCATTTTCATACGCCTTGTAGACGACTCCGTCATCACCGACCCGAAGAAAATGTAGCGGCAGGCCCAAGTGCTCCGTTGCGAGGTTCATAAAACGCAACCCTGCTGCTTCGTGCGTGACCCCAAAAGCATCTCGGAAATCCTCGACCGCCAGGTTCTTCGATTTCTTGGACGTCTGGAGGAACTCGAGCGCCTGGGTTTTCGGCATCAAACAGGCGGCCGCGAAATAGTTGATGTCGAGGCGTTGCTGCAAGAACTCCTCATAGGTTTTCGGTACCGGGTGGGAGAGAACCTGGTGCGCGATGGCTTGCAACGCAAGCGATCGCAGCCCGTGCCCACCCGGAATGGACGCGGGCGGAAGGTAGATACGCCCGTTCTCCAGGTCTGTCACACTCCGCGCACTCCGCGGTAGGTCTCCGACGTGGACGATTTCCAGTCCAAGTTTTCCCGCCATCATCGCCACTTCGCGGTGAGTAAGCGCCCCGGTGGAGGTGTGGCCGACCGAGCGGACTAGATCCTCGGCGAGAGTCTCCAAATCCTCCCGGTAGTTGTTGAGCTCGCGCATTCGGTGACGAAGCTCGGTGTTGGCTCGCCTGGCTTCTTCGGGAGTAGCCAGGGCTAACTTCTCTCGGCGAACCAGCTCGTGATACAGACCGACCATCACCTCCAGATGCTCATCCGAGAGAGATTTCGACAGGCGAAGCGTAGGTAGACCTAAGGAAGAAATGAGCGGGCTTGCCTGCGCGCTCGCCCACTCCCGCTCGAGCCGCGCCCGCTCGTTAGGTGGTGTCTCATCGAGAAGCTCCGAGACTTCCACACCCAGTGCAGTAGCGAGCGAGGAGAGCAAACCAATCTTGGCTTCGCGCTTACCTGTCTCCACCAGGGAGAGTTGGCTTGCCGTCACTCCCACCTGCGCGGAGAGTTCCTCGAGGGTCATTCCCGCCTGCGCTCGCGCGTGCCGTACTCGCTGTCCTAACGCCAAGATTTCGACCATGTTCTGACAATATCGCAAAAACGCTGTTTTTTGACAAGCATTTTGGTCAAACACACCGCGCGGTCTTGACAAAACTGGGTGCAGACCACCACCCAGGAGCGATTATGTCTAAGACTCTCAACCAGCGAAGCACCACCCCCCAGACGACTCCCCGACCCATTGACGTTCAAGAATGGGTCAACGAAGCCACCGCTCTGCTCGAGCCCCACAGTGTTGTGTGGTGCGACGGATCAGACGGCGAAGCCCAAGAACTCATCGATCTCATGGTGAATCAAGGCACCCTAACGAAACTCAACGATGATGTGAGACCAGGAAGCTACCTCGCGAGGAGCGAGCCCACCGATGTCGCCCGGGTCGAATCGAGAACTTTCATCTGCTCCACGGACCCCCTCGATGCTGGTCCCACCAACAACTGGGAAGACCCCGCCTCGATGCGCACCACCTTGCGCGAACTTAGTCACGGG
>JAYOYJ010000045.1:0-397 GCA_038153485.1 Pontimonas sp. | reverse complement strand
TGGGCCCCCTGAACTCCCCTATGGCCCGCTATGGGGTGCAGATCACAGATTCGCCCTACGTCGTTCTGAGTCTTCACATGATGGTGCGGGTCAGCACCGAAGTGCTCGACAAAATCTCCGACGGCGCATCCTGGATCAAGTGCCTCCACACCGTCGGTGCACCCCTCGCCGACGGCGACACCGATGCTGCTTGGCCCTGCAACGAGACGAAATACATTTCTCACTTCCCCGAGACCAAAGAAATCTGGTCGTTCGGATCGGCCTATGGCGGGAATGCACTTCTGCCCAAGAAAGCGTTCGCCCTCCGTATCGCCTCTGTCTTGGCCAAAGAGGAAGGCTGGATGGCCGAGCACATGCTGCTCGTCAAAATCACCAGTCCCGAGGATAAGTCCTACAA
>JAYOYJ010000044.1:4278-10086 GCA_038153485.1 Pontimonas sp. | reverse complement strand
CGTCTTCGACCTGCTTGCGGACGTCATCCATGTCCAGTCCTTTGACTGCGGTGATGACTTCTTCCAGAGCGGGTGCGGGCAAGGCGCCGGGTTGTGAGAACACCAGGATTCCATCGCGGAACGCCATCAAGGTCGGGATAGAGCGAATATTCGCGGCTTGGGAGAGCGCGGGCTGCGCTTCCGTGTCGACTTTGCCGAACGTGACATCCGTGTGCTCGTTGCTGGCTGCCTCATAAACGGGCGCAAAGGCAACACACGGTCCACACCAGCTCGCCCAGAAATCGACAAGGGTGATGCCGTCCGAGGTGACGGTCTTCTCAAAGTCTTCGTAGGTCAAATCAATCGTGGGCATGTGTCGTCCTTTCGTCTGGCCCCACGATACCCCATGGGGTATTTTTCCGAAACTCGTGTTCGCCGAGCGCTAACTGAGGGGGTTTGCTGTAGTAGAACATCAACAAAGAGGAGGCGACACTCACACCTTTCGATGGTGTTCGCACCCTATTCCGATGGAGGGTTTCAGGCTGCCGGCGTATCCTTTCCTCAGATTTCTCCGGAACCAATAAGGAGTGTGCGATGTCGGTCACCACTGAGACTTCTCAGACAACTGAGGCTTTTCCCGCCAGCGAAGAGCTGACCCTCGATACAGCTGCGCTTGGTAAGTACCTGCTTGGCCGTTGGGCAGAAACCAGACGGCGAGCCCGTGCGCTCTGTGAACGACCGGACATGTGGAAGATCGAGGGCCAACCGATTCCGGAGCACCGCGCGAGGGTCCTCGAACAGCTGGGACTCCTCGTTGAAGGTGGCGGAGTGTTGTTGTCTTTCCCGGAGAGCGTGGGCGGAAAGGCCGACCCCGGTGGGAACATTGCCAACTTTGAACAGCTCGTTCTCGCCGATCCCTCTCTCCAAATCAAGTCAGGCGTTCAGTGGGGGCTCTTTGGTGCAGCTGTTATGCACCTCGGAACCGAGAAACACCACCTCAAGTACCTGCCCGGCATTATGTCGCTCGAAACCCCCGGATGTTTTGCCATGACCGAAACCGGTCACGGGTCTGATGTGGCGTCGATCGCAACGACGGCCACCTATGACGAAAAGACGGGTGACTTTGTGCTCCACACCCCCCACCGCGGAGCGTGGAAGGACTACATCGGCAACGCCGCACTGCATGGCAAAGCAGCGGTCGTTTTCGCCCAGCTCATTGTGGGCGGCGAAAACCACGGTGTTCACGCTCTCTACGTTCCGCTTCGGGACTACAACGGTTTCCTCCCGGGTATCGGCGGGGATGACGATGGACCCAAGGGTGGACTGAACGGAATCGACAATGGTCGACTCCACTTCTCCAACGTGCGCGTTCCTCGGGAGAACCTGCTCGATCGCTATGGCTCGGTTGACGAAAACGGCGTGTACTCGTCGCCGATCGAGAGCAGAGGTCGTCGTTTCTTCACCATCCTCGGAACCCTCGTTCAGGGTCGTGTATCTCTGGTGGGTGCAGCGGCAGTGGCATCCCAGTTGGCGATGACCATCGCCGTAAAGTACGCCGTGGTGCGTCGCCAGTTCCCGGTTCCCGGGACTGACACCGAACAGGTGCTGATGGATTATCAGCAGCACCAGCGCCGACTGCTTCCCCGTCTCGCCAACGCCTACGCCATGGTGTTCGCCCAGGACGAGTTGCTCGCGAACTTCCACGACGTTTTTAGCGGAGCGCGTGACACCGAGGAAGAGCGCCAGGATCTTGAGACTTTCGCTGCGGCACTCAAGCCCTATGCAACTTGGTCAGCTCTCGACATCATTCAGGCGGCTCGTGAGTCGTGTGGTGGTCAGGGTTACTTGGCGGAGAACAGGCTCTCGACGCTTCATGGCGATATGGATGTTTACGCCACTTTCGAAGGCGACAACACGGTCTTGCTTCAACTCGTTGCCAAGCGTCTGCTCGGTGACTATGCCAAGCAGTTCAAGGGTGCCGATTTTGGAACGATGGCGGGATACCTGGCAGACCAGGTTGGCGATGCAGCGTTCAACCGTTCGGGTCTGCGCAGGCTCGCTCAGAACGTCGCTGACTTTGGCTCCACAGCCCGGTCAATCGGGTACGTGAGAAGCACCGCCTCCCAGCGACAGCTCCTCACCGATCGAGTGCACAGCATGGTTGCTGAGATTGCCGATCTCCTGAAACCCACCAGCAAGCTTCCTCCGACAGAGGCAGCGGAGCTGATGAACAAGCACCAGAGTGCGTTGATTGACGCCGCGTGGGCCCACGCAGAGCTAGTGGTCTGGGAAGCGTTCACGCATGCGGTGGATCGCATGGAAGAAGGTGCCAACAAACAGGTGATGCGGTGGTTGCGTGACCTCCACGGTTTCACGTTGATCGAGAAGCATCGTGACTGGTACCTGATGAAGGGTCGCCTGAGCGCTCATCGCGCCGAAGCCATCACCGACTACATCAACCACAGGTTGTTGCCTCGTCTGCGACCCCACGCGCTCGAACTTGTCGACAGCTTCGGTCTCGCCGAAGGTCACATTCGGGCTCCCATTGCGACCGGTGAAGAGCACGCTCGCCAAGAAGAAGCTCGCGCCTACGAAAAAGGTTTAGCTTAGGGACATGACTCCCTCGACCGGTTGGGCATTCGTGGGTGCTCAGTTCGGGTTGTTGGCCGCACTCATCATTCTCCCTGCGGGGGACCTCTGGCCCCGAGGTGTGGTCTCCGCTGTTGCGGGAGGGCTTCTGGTGATCATGGGCGCGATTGTTGCGGCGCTTGCGGGAATGAGACTCGGCCAGAATCTCACTCCTCTTCCCATTCCCAAAGCAGAGGGCGAACTCATTACGGGTGGCTTCTATCGACATGTTCGGCATCCGATTTACACCGGGGTGCTCCTGGCGGCTGCTGGGGTTGTCGTGTTCCAGGCCTCTCGCGCGCACATCATCGGACTCGTTCTTCTGTGGGCAGTTCTCACCGTGAAAGCTTTGGGGGAGGAGAAGATGCTTGCGGAAAAGTATGAGGGCTACACGGAGTATGCGGCCCGTACCGGACGATTCTTTCCTCGGATCGCCAAGCCGTAGTACCGGGGGCTCACCTTGAGCATTTCTTTTTACTAGAGGACGTCCTCAAAAACTTAACCTCGAAGGGTTACCTGGTACGGTGGTTCTCGCTCACCCTTGGGAAACCCCGAGGGAATCACTGACCGCAAGGGTGAAATTTCATGATTGTTGGAGTTCCCAAAGAGCCCATTTCTGGCGAGAACAGGGTCGCTGCGACCCCGGAGTCCGTCAAGCAGCTGATCGGCGCTGGACTCAAAGTCACTGTGCAAAAGGGAGCAGGTGTCGCCGCAGGTTATCCCGACGAGTCCTACAAGCAGGCGGGCGCGACGATTGCCGCCACGCTCAACGTGGGCTCAGTCGATGCCCTCGCTCACGTTCGACCTCTCGCGCCTGCAACTATCAAGAAACTCAAGAAGAGTGCGATCACGATTGGGCTTGCCTCCCCCGCGTCAGAGACCGCGGCGGTGAAGGCGTTGCGCGACCAGAAGGTCACGTCGTTCGCCCTCGAATTGGTTCCTCGTATTTCTCGTGCCCAGTCGATGGATGCTTTGACATCTCAAGCACTTGTTGCCGGTTATCGCTGCGTCCTCGAGGCAGCTATGCGTTTACCGAGGTTCTTCCCCCTCTACATGACGGCCGCAGGAACAGTTCCCCCAGCGACGGTGTTGGTCCTGGGTGCCGGTGTTGCCGGTTTGCAGGCGATCGCGACGGCGAAACGATTGGGTGCCAAGGTCAACGCCTACGATGTTCGATCCGCCTCGGCCGACGAGGTTCGCTCGATGGGTGGAACGTTCATCGAGCTGGACCTGGACGTCGTAGCCGATGGTGCCGGTGGGTATGCGAAAGAGCTTGCAGCAGATCGCGTGAAGCGTCAGCAAGAGTTGCTCACTCCCTATGTGACCGCAGCCGATGTCATCATCACGACTGCGGCGATTCCCGGTCGACCTGCTCCGCGCCTCATTACCTCGAAGATGATGAAAGACATGAAGCCTGGATCGGTCATCATCGACCTCGCTGCCGAGACTGGTGGAAACGTTGAGGGATCAAAGCCAGGCGTTGACGTCGCAGTCAAGGTCGGTAAAGCGGGAGGAACCGTCACGCTGGTGGGCATGAAAGACGTCCCCTCCGCGATGGCGTATGACGCTTCCAGGCTGTACGCGAAGAACATTGCCAACCTCCTCGAGCTCATGGTGAAGGACAAGATGGTTCAGCCTGATTTTGAGGACGAAGTCGTCGCCGGTGCGTGTCTCACCCACGCGGGAGAGATTCGTCACCAGCCCACAGCGGAAGCTCTCGCGCCGGCTAAGAGCGCAGGGAAAGGCAAGAAGTAATGGAAGAGATCAAGATTCTTACCTACTTTGTCCTGGCAGTCTTTGTCGGGTTCGAGGTGGTCTCCAAAGTGTCCAGCACACTGCACACGCCTCTGATGTCTGGCGCCAACGCGATTCACGGCATCATCCTCGTCGGTTCGATCATCGTTGCTGGTCACGCCGATAACGCGTGGATGCTCGCTCTTGCTCTCCTTGCCGTCTTGATGGCAACGGTGAACTTGGTCGGAGGTTTTGTCGTCACCGACCGCATGTTGGAAATGTTCTCGGGTAAGAAGAAGACCCAGGAAGGACAAGCCTGATGAGTCTCATTACCCCTGAGGTCGAGGCACTCCTCTATCTCTTTGCCGCGGTTGCTTTCATCCTCGCGCTGAAAGGCCTTTCCTCGCCCAAGTCTGCTCGCCGGGGAAACATCATCGGTGCCGTCGGTGCCCTGGTGGGTGTCGTCACCGTTTTTATCGCTGAGGAGCTCAAGAACGTCGGCTGGATCCTGCTCATTATTGGTATCGGAACCATTATCTCGATACCTGCTTCGCGCATGGTCAAGATGACCCAGATGCCCCAGCTCGTCGCGCTGTTCAACGGTGTGGGAGGCGGAGCAGCCGGCATTGTTGCACTGCTGGAACTCTTTGCTGCTGACACCTTTCGATTCTTGCTTGCCGTCGCGTTTACCATTTTCGTAGGTAGCGTTTCGTTCTCCGGTTCAGTCATCACCTTCCTGAAGCTGCAAGAGATCATGACCACGAGGCCAGTCCTGTTCAAGGGTCAGCAATACGTGATGGGTGTCCTCACGATTGCGGCTCTTACCGGTGCCGTGATTGTCATCATGGACAGCAACTTCGTGGTTGCGAGCCTGCTCATGGCTGTTGGTCTGGTGATGGGCGTCCTGCTCGTTCTGCCTGTGGGTGGAGCTGATGTCCCCATCGTTATCTCGTTGCTGAACGCTCTGACTGGTCTCGCCGTTGCGGCATCCGGTCTTGTCTTGGACAACACTCTGCTCCTGGTGGCAGGAACCCTGGTGGGAGCGTCGGGAACCATCCTCACCAGAGCAATGGCCAGTGCCATGGGACGTAGCGTCAACAACATCATCTTTGGAGCATTCAAGGGTGGATCAACTGCCGGGTCCACCGAAGTGTCTGATCGCCCCGTGAAGTCCGGTTCGGCCGAAGATGTCGCCATCCTTCTGGGTTACGCCCAGCGAGTGATTGTTGTCCCCGGTTACGGTCTCGCGGTCGCGCAGGCTCAGCACACCATGTATGAGCTGACCAAGGCGCTCGAGGCGAAGGGCATCGAAGTTGTGTTCGGTATCCACCCGGTCGCTGGTCGTATGCCAGGGCACATGAACGTGCTGCTCGCCGAAGCCAATGTCCCCTATGAGGTTCTGCAGGAAATGGACGAGGTCAATCCCCAGTTCAAGACTGCTGATGTCTGTCTCGTGGTGGGCGCCAA
>JAYOYJ010000044.1:0-4268 GCA_038153485.1 Pontimonas sp. | reverse complement strand
CGTGGTCAACCCGGCCGCAAAGTCGACTCCCGGTTCTCCGATTTATGGAATGCCCATTCTTAACGCTGGTGACGCCCAACAGGTTGTCTTCCTGAAACGCTCCATGCGTCCAGGTTTCGCGGGTATCGAGAATGAGCTGCTCTACGAACCCAACACCACGTTGTTGTTCGGTGACGCGAAAGACTCTCTGACTAAAGTGCTGGGCGCCGTTAAGGGTCTCTAGGGGTTGCCTCGTGGCGATTTATGCGGTGGTGTACCACTACGCCGATAAGCCAGACATGATTGCCGAGCATCGCCCTGCTCACCGCGAATATATTGCGACCCTCCTCGGTGACGGCGGTCTGATTGCGAGTGGGCGGACCGAAGGTGGCAGTGAACCCAGTGCGCTACTGCTTTTTGAAGCCGACTCTGTGGCAGACGTCGAAGCAGTCTTGGACCCTGATCCGTTCTGGAGTCAGGGTCTGATCGACAAGCGCGACATCCGAGAGTGGATTCTGTCGTCAGGATCCTTAGGGCTCGATAGTGAGCACTGACACCGGTTCGAGGCGAGCACTCGTCACGGGGGCGAGTTCTGGAATAGGAGCCGCCACGGTCCGACTTCTGACCCAGCGCGGCTGGTCCGTGATCGCGGTGGCGCGCAGGGCCGAGCTGTTGGAGAAGCTGCGGGAAGAAACCGGGTGCGAAGTCGTCGTCGCTGATGTCACCTCTGATGCTGATGTCAATGCATTGGCCGAATTTGTTGCGTCCTCGGGTCATATTTCGGCGCTCGTCAACAACGCCGGTGGAGCAGTCGGTATGGACTGGGTGGACCAGGCCGATGCTGAGGATTGGGCTCGAATGTATGAGGTCAATGTCTTAGGAGTTCAACGAGTGACGAAAGCCCTCTTGCCCTCGTTGCGCCGAGCCTCTGCTCAGCTGGGTGTTGCCGACATCGTGACCATCTCCTCGACCGCAGCGTTCCTGAGTTATGAGGGCGGTGCGGGATATACGGCGGCCAAAGCCGCTGTGCACTCCATGCTGGTGGGTCTGCGTCTGGAGCTCTCGGGTGAACCGCTGCGGGTGGTGGAGATAGCCCCGGGAATGGTGAAGACCGAGGAGTTCACGCTCAATCGTTTTGGCGGTGACGCTGCGAGAACGGAAGTACTCTATGAGGGAGTGGAGCATCCCCTGGTCGCAGAGGATGTAGCGGACGTGGTGCGCTATGCGCTTGAATCACCTCCCCACGTGAACCTGGATCTGATTCAAATGAAGCCGGTTGCCCAGGCGATGCAGCACAAGCTCCACCGGGGACCACTCAAGCCGAAGCTGTAAAGGGCTGGATTGGCCTCACCGCTAGAGTGAACAGGTGATTCGCCGTCTCGTCGAGATTTCGCGCCCTGTCCTGTGGGTCAACACCATCGGGACCACGGTCATCGGGATGTGGCTCGCGGGTGAGTTGTGGACCTGGGCGATTGTGCCGATTTTGATTTGGGTGACGTTCCCGTTCAATTTGCTGATCTATGGCATCAATGACATCTACGACCAGGACACCGACGCCGACAACGACCGCAAAGGTGGCTATGGCGGGGCAAAGATCAAGCCCCAGGAGACGAGGATGATCGGATGGGGAGTGATTCTCACGAACGTTCCCTTCCTGATCTATTTCGCTCTGACTCTGCCTTGGGAAGCCGTTGCCTGGATGGCTCTCTACGCATTCTCGTTTTGGCAATACTCAGCAACACCGTTGCGTTTCAAAGGCCGGCCAATTCTCGATTCGATTTCGAACGCGGATTACGCGTTCCCGCTGGTGTTTGTTCCGTTTGCACTGGGGGCCGAGCCGCTTTGGGCAGCAGCCGTGGGATTGATGGCGTGGTCCATGGCCAAACACGTGTACGACGCGATCCAAGACATTGACGAAGATAGCGAGGCGGGTATTCGGACCACCGCGGTGGCGTTTGGCATCCGAGGATCGCTGGTGTGGTCGGCCTTCTGGTGGACGGTGTCCACTGTTCTTTTTGCTCTCGTGAATCTTCCGGTCGCCATCGTGAACGCTGTGCTGGCGGGATGGCTGGTGATTGCCCAATGGCGCAAACCGACCATTCCTGATGCCCGCAGGCTGTATCGCTATTCGGTCGCCTTCCCCTATGTCGCCGGCGCAGTAGCGGGCGTCCAATTAGTGGTCGGCCTGGCCTGGGGTTTGTACCCGGCATCGTGAGCTCCCGTATCGTCGTCATTGGCGCAGGACTCGGTGGTCTTGCCACCTCGGCTCTCCTTGCCCGTGCCGGACACGAGGTCACCCTTATCGAAGGACAGGATTGGGTAGGGGGGAAAAGCCGGCGGATCGAAGTTGCGGGTCAACGAATCGATACCGGACCGTCTCTGGTGACATTCCCCGATGTCCTCGATCAGGTGTTCAATACCTATGACGAAGTCGGGCCACCGGGGGACAAGGCGAGAGATATCGCCGGCATCACGCTGGAGCGCCTGCCTGAGGTGGGTCGTTACTACTTCAAAGATCAGCAGGCAAACCTGCCGGTCGAGCCGGGCCACCCCTGGCACGAATCCTGGGCACGCTTTGAGCAAGACAACGGTCACTTGGGCCCAGCCATTACTCATCTGCTGACCACCGACCCCACCAGTCTGGAGATCCTGGGCGCCGTTGTTCGCCTGCTCTCGCGTTACGGGAGCCATCTCACAACGCAGTCGTACTTGGATTCACTGACCTGGATGCCCCAGGACGTCAAAGATGTCGTCGCCATTCACACTCTGAATGCGGGTGTGGCACCGGATCAAACACTTGCGCTGTATGCCAGCATGGCGGCGGTGATGGCGAGCGATGGTGTGTTCGTCCCGCGAGGTGGAGTGTATGAAATTGCTCGAGGTCTGGAAGCACTCGCGCTTCACGCCGGGGTGACGATTCACACGAGTGAGCCCGTTGTCTCCGTGCGAAAAGGGCTGGTCACCACCAGTCGCGATACCTACACCGCGGATTACGTCGTGAGTGCCCTGGACGGTGGAATTCTTGAGGGATTACTCGGCAAGAAGCAGCCTGCTCCTGAGACACTCTCGTGCTCCGGTGTGGCAATCTTTGGAGTTCTCGACGAGGAGCTCCCGGAGGACATCGTGACTCACTCGGTGATGATGCCTGATGAGCCAGCAGCGCTCTTTGATGACTTGGGGAAGCGAGTAGTCCCTTCTCAAACGATGGCTTTCTTGAACTACTACCGCGCGAACAAGATTTATCCGAATGACAAACCTGTGGTGGCGCTCCTCCTGACTGCTCCCCCCAATGGGATGTCGGCAACCCTCGAGGATGATTTTGTTCAGAGCGAGTCTCGACGGTTTTCCGACATGTTGGGTCTCGAGCGCGGCATCATCGAGCGAATGACGGATTACCGGATTCTCCATCCGGAGTACTTTGCGAGCTTCGGCGCGGTGGGTGGCGCTCTTTACGGAGCGCCTGCACCGTGGTGGCGCAGTGGCCCTTTTCACACACCGCCCTATAACTCTCCGCTTACCCCCTGGTTGTGGCGAGTGGGATCGAGTGTCCACCCGGGGGGAGGCATCCCCGCGGTTCTCGGTGGGGTCCTCATTGCAACGCGGAGAATGCTCCGGCGAATCCCCTAGTCATATTGATACCGGCAGCTATGGACGACGATGCTCTGCTCGGCAATCGCATAGACCAATCGGTGTTCCGCCGTGATGCGTCTCGACCACAGTCCGTGGAGTGAATGGCGAAGAGCTTTAGGGGCACCGATTCCTTCGGTGGGTGAACGTGCAATGTCTTTGAGAAGTGCCACGATGCGCTTTGCCGTCGCAGGATGGGTGCCCACCCAATACTGGTAGTCCTCCCACGCGCCGGGAGTGAAGGAAACATTCACAACGAAGCGTCGAAGGGAATGAGTGTTCCAGTGTCAGCGTCGTCGATGCTTTGGATGAGGCGTCGCATGTTGGCGGGTGAACGCAAGAGGTGAGCAGTTTCTTCGATGGCGTCGTACTCATCTTTCGACATCAACACCGCGGATCCTCGCTTGGAAGTGATTTCAACAACGTGGTTGTCTTCGTTCACTTCTTCGATGAGAGGAAACAGTCGTGCCCGTGCCTCGCTCGCTGAGATTGCCATAACCGCCTCTTTGTTTCGTACAAGAAACGGTACCAGTTTGTTCGGGCTCATGAACACAACGGTAAGACTCGCGAGAGTGGGAAGGAGAAAGTTATCCCCAGCGAGAGCTAATGGTGGCTCCGACCGGCATCGATCCGGTGACCTTTCGATTTTCAGTCGAACGCTC
>JAYOYJ010000043.1:0-10189 GCA_038153485.1 Pontimonas sp. | reverse complement strand
GTGTACAGCTTTCTTCAAAAAATTGATCTCCTCAGTTTCCAAGAGTCTGTAGAGCGCCTTGCGGAGCGAGTCGGGTACCAACTCACGTACGAGGAAGGCGGCGGGGCTGCACCTGCGGGGAATCGTGCGCGACTGTATGCGGTCAACCAGGCAGCCGAAAAGTTCTTCCGCACTCAGCTGGGTACACCTGAAGCGGAACTTGGGCGAACTTTTCTGGGAGAGCGCGGGTTTGATGCTCTGGCTGCAGAGCGCTTTGGGGTGGGGTATGCGCCCGCCTCCTACGATGCCCTGTCTAAACACCTCGTAGCCGCAGGATTCACGATTCAAGAATTGTTGGACGCTGGGGTCGTCTCACAGGGTGATCGCGGCGTTTATGACAGGTTTCGAGGCCGACTCGTGTGGCCGATTCGTGACGTTACCGGGCAGACCATTGGTTTTGGCGCACGAAAGCTCCGCGAGGACGACCAGGGCCCCAAATACTTGAACACTCCGGAGACCGCCGTGTACCACAAGTCCCGTGTGCTCTATGGGCTTGATCTCGCCAAACGAGACATTGGAAAACAGCGCCAGGTGGTGATTGTTGAGGGCTACACCGATGTTATGGCGTGTCACTTGGCGGGAGTCAGCACCGCGGTGGCGACCTGCGGGACAGCGTTTGGAGCGGACCACGTGACGGTCGTTCGACGGGTACTCGGAGACTCCGGTGATCCGGCTCAGGCGTCAAAGGGAGAAGTGATTTTCACCTTTGATCCGGATGACGCAGGACGAAAAGCAGCGTCCCGCGCTTTCGCTGAAGAATCGCGATTCGTCGCGCAAACGTTCGTCGCCGTGCCACCCGAGGGCCTTGACCCCTGCGATGTGCGGATACAGCGCGGGGATGAGGCTCTGAGGGAAGTCATCTCGCACCGTCGACCCATGTACGAGTTCATGATTAAGCAGGTCATGGATCAGTGCGATCTCAACACCGTAGAAGGTCGAACGCAAGCCTTGCGCGCAGCAACCCCCGTTGTGGTCAAAATTCGCGACAGGGTGATTCGAGACGGATACGCCCGGGAGCTAGCGGGATGGTTGGGAATGAATCCTGACGAGGTCCTTCGAGAGATTCGATCGGGAGCATCCTCCCCGACTAGTGGGTCCTCCGCCCCCGCTGCAGCACCTGAGGGAGACAAGCCCTACACGATGGAGTCCCTCTCCAAAGATCCTGTCACCACTCTCGAGCGGGATGTGGTCATGGTGTTGCTCCAACACCCCGACGTTGTTCCGGCGGATCGCGCGACCGCTGTGCTCTCCACCCAGTTTTCTCATGCAGCACTCGCTCTGGTCCGTGATGCGATGCTGTCTGTCTTTGATCACTACAGCGATGGGTCGTGGGTGACACGGGTCACCGAAGAGACTCCTGAGGCACTCCGTGTATTGGTCGCCCAGCTTTCCGTCGCGCCCCTGCCGGAGAGTAAGGCACAAACAGAGCGATACTGCCTCGGCGTGACCGCGACCTTGCTCGATCGTGATTTATTGCGTCAGAAGGCCGAGCTGATGAGCACGTTGCAGCGCACTGACGCCGAATCGGATGCGGCGGCGTATCGGTCAGTTCAGGAGCAACTGGTCACAATTGAAACTCAGCGTCGACAGTTGCGAGACGAATAATGGCACTCCAACACGAGGAATGGAGTGGTGAGTCGCTCACGCACCGACCCCTCACTGGCGGGCCCGTGTCGATGGAGCCTTTCACCACGGACATGTTTGTGGATGCAGTTGCGGAAGGCGGAGGCGTCCTCCAGCCACTCGATCAGTCCACGACGGGTTTGTTGTGGGTGAGTCCCAGCGGGGCTGATGAACTCCAGTCGGTGCTGGATGCCTATCCCGGTATTGAATGGCTGCAACTGCCCTGGGCAGGAGTCGATGCTTTTTCCTCCGTGCTGGCGAACATTGCCTTGTTGCCCGAAGAGCAACGGCCCGTGGTGACCTCGGCAAAGGGCGCATATTCCGAGCCTGTGGCGGAACACGCCCTGGCGTTGCTCCTGGGCACAATGCGAGAACTGCCGCGAAAATCACGTGATGCTTTGTGGCAACCCGAGCGCACCGGTATTTCTCTGTTTGGTCGCCACATCCTCCTGCTGGGAGCTGGTGGTGTCGCGCGCGCATTCTTGGACCTTGTCGCACGCTTCCGCCCGACAGTAACCGTGGTGCGGCGCAGTCCAGGAGACATTCCTGGAGCCTCTCGCACGGTCACTGCTGATCGCCTGCATGCTGTCTTGCCTGAGGCGGACGCCGTCGTTGTGGCGGCAGCTGCCACAGACCAGACAGCTCAGGTGATGGGGGCAGAGGAGTTTCGACTTCTACCGGATCACGCAGTCGTCGTGAACATTGCGCGGGGTTCCTTAGTTGATGCTGATGCACTTCTGGAGGCAGTATCGGAAGGGCGTCTCTTTGGCGCAGGACTTGACGTGATGGATCCGGAGCCATTTCCGAATGAGCACCCAATTTGGGGAGAAAAGAAGATAGTTATCACGTCTCACTCCGCGGACACACCCCCGATGACTGCACCGCTGTTGGCCCGACGAATTCGCAATAATGTCGCGTCTTACGCCTCAGGCGACCCTCTCGTCGGTGTTGTTGATGTGGCTGCTGGCTACTAGCCTGAGGGAGCGAAAAAGGCCTGTGGTGCTCTGGTAGCATCGTGGGTTAGCGTCGTAATCCTCGATAGCTCAATTGGCAGAGCAACCGGCTGTTAACCGGTAGGTTCTTGGTTCGAGTCCAAGTCGAGGAGCAACTATTCTTCTCCAGCGTTGCCCAGAGGAAAGGGACTCATGTCAGACCTTCTGGCAGCACAGTCCGGCTGGCTCATTCCCCTCCTAGCGGGCCTGCTCGTTGTGTCGCTGGCGGTCATCGTCTGGCTTGCTCGACGGGGGAATGGCTCTACGAAAAAGTCAGGCGAGGCCGACCAGGAAGCGTTTGAGGACTATGTGGATCGCACCGAGCTCGAGGTAAAGCTCGCCGAGCAGGCCGATCGTATGCGGGTGATCAGTGACGTTCACGACGCCGCTGCTGCAACCCTGACTAGTCTCATTTCTCAGGCAGAAGGGGCGAGGTTTACCGCGGTGTCTGATCCCCAAGTCGCCTCTCGAGCAGCTGAAGCTATCGCCGATTCAGCACGAGCAGTTCTCAATGACATTCGTCGGGTCGTTAATGTCTCGCGCGAAGGCTCAGAAGACGTGGCAAACATGCCGAGCTTGGTATCTATCCACGACCTGTTTGAAGCCATCAACCAATCAGGCATCACCGTCAAGTTCGAGGAAAGCGGTGAACCCTTTTCCATCACACCAAGTGCCGAGCTCGCCATCTTCAGAATCCTGCAGGAGAGCCTGAATAACTCCCGTGCCCACGGGGGACCAGGAACCACCGTGAAGGTGGCGATGAGTTGGAGCGCCCAGGGCCTACACGTTCGTGTCGACGATGATGGCACGCGCGCGCAGCGACGATTCCGCTCACCGGAGGATGCCGCGTACACCGTCGAAGACGATGCTGCAGCGCTCGTAGAGGCGCTCTCGGGCAGAGGCATGAAAGAAATGCAGACTCGAACGGAAACCTTCGGGGGAGTGTTCTCTGCACACCGGGTGCCAGGCGTGGGGTTCAGTGTGTCCGCAGCGTTCCCGACCCTCCGATTTCACAACGGTATCCACGGGGTAAATACACTCGGCTCAGGTTCTCGTGACTGAGCAACCCCAAGAGGTCCTCAACACACGCGCACGAGCTCAAGGTATACAAGTAGCTCTTGCGGTGTCGCTCTATGGCATCTCCTTCGGAGCGTTGTCTGTTGCGCTGGGTTTTAGCATCGGACAGACCATGGTGCTGAGCCTTCTCATGTTCTCCGGGGCATCACAATTCGCCTTCATCGGCATTATCGGGACCGGGGGAGTCGTTGCCGCGGGAGCGGCAATCGCCTCAGCGGGGCTCTTGGGTATCCGCAACGGTCTCTATGCGTTGAGAATGTCACCTCTGGTCGGGCCTGGTTTCTGGAAGAGAGCCCTCGCAGGGCAACTCACTGTTGATGAGAGCACAGCAGTAGCCATTGCGCAACCCAATGAGGAGTCTGCGCGCCACGGTTTCTGGGCTACGGCTGTAGCGCTGTATCTGGGGTGGAATCTTGCTACGTTGATCGGCGCACTCGCCGGTGATGCCCTCGGTGATGTTCGAGCCTGGGGGCTGGACGCTGTTGCTGCAGCGGCTTTCCTGGGCCTCTTGTGGCCGAGGCTAGTCTCGAAGGAACCGATCGCTGTTGCTATTGCGGCAGCTGCCATCACCGTGGTGCTCATTCCTGTGGTGCCAGCGGGTATTCCGGTCCTCGCTGCAGCAGCTGTGGGGATTGTGCTCGCGATTTATCGCCACCGGGTGGCTCCAGAGACACCCTCCGACGGCGAAGAGGTGGCTCCATGACACTCTGGATTGCTTTAGTGGCTTCAGCGCTCATTGTGTGGGCGCTGAAGAATGCGGGTTATCTCGTCCCCCCTCGGTTTGTCCAAGGGGCGCTCATGAGCAGAGTCGCGGGTCTTGTTACTGTCGCACTGCTGGCTTCGCTCGTGGTGTCTCAAACCCTGCAGTCAGACGACGGGGTCGCCGTGGATGCCCGCCTTCCCGCGGTTGGAGTGGCCGCCATCCTGCTGTATTTCCGAGCACCATTCCTCGTGGTGCTACTGGCCGCGGGCGCTGTCGCCGTCGGACTACGTTTTTCCGGGCTCCTCGGCTAACTCATACTCATCGACTCCTGGGGTCCAGGAGTGTCCTGGCTGACCCCAGTCGTTCCCTCGAATCTCTCGTCGCGCGCGCCTTTTCTCTCGCCACGGGAGGCGATCCACATAGAGCGTGCCCTGAAGATGGTCGAATTCGTGCTGAAAAATCCGAGCGAGCCACCCCTCGGCGGTGATCTGGAGGGGGGTCTGTTGGGGAGTTGTGCCTCGAAGGATGACTCGATTCGCTCTGACCAGGGGAAAACGGAGGTCCGGGATTGATAGGCAGCCTTCGAGGTCCGCCTCAGGGTCAGCGGACCTCCTGTCATGAGGACTCACGTCGAGCGTGGGGTTGATAACGGCACCTTGTTGAAGGATTCCCTCGTCATCCGTCCATTCCCACACAAAAACCCGGTGGGACACGCCTATTTGAGGAGCAGCCAGACCGACCCCCGGTGCTGCTCGCATGGTGTCGACCATGTCATAGAGGAGCTGTTGGAGCTCATCATCAAAGCGTGTAACGGGTAGTGCGGGAGTGTGGAGGACAGGGTCGCCGGTGATACGGATGGGGCGAACGGTCACGAAGAGCGCTTCGTTCCCGTTGAGCGAGCGGGCTTCGTTTCCTCCAAAGACACTCGGGAGTGGGGGAGCGCTTCGGGGTGGTTTTTTTGGAGCCACATCACCATGTGTTCGCGAACTTCACACCGCAAATCCCACTGTTTATTGGAGTCTTCTGCCGAAATGAGAAAACGAATCTGAACGAGGCCACCTCTCGCGTCCGTTATCAACACACTCGAGGCCCGCTTATCCCACAGCGGGTTTTTCTTCATAAAACGGTCAAACTCGGTTCGGACGGCATCGAGGTGAACGCGCCAATCCACGTCCATATAAACAGTTCCCAAGACTTTGGAGTTCTTGCGGGTCCAGGTTTCGAAGGATTTGCTCGTGAAATGGGTCGAAGGAACGATCAGGCGTCTCTCGTCCCAGATATAGACCACGACGTAGGAGAGGGTGATTTCACCGATGGTTCCCCATTCACCTTCGACGACGACAACGTCGCCGACTCGAATGGCATTACTGAAGGCTAGTTGGATGCCGGCAAAAAGGTTTCCCAATACTGATTGGGCAGCCAGTCCGCCAATCACGCTCAAGACACCCGCTGAGGCGAGTAATCCGGCGCCTACTCCTTGGACCGCGGGGAAGGTGAAGAGTGCGAATCCGATAGCCAGGATGGCGATAATGACGTTGGCTAAACGGCGGAGGAATCGAAGCTGCGTGGTCATTCGCCGCACTTCCGCGTCAGATTGGTCACCGCTTTCGAGTCTGTCGATGACACGCGAGACGGCGTAATTGACGACTTCTTGGATGAGGAAACCACCCGACAGGATGAGCAGAATCAGCAAACCCTGAGACAGAGCCACCCACCAGACATCCTCTGGCCGATTAACCACCAGGGTGCTCATCAGGAGCGCAAAGGTCAGAATAAAGAACCTCAGGCGGGGTCGAATGTCCTCGTATGCGGGCGTCAACCAGTCAACGCGTTTGCCCGCAATCTTGACAAAGAGCCAGATGGCAAAGAGAACACCAACAGCAATGCTGAGCGTGACGAGGGCGGACGAGCCGATGGTAAGCCAGACGTCCATGAAATCCCCTCGTTCCGTATGAGATTCCTATTTTAGGGCTGGGTGCTGGGGAGCTGTGGGACTTAGAGAATTTGCGAGAGGAACTTCTTCGTTCTCCCCTCAAGAGCATTCCCAGGGCTTTACACTGGCCTGGTGTCGTCGTGACACGGGGCGGTAGCTCAGCTGGTTAGAGCAGCGGACTCATAATCCGTCGGTCACGGGTTCAAGTCCCGTCCGCCCTACAGTTCTTGGCATTTTTCCGACGAGTTGTGGTTAGCTCAGCTATGGCTCTTTTCAGATCGCGCCTTCTTGCGCTCTTGTCTTTTGGATTCATGCTTGTCATGAACGTACTCGCCACGACACTTCCGCTTAATGGCCAAGCGACGAATGAAATTTCAGATCGCTACGACACTCTCTTTGCGCCCATCGGCTTCACTTTTGCGATTTGGGGGGTGATTTACCTTTTACTCGGCGTGTACACCGTGGTCCAGTTAGTCGCAGATAATTCGGTAATCCGCGGCATTACCCCCTGGTTTATTGCGAGCAGTTTGCTTAACGGAGCGTGGATTGTGGCGTGGCACTATGAGGCGCTCTGGCTTTCCGCGGTAATCATTATTGCTCTGCTCTGGACGTTGATTGTCATCAATAGAAAGACGATCGCCGAAAGGACGACCCTGGGTGCCACCCTCTCCATCCGAGTACCTTTCGCGATCTATTTCGGCTGGGTCACAGTGGCGACTGTGGCGAACATCTCCGCGTGGCTGGTGCAGCTGGGTTTCGCTGATGGTTTCGGGCTCTCTGCTGAGGCTTGGACCATCGTGATCCTGGTTGTTGCGACCCTCATAGGCTCCACCACTGCATTGGTCAATTCTTCTCCCAGTTATGTGCTCGTTCTTGTCTGGGCTTTCTGGGGAATCTTGTCGCGCCACCTTTCAGAATCAGAATGGAATCAGGAATTCTCGGGGGTCATTCTCGCTACTCAGATTCTTCTTCCGCTTTTGGGAATCGTCAGCGTGGTTGCCCTGGTTCGATGGTTGCGGCAGCCGGTGGTGGATTGGGCTTCGACTTCTTTGCGAAGGAGCTAAGTTCGCTGATGAAGATCTGATTCCCATCAGCCTGGCGTGTGCCCGTCTCGCTGGAGTTTTTGTCGCTACCGTAGAGGCCAACGGCGAGGGAGAGATTCATGGCTAAGCACACCAGAACGATTGATCAGAAAATCAACCGTTTACGTACCTACAACGTTGTCGCGGGATCGCTCCACCTCCTTCAAGCCGTGGGCCTTGGCTACGTTCTCTTCCTTGTGGAAGACCAGGTAACCTATGCGGTCACCGCTGATTATTTGGCCGGCCCTCCTGGAGTGCCGCTCCCTCCTGAGCGGGTTGAGCTGTTCGATATCAACGTGGGTATTGGCGTGGTCGCTTTCCTCGGTATGTCAGCCTTTTTCCACTACCTGATTTCCTCACCACTGTTCTTCAAGCGCTACGCCGGTGGTTTGAAGCTCAATCGCAACTATTTCCGGTGGACTGAGTATTCGCTCAGTTCGTCGGTCATGATTTGGCTGGTCGCCCAGATCACCGGCATCACCGACATCGCGGCTCTGTTCTCGATATTTGCGGTGAATGCCTCGATGATCATGTTTGGCGCCATTCAAGAGAAGTACGAGCAGCCAGGGTCCGGCGGTTTCCTCCCATTCGTTTTCGGATCGATGACAGGGATCGTGCCCTGGATTGTGATTTTGATCTACTTTTTCGCACCAGGCTCAACCTCAGAGGTGGAACCCCCTGCTTTCGTGGTGGGAATCATCATTTCCCTGTTCATCTTCTTCAACACCTTCGCGGTGAATCAGGCTTTGCAGTACCACCGCGTGGGCGGCTGGAAAGACTATCTCCGCGGTGAGCGGATGTACATCACGTTGAGCCTTATTGCGAAAACTGCTCTGGCGTACCAAGTCTTCTCTGGCGCCATCATCCCGGCCCTGACCGACTAGCCCCTAATGGAAGCAGAAGAAAAGCTCGCGACGTTTAGAGAGCGCCGCAATCTCGCCGCCATTCAGCCCGAAGGCCCGCTTGCCCTGACCAATACCCAGTGGGTCGACATGGAGCAAACCATTTGGGGAGTCCCCGGTGTGTGGGCACCCCGTGATGATGGGGCTTCTGGTCTCATCGTGAAAGCAGAGGCTGGTGATGGGGTTGTCGTCGATGGTGACCTCGTCGATGGAGAGGCCTTGGTGCGGGGCAAAGACGACGAATCACCCTCCACTGTGGTGTTCAGTGAGACCGTGAGCGCTCATGTGATTGCTGCGGATGGAGCGTATGCCCTCCGAGTGTGGGATTTCCAGTCTGAGGGAATCACCAACTTTGGTGGGATTGACGCCTTCCCCTATGCCCCGGAATGGGTCATTACCGGGGCCTGGACAGAAATTCCTGGCGGCAAGAGCGTGGGATTTGAACACATGAAGGAGGAAGGTGTCGCGAGGGATGAGGTTGTTCCCGGCGAAATACGGTTCACCCACGATGGCCAGGACTACAACATTGCTGCGTTCAAGGCAGGGCGTGCGCTCCAGTTAGTTTTTGCTGACGCCACCAACGGTGACTCCACCTACAGCGTGGGAAGGTTCCTCTTCCTCGCTCCGAACCCCGATGGTTCGATCACTCTGGACTTCAACTACGCCATATTGCCTCCGTGTGCTTTTTCCTATGCCTTCAATTGCCCCCTGCCTCCAGCGCAAAACAGGTTTCCCTTTGCTATCGAGGCGGGGGAGAAGAACGTGCTCGCCACAGATGGGTCCCTCCTCCACACCTAAGACCCTCAGTTGTCAATTCTTAGGTTGATGGCGCATACTGGGAGCCGGTCTTTAGATCACGACGTACTACTCGCAACATTCCGCGGTCGATGGGGAAGTCGAACCAACGGAATAAGGAGTAGAAGATGTCGACGCGTACCCGCGGGGTGCTCTTTGTGCACTCCTCCCCGCGCGCGCTTTGCCCACATCTCGAGTGGGCTATTGGTCGCGCTCTCGGTTATCCCGTGAGCGCTCGCTGGCAGGACCAGCCTGTTCTTCCTGGGACACTTCGTGCCGAGCTGGAGTGGATGGGTCCCGCAGGGTCAGGTGCTGCACTCGCGAGTGCTCTTCGTGGCTGGGAGCATCTTCGCTACGAGGTTATGGAGGAGCCCTCACCAGGGCACGATGGTGGCCGGTGGATGCACACACCAGACCTCGGCGTGTTCTTCGCTCACACCGACTCCGTAGGAAACCTCGTGGTGCCGGAGGATCGCATTCGCTACGCCCTCGATGTGGCCGACGGTGACGCGCAGGAAATAACACGTGAGCTGAGGATTGCGCTGGGTGGTGCGTGGGACGACGAGTTAGAGCCATTTAGGCATGCCGGGGATGATCGCCCTGTCGTGTGGCTGCACCGCGTGGGGTGAGATTACGGCATCCGGAATCTAGAGTGAACTTCCGCCTTAGGCGCTTCGGAAAGCCACAACAGCGTTGTGCCCGCCAAAGCCAAACGAGTTACTGATGGCGAGCTGCGGTCCTTCACCGAGATTTCGAGGTGCCGTCACAACATCAAGGGGAATTTCGTCGTCCTGATTGTCGAGGTTGATTGTGGGCGGGGCGGTCCTCTCATGGACCGCGAGAATGCTGAAGACAGCCTCCAGCGCTCCGGTTCCTCCCAGAAGGTGACCCGTCGCTGCTTTCGTCGCCGAAACTGGAATCGAACCCACCCGATCTCCAAATACGGCCTTCAGGGCGTGATACTCCGCAATATCTCCCACGGGTGTTGAAGTCGCGTGCGCGTTGATGTGGGTGACATCGTCAGGGCTCGCTCCGGCCTGCTC
>JAYOYJ010000042.1:0-10431 GCA_038153485.1 Pontimonas sp. | reverse complement strand
TCGTCCTCGGTGGCCAATCCGTAGCCCTCGTCACTGGGGAGTGCAACGGGTATCAGGTCAGGTTGGATGTGGCCGGCCTGGTAAGCGGCCTCCACTTTGTGCTGGGAGAGCATTCCAAAGCGGTCAGCGCGCTCCTTGGTCAGTGCGGGAAAACGGTCGTGCAGGCGCTCCGCGGTAATCCCCATGTTGAGCGCGTCAGGACTCACCAGCTTCTCTGCGAGAAACCGCGGGTTGGGGTCAATATCGCGACCGAGCGGATGCCGTCCCATATGTTCAACCCCACCTGCGAGCGCGATGTCGTAGGCGCCGGCTGCGATCCCGCCGGCAAGAGTGGTCACGGCGGTCATCGCCCCCGCGCACATGCGATCAATCGCAAAGCCTGGGACGCCCAGTGGAAGTCCTGCCAAAATCGCGGCCGTTCGACCCAGCGTGAGCCCCTGGTCACCCTCCTGGGAGGTGGCGGCTATCGCAACATCATCGATGCGCTCCCGAGGGATTGCCGGGTTTCTCTCTAACAACCCGATGATGGCGGACACGATGAGGTCATCCGCCCGGGTCTTCCAGTACATTCCCTTCTCGCCCGCGCGCCCAAAAGGAGTGCGGACACCATCGACAAAGACAACCGGGTTTCCCTGCATCACAAACCTTCCACTTGGTCCCCCCATGCTAGAAGCCTGGGCGCCGGTTTTCGACTTCGTCGGTGGGCTCTACGATTCCTCAGCCGTTGCGGGGTTCTGGCTTTGGCGGGCATCCACAAAGGCAGACGCCAGCGGGGCCGACACCAACGCGATTTGCCAAGCCCTCGCACCTTTTTCTTGAAGAAATGCAGAAATAGCTTCCTGAGTGGTTGGCTCTGGTGGTTCCCAGCACAGCCTCCGCAAATAGTCCGGGGTGAGAAGGTTCTCAGCCGGGATGTCATGCTCCTGCGACAGGGAGGCCACGACATCCCGTGCCGCGGCGATTCGCTTGGCAGCTTCAGGATTTCGATCAGCCCACACCCGAGGCGGCGGTGGGCCCTCGGCGGGAGCTCTGGTTTCGGGGAGGTCTTCGGTGGCTCGTCCTCGTTCGATGGCGCTCCACCAGCGCGGAAGTTCAGACCGACTCGCGCGCCCATGGAACTCTTTGAGTCCTGCGAGCTCGCGTTTCGAGGACGGATTGGCAACCACTGCCGCCACAAGGGCTCGATCGGGCACTAATCGCCCCGGAGCTCTGTCCGTCAATTGCGCGAGGTCCTCCCTGGCCTCCCACAGCTCGCGGGCAATAGCGAGAGCTCGTGAGCCTCTGATCTGGTGGAGGCCAGAAAGCCTGCGCCACGGCTCTGTTTTCGGTGTGGGTGGGGTCAGCGTGAGCTGAGCCTGGAATTCCTCCTGGGCAAGCTCCCATTTGCCGGAATCGGTGAGGATACGGGCTATCTCGTCACGGATCCGAGGCAACAGCTCAACATCGAGGGCGGCGTAGGCGAGCCATTCATCGGGTAAGGGCCGCGAGGACCAATCAGCAGCAGAGTGCTCCTTGGCCAAAGCCATCCCCAAAACGTCCTCGACAACTCCCTGTAAGCCCACCTTGGGAAGCCCTGCCAGGCGCGCACCCAATTCGGTATCGAAAAGCGTCTGGGGTTCAACACCCACCTCCCTGAGGCAGGCGAGGTCTTGGTGAGCGGCATGGATGATCCACTCCTGGTCACCCAAGGTGGTGGTGATGTCTGCCAGGCTCCCAATTGCCAGGGGATCAATCAAATAGTTCGCCGAACCGGTGCGATGCACCTGGACTAAATACGCACGAGACGAGTACCGGAAACCGCTCGCTCTTTCGGCATCGAGCGCGAGTGGCCCACTCGCAGCAAGAAGGTCATCGAGTGCGTGATGGAACATAGCGAGTGTGTCCACCACCACAATGGGAGCCTGGGGCGCAGCAGCGGGAAGTGCTGGAGCTTCCTCGGTCTCCTCGGTCATGAGGTGGCGCGCTGGGGGGGAAGCGTCGCGACACCTTCGTGAGTGGGGGGAAAGCCTGCCAACATGCACACGAATTCGCTCCAGGCTTCCAGGTGTGGCCCAATGACTGAGCTTCTGGGGCTCCAGGAGGCGCGCACTTCCACTTGCGCTCCCGAACCCTGGTCCCCCATCTCTCCAAACCCTGTCGACACAACAGACGTGGTGGTCCCCGTAGCGTGGAAATAGTCCGCCTGCGAAGAGTCGAGGGCGTCAATCAGCCAGGACCACGCGACATTGGGGAGAAACTCGTCCTGCCCCATCTGCGGCTCGATTGGAGCTTGGGCGAAGACCACCATGCGAAACGCCGACTCCCACGCTTCGGGAACGCTCGGGTCATAGAGGAACACAAGTCGACCGGTTCCGTATTCGTTTTCGGAGCTTGCGTGCTGAGGCTCCACGTCGGCAGCCCAGGCGCGCTGGAACGGCGCGAGACCCTCGGGTGCTGCGGTCTCAAAAACTCTCAGCTCCCTCCTCAACGTCGCGCCCTCCGCGGAGGCAAGAGCGTCTACAAAATCCTGTGGAGCGCCAGAAAGGGTGGCATCGCTGCTCATGTCACCAGGATACGAAGACCCGTCACCTCACACAGGGGGGCGCGCCGCGGCAGGCGCCACATGTCGGTAGTAGAGCATCTTGTCGTCATCGGTCAGAAGAGACCGTAATTCCCAGTCATCGAGCGAGGTAGGCCACCACGGAGGTATTCCTTGGTGGTGATCACGTGGTGGAGGGGTGGTGGAGATCAGTAGCTCGGTGGTGAGTGGAGCGAGGTATTCCCACGTCACCTGGCCACCTTCAATAAGTAGATGACCGCCATCCACACGGGCTCGCACGGCGTCTGCGAGTTCCTCTGGGGGCCTACCCGGATTCCACGCGAGCGGCTCCCACGGCACTTCTCCAAGCGCCTCACTGAGGTGGTCATGGTGTTCGGTGGGAGTGGCAATAATCAGACGCTCTTCAGGCGCGTGTCTGCTGCGAAGCTGGTGGCCGCGGAGGTCTCCACTCGCGCTCAGCACAACCAGGGGGGTGTGTCGAGGTAGTGGCACGACCTCGCGCCGGATGGTCGAAGCGCCGACGAGGACAGCGTCGGCGTCTTCACGCAACGCCGCCAAGATAGCTCGATCCGCTCCCCGGGAGAGCTGTGTGGAAGATCCCTCGGAGCTAACCGTCTCGCCAGCAGAATTGGTGACCATGATGGCCCGAGCGCTGTGATCTACATCTGGTCGATACATCTCGACGAGCGCCCGAAGTAAGTGCGGGTCCTCCAGGTCAGAGACCTCGGGTGGAGGCGGGAGGACACGATAGAGGTTCACGCGGTGGAGCCAGAGGCTTCGAGGGCTTCTTCGACTTGGCGCTTAATGCGCCAGAGCATTCCCGACATTCCCCTCAGCCTGAGCATGCTGACCGCGTTCTGGAGCCCGAGTTGAAGCGGAAAATCGGGTGGAACCGCGAGAACTTGATCGGGGGTCATCCCGTGGAGGCCCTGGACGAGAATTGACGCGAAGCCCCGGGTGGTGGGGGCTTCTTCTGGCGCTGTGGCGTAGACGGTCACGGCATCGGGCTGGGTGTCGACGGTAATGAAGACCGGGGATTGGCACTCCTCCACGCGCTCCCACGCCTCTGGATCCACGAGTTCCTCCGGAACCACGGGGAGGGAGTCGGAGAATTCCAACAGCAGTTGAAGACGGTCTTGAACGCTCAGGGCGAGGAAGTCTTCTCGAATCGCTTGGAGCGACGGGGGTAGTGCTGCGTCGGACATACCGAGAACCCTAGGGTGCCTCACCCGGTTGGTCGCCGGTCACGATCGGGACCCGAACAGCAGAACCCCACTCGGTCCACGAGCCGTCGTAGTTCTTGACGTTGTCAAAGCCCAACAGATACTTCATGACGAACCAGGTATGACTGGAGCGCTCGCCAATGCGGCAGTAGGTAATGACGTCGTCACCCGGCGCGAACCCCTGTTTCGTGAGATAAACGTCCACCAAATCACGGTGCGATTTGAAGCGACCATCCTCCTGGGCCGCCATCGCCCACGGCACGCTCCTCGCGGTCGGGATGTGGCCACCCCGCAGCGCGCCTTCTTCGGGGTAAGCGGGCATGTGGGTGCGCTCTCCGGAATACTCCTCGGGGCTTCGCACGTCGATCAAGGGCTTGCCCAGGTGGGCGAGGACATCCTCTTTGAATGCTCGGATGTCATCATCTCTTCGCTCGACCACGGGGTACTCCGACGCGGCGGGTGCTGGCACCTCTTTGGTGAGCCCTCGCCCCTCCGCAATCCACGCATCGCGTCCGCCGTTGAGCAACCGCACGTCAGCATGACCAAACAGGGTAAACACCCACAGCGTGTAGGCAGCCCACCAGTTGCTCTTATCGCCATAGATTACGATGGTGTCGTCACGGCGAGTACCCTTGCGCGACATGAGTGCGGCGAAGGCTTCACCATCGAGATAGTCGCGCACGACGGGGTCATTCAGTTCGGTATGCCAGTCAATCTTGAGAGCGCCAGGAATGTGGCCCGTGTCATAGAGAAGAACATCCTCATTGGACTCGAGGATGACCAGGCCCTCCTCGCCCGAGTGTTCCTCCAGCCACGCTGTCGTCACCAGGCGCTCAGGGTGCGCGTAGTCGGCGAGTTCGGGGGAGGGGTCAGAGGGAAAAGCCACGGTACTCCTTCAGGTGCGATGAGAGCCTCGGGGTAACCCCGATACGCTGGGTCTAGTCTTCCATCGCACCCTGAACACTATCGGGGAAAACTAAGAAATGAGTCAGGTCTCGGTGCCCATCACCTCACTACTTGAGCGTCACCCGGTGATGTCGATTGACGCCATGTTGGCGCATTTTGTTCCGCCACCCCAGTTTGAGTCAGCGAGCCTTGACTCCTATGTTCCTGACCCGGCCTACCCCTCTCAGGCTGAAGCGGTAAGGAAAGCACGAGAGTTTGTCGGCGGAGCGCCCTCATCCAGCCGCGGGTGGTTTCGCTCTGGGTCCAAGGCAGCTGCCTCGGCGACCAAGCCAGGTCTTTACCTCGATGGCGGCTTCGGGGTGGGCAAAACCCACCTGTTGGCGGCAATTTGGCACCTCACACCGGGCCGCACCTACTACGCAACGTTCATTGAGTTCACTGCTCTCGTGGGAGCGCTGGGCTACCGAGGGGCCGTGGACCATCTCAAAGGCGCAGCTCTGCTCGCGATTGACGAGTTTGAGCTCGATGATCCAGGCGACACCATGGTGATGTCGAGGTTGTTGGGTGAGCTGGTGGCGTCGGGAACACGACTCGCTGCCACCTCCAATACGCCACCGGCAGCACTCGGCGAGGGTCGCTTCGCAGCGGAGGATTTCCTCCGCGAAATCACCGCGCTGGCCGACAAGTTTGAAACTGTTCGGATTGATGGCGAGGACTATCGGAAGAGAGATTTTGAGGGCCACGCTCACGTCTTTGAGCCACAGGAGTGTGATGACAGGGTCTCCTCACTTGAGGGCGAGGTGACGCTCGATAGCTTTAGTGACGTCATCAACCACCTGGCGACCATTCACCCGAGTCGGTTTGTGGGGCTGGTCGAAGAGCTCCAGGCGGTGTCCTGGCGGGATGTCTACCAGTTGCACAACCAAGCCCAGGCCCTGCGATTGGTGGCGCTTGTTGATCGACTGTATGACGCAGGAATTCCCATTCTCGCAACCGGCCTTCCCCTCGATGAGGTGTTCGACGACACGATGCTGAGCGGCGGGTATCGCAAGAAATACTTGCGCGCGACCTCACGCATGATCGCTCTCACGCGACTCGGGGTAAACCCTCAGGGGACACAGTGAGAGCGGAATTACACTAGGGGGAAGCCCTCACCCCAAGGAGTCCTCCGCTATGGCCGGTTCACCCCTGTCCACCTCAGGTCGCGAGCGCTACCTAGAGTCGCTGTGGATTGAACGCATTCTTCAGCGGGAAACCGCCGGTGGCCTCATCATCGTGGGGGCTGCTTTCCTCGCGGTTATTCTGGCGAACTCTCCCCTGGGGGACTCCTACTTCGGTCTGCGTGACACCTATGTGTCACTGGGCTTCTCGGACTACGTCTGGAAGATCAGCGTTGGCCACTTGACAGCCGATGGTTTGTTGGCGGTGTTCTTCTTCCTCGTCGGCCTCGAGCTCAAACGAGAATTTGTCTCCGGTGAGCTTCGTGACCCACGCAAAGCCGTGGTGCCCGTGGTGGCTGCCGTGGGAGGCGTCATCGTTCCTGCTTCGCTGTACCTTTTCATCACACAATCGTTTGGAGTGGCGGAAGCCGCCAGGGGGTGGGCGATTCCCATCGCCACCGATATAGCGTTCGCGCTCGCCGTCCTCGCACTCGTGGGGACATGGCTTCCGCTGGCACTCAGAACATTCCTGCTTACCCTTGCGGTCGTCGATGACCTCATTGGAATCACCGTCATTGCGGTTTTCTACACCGAAGAGGTCGTGCTCTCGAATCTGTTCCTTTCTCTTGTGTTCGTGGCAATCTATGGTTTCTTCGCCCAGCGCTACCGCGAGTTCTTCCATGTGAGAGAGGGTGCGGCCTGGGTGATTTTGTTCCCGATTGGGCTAATCGCCTGGTTCTTTATGTATAGCTCTGGTGTTCACGCGACCATCGCCGGTGTACTCCTGGGAGTGATGGTGCCGGTGCTTCGCTCGAAGCGGGAGAGGCTTGCGAACCCCGACTCTGAGGACCCCGGCCTGGCTGAAGTGTTTGAGCACCGTTTCCGTGCGCTCTCTGCCGGAATCGCTGTACCTCTCTTCGCGTTCTTTGCCGCGGGCGTGAGCTTTGGGTCAGGGATTGGGAAATTTGTGTCGCTCCTCGCCTCGCCGGTCTCGCTGGCCATCATCGCCTCGCTCGTGGTGGGCAAGAGCGTGGGGGTATTTATTACGACGTTCCTGGTCACGAGAATTCCAGGAGTCTCGCTTCCTAAAGGAATGGCGTGGATCGATCTCTTCGCCGTCGCCCTTCTCGCGGGAATCGGATTCACGGTGTCGCTGCTGATTGGTGAGCTGAGTTTTGGTTTGGGGACTGTTCTGGGTGACGAAGCAAAGATTGGAATCCTGGTCGGATCAGTGTTGGCTGCACTGTGTGCTGCGCTGATACTCACGGGGCGTAACCGCCACTACCAAGCCATTAAGGCCCGGGAGAGCGCGGACCTCGATGGTGACGGGATCCCCGATATCTACCAAGAGTCGCCTGAAACACAGTCTTAACATTTCTCTCCTGCCTGAAATAGTCCGGCAACACGCGGGCACACTCGGGGAAACCTTCGTGACACACACTTTGTTTCACGTGCACCCTGCACGCCCATGACAGATACACAAGGGAGAAAACAATGGATTCTGGCCAGTTAGCCTGGGGAATCACCGCCACCGCTTTGGTGTTGCTGATGACCCCCGGTGTCGCCTTCTTCTACGGTGGCCTCGTCAAAGCGAAGAGCGTCGTCAGCATGATGATGATGAGCTTTGGTGCCCTCGCCCTCGTCGGCGTTCTGTGGGTGCTTTACGGCTTTAGCATGTCCGCAGTCGATAGCCCCCTGCAGTTCGCGGGTAACCCGTTTGGGTCATTCAGCCTCGAAGGACTCGGGAACGAGGACCTTCTCGGTGCCGCCTTCGGAGCGACGTTTGCCATCATCACCGTGGCCCTCATTTCGGGCTCGATTGCCGACCGCGCACGTTTTGGGCCCTGGATGGTGTTCGCCGGTGTGTGGGCGACCCTCGTGTACTTCCCCGTCGCCGCCTGGGTGTGGGGTGGAGGCTGGATCCTCGAGCTTGGTGAGCTCATGGGAGATCTCCCCAGCGTGATCGACTACGCCGGTGGAACCGCAGTCCACATCAACGCCGGCGCCGCGGCGCTCGCCTTGGCCATCGTCTTGGGTCGTCGTGTGGTGTTCCAGAAGGGCGCGCACAAGCCCCACAACGTTCCACTCGTGCTCCTCGGTGCCGCCCTGCTGTGGTTTGGCTGGTTCGGATTCAACGCCGGAGCTGAGTTCCTCGCCGAAGGAATGCCCGGTGTGGGCCTGATTGTGGTGAACACGCTGGGTGCGACCGCAGCCGCCATTCTCGGATGGATGGTTGTCGAGAAGCTCAAGGATGGCAAAGCCACTGCTGTGGGTGCTGCGTCGGGAGCCGTCTCCGGTCTCGTCGCCATTACTCCGGCGTGTGCCAACTTGACCCCCGGTTTCGCACTGCTGCTCGGTGTTGTCGCCGGAGCCGTCTCAGCGCTCGCGGTTGATCTGAAGTTCAAGCTCGGCTACGACGACTCCCTGGATGTCGTGGGTATCCACCTCGTGGCCGGCCTGATCGGAACCCTCTACCTCGGGTTCTTCGCCATCGACACCGGACTGTTCACCGGTGGAGACTTCGGTCAGCTCGCAGTTCAGGCGATTGCAGCCTTCGCCGTCCTCGCCTACTCCTTCGTGGTGGCTCTCGTCCTCGGGTTCGCCATCGAGAAGACCATGGGCTTCCGCGTCACCAGTGAAGATGAGGTCGCAGGAATCGACACCATCGTCCACGGTGAAGAGGGATACCAGTTGGAGGAAAACGCCCGCGTTTAGCCTCTCCGTCGCGGAAGGGGTCAGTCTTCGGACTGACCCCTTTTGCGTAGCAGGAGGCGGTGGTACCAGGGGTCTATATTTGCCAAGTGCCCTCCGCTTCGACCCTGGCCTCGTTCTTGGTCCTTGCCTTGGTTGTGATCGTTGTCCCAGGGCCCAGTGTGGTGTTCGTTATCTCTCGAGCCATGATTTTGGGAACCAAAGGTGCCATTCAGAGTGTTCTGGGCAATGCGGCAGGTGTGGGTGTCCAGATTGTTGCGGTGTCACTTGGTGTGGGGGTTCTGATTGCCTCCTCCCCAGTGCTGTTCGCGTTGGTCAAAATCGCCGGCTCGCTGTTCTTGGTGTATCTCGGCATCGAAGGCATCAGACATCGAAAAGACCTACGTCTGGAGCTGGCAAACCAAACCGTAATCAGCGCGAGGAAGACCCTCTTGGATAGCTCCTTTGTGGGGATTACCAACGCCAAAACCCTGGTGTTCTTTATCGCCACCTTGCCCCTCTTTGTTGACTCAGAGGGTGTGACCCCGGCGATTCAGATGCTCATCCTCGGTGGCATCTTCTTCGCAATCGGGATTGCGAGTGATTCCGTGTGGGCGGGGGCCGCGGGGATAGCCAGAGATCGACTGATTGCATCACCTCAGGGCCTCGAGAGGGTTCGGTTGGGTGGTGGAGTAGCGCTTGTGCTGCTGGGTATATATCTCGGGTATTACTCGCTTACCACTTAGCGGGGATTCAGCCGACTGAGCAACCGGTGGAGAGTACCCCACGCTTGGTTCTCTGGTGCCCGAGCCTGGAGATACCGTGCCATTCGATTCTTCAGCCCCGCTTCGGAGTGCTGGAGTCTCACGAAGTAGTGTTCCCGGCCAGGTGAGTGTTCGTCGAGGTCAAAGACCTCCAGGCCGTGTTTCCAGATCACAAACGGCAGACTGAACTGGTCGCGAGTTTGGAACCTCGAGTACAAATTCCACCACTCTTTCATGGCTTCCTTGAGTTTCTTGGAGGAGTGATTCTTCAGTATCACGGAACCTTCCCATACCCCAACGTCCCCAGGCATACCCTCTCGCTCGTAAAGGGCAAGCTCGTCGAGAGCGCTTTGGGGGTGGGCAACCTTTCCTCTTCGGATGCACATCGAGACTTCGTCTGTGAGGGACGTGTGGGAGTAATGCTTGTATAAGCCAATATCAGCGCCGGATGACCGGAATGCATCCACCAGTGCACGGGGGTTGTTGATAATCCTGACGTTTGCATCTACGTACAGTGATTCCTGCGGTCGTTCGTGGTCTAGTGCGTAACGCATTTTCAGGAAGCGGTTCCTGAGTCGAGCGTTCGCTACAGCTGGCGTATTCGGTACTACAGCCCTCCAGGTCGAACTTCGGTGGTCGCTATCCGAAACCAGGTGATAGTCGAAATTTGAGTCCGCGATGAGAGGGTCCCAAACCTTCTCGAAACTACCGGTCTCAACGGTTTAGCAGAGCACTGTTTCTGACTCAGTCATTGTGCGACACCTTCGTGACGGGACCTACCGATTCGTACGGGTAGGAAAGCATAAGCGACCGCTGTTCCTCTGTGTTTCGCCAGTTGGCGCTCAGCATTGATGAGGTGTAGGAACCATCCGTGTCTTCAACCGAATACACCGATAATCCATCGCCCAACAGGAATCTCGATACTTCTGAACCAAAGTTGTAAACCGTCTTAGGGCCCCCAGAGAGGAACACGATAGCGGGAACGAAGGTTCCTTTCGCGTTCACGATGTGCGCAGAACTCCTCAAGACCGCAAAAGCCTGGTCGAGAGAGCCACCGAGCTTTGACACTTTCACGCCCCGTTCGTTGCACCAATCAATAATTTTGTCCACAACCGGGTTTGTCGAGTCTTCGCTGACCAGGTTTATCG
>JAYOYJ010000041.1:0-10679 GCA_038153485.1 Pontimonas sp. | reverse complement strand
ACCTGATGGCCAAGGATTCCACTCGAGTAGTCATGATTTGGCGGGGGGAAGCCCTCCTCGCTCCAGAAGCCACCACTCGCCTCGACTTAGTCACACCCCACACTGTTCCCGACGATGCACTCCTGATCTACCTGGGCATCACCACGGAAAGCACTCGGGGAATTCCCGAGGGAACCCCCATCGTGGCGGCGGTGCTCACCGACGAGAGCGGCCCCCACGTCTGTTCGGATATGGCCCGGTGGGTTTCTGCCAGGACGATGACGCACGCGCTCGATGACCTCGATTCGGGCATCGTGGTTGAAGCCCTCGCTATGGCCAATTGGCATCAAGCCCACCTGTTTTCCCCCGTTACGGGCGCTCCCACCCAGATGGACCAAGCCGGGTGGACGAGAGTGGACCAGTCGGCGGGGAAAGATCTGTTCCCTCGGACCGATGCCGCGGTCATCGCGCTCGTCACCGACCAGCACGATCGAATTGTCTTGGGCAGTAATGCGCTCTGGGAGGCTAGGCGTTACTCGCTGCTCGCCGGTTTCGTGGAGCCGGGGGAGTCCCTCGAAGCCGCCGTCATTCGGGAAGTGTTTGAAGAATCCGGGCTGGTCGTTACCAACCCGGTCTATGTGGGCTCACAACCCTGGCCGTTTCCCGCCTCTCTCATGGTCGGATTCCGGGCCGACATCGACGAAACATCACTGGCCAACATCCGACCCGATGGCACCGAAATCATCGATCTGAGGTGGTTTACTCGCGAAGAACTCCTCGCCTCCCTCGATGATGTGCTTCTGCCCGGTCGGCCCTCCATCGCTCGAGCCATGATCGAGGATTGGTTGGGTGACGAACTACCCGAGGGTCGCTAATGATGGATCCTCTTGAGGGTCTCGATGACGCACAGAGGGTCGTCGCCACGACGTGGGGCGGACCCCTGTGCGTGCTTGCGGGGGCGGGGACGGGAAAAACAAGAGCCCTCACCCATCGCATCGCGCACGGCGTAGCGCGGGGGAAATACAAACCCGACCAGGTTCTTGCCCTCACGTTCACGACCAAAGCCGCCTCGGAGATGGGGCAGCGTTTGCGAGGTCTGGGTGTGCGCGGTGTTGCGACGAGGACGTTCCACTCGGCAGCTCTTCGACAACTGCAGCACTTTTGGCCCACGGTGACCGGTGGGCGTCTTCCGGACATCCTTCCCTCCAAAGCCCCCATCGTGGCCAAGACTCTGGATCAACTCTCCATTTCGGTGGACACAGCGGTGGTGCGGGATTTGGCCGGAGATATTGAGTGGCGGAAAGTGCAGGCCTACACCCTTGAGGATTACCGCACCCAGCGTGCCCGCATGAACAAGGGCCTGCCGGGAGGTTTATCGCTGGAGGTCGTTGCCAGTATTCATGAACGCTATGAGCAGGTGAAAGACGAGCAAGGCCGCATCGATTTCGAGGATGTCCTTTTGGCCACCCTCGGGATGCTCGAGTCCGAACCTCGAGTCGCGGACCGAGTGCGGGCACAATACGGGGTTTTTCTGGTCGATGAATACCAAGACGTTTCGCCCCTTCAGCAGAAATTGTTGGATGTTTGGCTGGGTAATCGCGACGACCTCGTCGTGGTGGGAGATGCCAGCCAAACGATTTATAGCTTCGCCGGAGCTTCCAGCTCGTATCTCCTGGGCTTTGCCGAGCGTTTCCCGAACGGAACAGTGGTGAAGCTGGAGCGGAACTATCGTTCTGGAGAGCACATCGTGAATGCTGCCAACAGCGTGATGATCGGGCGCCCCGGCGCGCTCACACTCGAATCTCAGGCCGGTTCCCGGGAGCCCATTCACCGGCATATTGCGCGCAGTGACGAGGCTGAGGCACGTTATGTCGCTACCAGCATCAAGGCGCTACTCGATGCGGGTGCCACACCGGAGAGCGTTGCGGTGCTGATTCGATTTGGAGCCCAGTCTGTGGAAATCGAGTCTGCTCTCCGGGCTCTCGGAGTGGGCGTCAGGGTTCAAGGCTCCACCCCGTTTTTTGAAGAGGCTCACGTCAAGCGCGCCATGATGGAGGTTCGAGGTGCGGCAGTAGCGGGTGTTCAAGGCTCTCTCCCCGACGTGGTCGACGACATACTCTTTGGCTTGGGTCTTCAAGGTGAAGCCCCTGACCATCAGGGTGCGGAGCGTAATCGTCACGATGATTTGGCGGCAATTCGCTCCCTTGCCCGGGCCATGCCTGAGGGCAGCACACTGGGGGAGTTCTCAGAACTCCTCGCGGACCGCGCCAGCGCAGGAGATGCGCCCGATGTGGGGGCGGTCACAATCACGACCGTGCACTCGGCGAAGGGACGAGAATGGCCGGTCGTGTTTGTGGTGGGTCTTGCCGAAGGAATGTTCCCCATTTCGTATGCGACCACGGACGAGGCGATCGAAGAGGAGCGCCGCTTGTTTTATGTGGCGCTGACTCGGGCGAAAGACTCTCTGTATCTCTCGATGGCTGAGCGCGGTCAATCCGACCAGGCCGTGCGCACCCCCAGCAGGTTTCTCCAAGCGCTGGGTCAGGCCGCTTCCTAATCCAGCGAGCGACACAAACACGACGCAGACGGTTCTTCCTCGCGTGTGGTGAGCTCCTGGGTGTAGCGATCGATGCGATAGACCAGCCCTGGGGTGTTTGCTCGCAGGAGATCCCTGGTGTGCCATGCCGCGAGCGCATGGAAGGCCGGGGTATCGGTCGCTGCACTCAGAGTTGCCAGCTGGGAAGCCAAGGCCACCCACGCCTCGTCACGCTGCACGGCGTTGTTCCAGACACAGTGCAGACAGGGTCCTTGTCCCGGGGTGACCCGAGGACCGATGGTGATGGCTTGGTCGCCCATGATGACTGGTGTGTGAGGGATGTCATCGGCAAGCCGGGGGTGATAGGCGGAGGGTGACATGACAAACGACGACACCAACACCGCTTCCTCTGCCACCCGCGATTCCCGATAGCCAAGATCCAGCAAGACCCGGGCATAGGCCTGGAGGTGAGAAGTAGATCCGGTGATGCGAATCAGGGGCAGAGGGTTGGGAGCTCGAGCGTCTAGGGCTGCCGAGAGCTGGTTGAGAAAGAGAGCGGTGTCGGCTGGCTCGAGACCCTCGTGGGAGGCGATGGCGTCGATCCCCTCGGCACTTATCCCGCTATGGAGAGCTGAGAGGACGGGGAGGTAGCGCTGATCCACTGATTCGACGACGGCTAGGGGCGAATCCACCCCGATTTGGAAACTGGTGGGGGACCGCCACACCACGGGGAGGGAAGGGTCGAGGTGGAACAGTCGGGGCATGCGGTCATCGTGGCGGAAGACCCATCACGCCGGGCAGATTTATCCACACCTAAGAGCCCGGTGGCTCCTCGTCTAGTAAGTCCCGGAGTGCTTGGTCAAAGTCGTCATCCTGGGGAGGTTCGGCGAACCGCTGTAGGAAGCCTGCGGGGTTATCGAGGTCTTCGAGGGTGGGGAGAGTGTCTGGGTGTCGCCAGAGTTCATCTCTCGTGGTTGAACCCAGTTCTTCATGGATCGCTGCCCATAGTGCGCTGGCCTCTCGCAGCTTTCGCGGCCGAAGCTCCAGCCCGACAAGAGTTGCAAAGGCGTGCTCCGCGGGACCGCCACTGGCCCGACGGCGACGGATGGCTTCACCGAGCGCACCAGATTTTGGTAGCCGTGCTGTGGCGAGGCCCGTCACGTGGTCGACCCAGCCTTCGATGAGCGCCAGCATGCCTTCCAGCCTCTCGAGAGCACGGTTTTGCTCGTCGGTGCGCTCGGGCAGGAGGGCGCCGGTGGTCAGCAGTTCTTTCATGGCTTCGGCATTCATGGGGTCGAAGTCGTCGGCGAGTTCCATCACCCGCGAGAGGTCGATACTGATGCCACCGGCAAAGTCGTGAATCGCGCTCATGATATGGAGGCGGAGCCATTTGGCGTGTCGGAAGAGCCTCGCGTGAGCGATCTCTCGGGTGGCGAGATAGATATCTGCCTCCTCCTGGGGCACGTCGAGGTCGTAGGAGAACGCCCTCATGTTTTGGGCCAACAGGAACGCTTTGACGTCGTATTCGTTACTTCCACTCACCAGCGGAATTCCGATGTCACCCCCCGAAAGCACCTCGCTGGAGAGCTTTCCCACGACACCGGCGAGCTGCATAGTGAACAGGCTTTTCGAGACTTGCTCCATGGGTCCACTCATGCCACTGATGAGGCCTTGCATATCGTCGGGAGCTTGCGATGCCATCATCTGCGAAATCGCCCGAGGGATGGCGGTGGCTACCGGATCGGCAATCTCTTCCCACACGGGAAGAGTTGTTCGTGTCCACTCCGCCCGGGTGCCAATCAAGGGGGTTTCCGGCAGTTCTGCCACGTCCGAGACTTCTGTCAGCCAGAGGCTTGCGACCCCGCCAGCTTGGTGGAGAGCTTCTCTCGTTGCGGGATCCAGCGGCAGGGCACCTTCGGAGGCCACCGACACGGCGTGATCTCTGGATGCGTGGGGTTTGAGTGCGCCTCCTGGAGCAAAAGAGGACCCCAACTGGGCCATCATGGCGCGCAACTCATCGGGCGAGACGTTGATTCCGGCTGCTTTCATGAGCTCTTCCGGGTTGAATGTCTCATCGCCGCTGAGGAACTTACGGAAGGCTTCCTTCATCCACTCCTCGTCGCCAAAGCGTGGGTCAGACTCAGAGTCATCAGCCATGTCCCCACGGTACAAGCCGGTTCCTCGCGAGAGGGGATGATTTCGCTAACGGCTTGTTCCAGGATTCCGTGGCTATGCTGACCCGGTTAGTCGACCCGGGAGCACATGTGGCCATCTATGAGACCGAGGACCCCTCGGACCAGGTTCAGCGACGCTCGCGCGTTGCCGGCTGGTTGATGTTGGGTCTCACCGGTGCCATCGTGCTGGGTCTGTCGTTCTTTCCCGCTCCCTACGTCATTGATAACCCCGGGCCCACCTACGACACGTTGGGATCAGTGAGCGTGGGTGAGGAGGACATGGAGCTCATCCTCATCTCCGGTGAGGACACCTATGACTCGACCGGATCGCTTCTTCTGACCACGGTCACGCGGTCTGGCAACCCGGAGAGCCTGCCGGGTTGGCTGGATGTATTGCAGGGATGGTTTGACCCCCACCGCACCGTGATACCCGTGGATGTCGCCTACCCTCCAGGCGTGACGGTGGAGCAAAACCGCGAAGCGGCCGCCATCGAAATGGAAAACTCCCAGCAGGAGGCTGTCGCCGCAGCTCTGGACTACTTGGGGATTGCCTACACCAGCAGGATGGTCGTGTCGCAAGCGCTGGAGGGCGGACCCAGTGAGGGTCTGTTACTTCCGGGGGACGTCATCGTCGCGGCGAATGGGATGTCGGTCGAAACCGTCAGTGGGTTGCGCGAAATGATCGCTGATTCTGGAGTAATCGATCCCATGACCATCACGGTGGAGCGCGAGGGTGCGGTTGTCGACGTCCAAGTTCTTCCTCGTATGTCAGAGGGCACCGAGCGGGTACCCATGGTGGGAATTCTCGTGTCGGGAACCTACGATTTTCCGCTCGAGGTCGATATTGCTCTCGAGAACGTGGGGGGACCTAGTGCGGGCTTGATGTTTGCCCTCGGCATCGTCGAAAAAATGACGGAGGAGGACCTCACGGAGGGCCAGGTGATTGCCGGAACCGGCACTATTGACGCCCAGGGAGCTATCGGGCCGATCGGTGGTATTCGCCACAAGATGCAAGGCGCCCTGCAGGATGGAGCGACGTGGTTCTTGGCACCCGCCGATAACTGCCCAGACCTGGTGGGTCACGTTCCCGAGGGCCTAACCGTGATTCCGGTTGCCACCCTCGAGGATGCGATTGTGGCACTCGATGCCATCCAGACCGGTGGCGCCCTGGCGAGCTGCCCGGCGTCTTAGCAATCGCTCAGCCACTGTTTGTAGACTGAGGGCTCCCGTCCCGCCAAGGAGAGTAATTCACTCGTGTCTCAAGCCACACCGCAGCTCTTTGATCGTCGCCGACTTCCGTTGATCATCACGGTCGTCATCCTCGCCATCGTGTTGGGAGGGTTCTTCCTTTTCTCCTCGCTCTACACCGAGGTGTTGTGGTTCGACCAGGTGGGATATCTCGAGGTTCTCCTGACCACCTGGGGTGGTTCGGTCGCGATGTTCCTCATCGGCTTTATCACGATGTTTATTCCGGTCTGGTTGAGCATCAACCTCGCGCATCGATTCCGTCCCGTCTATGCGAAGCTCTCCAACGAGCTCGACCGGTACCGCCAGATCATTGACCCCATCCGTCGCGTAGCGATGCTCGGAATCCCGGCGTTGCTCGCTTTGTTCTCCGGTTTGGGCTCAGCCAACACCTGGCCGCAGTTCTTGCTGTGGATGAACCGTGAGCCTTTTGGGACCACTGATCCCGAGTTCGGCCTCGATGTCGGCTTCTACATTTTCGAACTTCCGGTGTATTCGGCCGTTATCTCCTATGTCTCGACCATCCTGATTCTCTCAGCAGTGGGTGCTGCCGCGACCGGCTTCCTCTATGGATCTCTTGCCATCACCGGGCGCGAGGTCCGTATCTCCCGCACGATGCGAGTCCAGCTCGGCGTGATTGGTGTTCTCTATTTCGCCGCCCAAGCCGTTAACCTGTGGCTCCAGCAGTATGAGGCCCTTGTGTCTCCCAGTGGCGGGTTCCTCGCGTTTGGTGCTGGCTTCACCGAAGCAAACGCCACCATCCCGGCCCGCGCGATCATGGCCGCAATTGCGGTGTTGGTGGCGCTGTTGTTCCTGGTGACCGCCATTGTGGGTCGCTGGCGCCTCGCGGTGGTGGGAACTGCGCTCTATTTGGTGTCCGGTTTGGTCCTAGGCCTTGCTTACCCCGCACTGATTCAGCGCTTCCAGGTGGACCCCAGTGCGAGGACACTCGAGGCTCAGTTCATTGAGCGCAACATCGAAGCCACGAGGGATGCCTACGGGGTCTCCGACGTCGTCGAAATCGCCTACGAGGCCTCGACGGACACGTCTGCGGGTGCGCTTCGTGCGGACGCGGAAACCACGGCGAATATCCGCATCATCGATCCTGCTCTGGTGACCGATGCCTTCGCCCAGCTCGAGCAGTTCCGTCAGTACTACCGCTTCCCGACCTACCTCGATGTGGGACGTTACGACGTCAACGGTGAGCGGACCGACACGGTGCTCGCGGTACGCGAAATCAACCTCGATGGCCTGAACTCTCAGTCTTGGTACAACAACACCATCGTCTACACCCACGGGTACGGGCTGGTTGCCGCGTATGGAAACCAGAGAACCGAGGATGGTCAGCCGCGATTCATTGAGTCCGGGATTCCTGTCTCAGAAACCTTGGGTGAGTATGAGCCGCGCATCTACTTTGGTGAGAACTCGCCCGAGTACTCGATTGTGGGCGGCCCCGAAGGGTCCACCCCGCTCGAGCTCGACTTCCCCTCGGGTGGTGAAGGTAACGAAAACAACGCGACCTACACCTTCAGTGGTGATGGTGGCCCTGCCCTGGACAACCTGTTCAAGCAGCTGCTGTACGCCCTGAAGTTCCAGTCCGAGCAGATCATTCTCTCGGATGCGATCTCCCGTGATTCTCAAATTCTCTATGACCGCCACCCCGCGACCAGGGTCGGTAAGGTTGCCCCCTACTTGACGCTGGATAACGACCCCTACCCGGCGGTCGTCGATGGGCGGATCGTCTGGATTGTGGATGGCTACACGACGAGTGCTGACTACCCCTACTCCACGCCGGTGCAGGTGTCAGAAGCGATTGCCGACACCTACCGCCCGACCCCGCAGCTGGCCTTTGACACGGTGAACTACATGCGCAACTCCGTCAAAGCCACGGTGGATGCGTACTCCGGTGAGGTCACCCTCTACGCCTGGGACACCGAGGACCCGCTGCTGACCGCGTGGAACCGTATTTTCCCGGCGAGTGTGAAGTCCCAGTCGGAGATGACCGAGCAACTACTCGATCACATCCGTTACCCCTCTGATTTGTTCAAAGTCCAGAGGAGCATCCTGGGTGCCTATCACGTGACCGACGCGGGAACCTTCTACTCCAGTGAAGACGAGTGGGTCACTCCGAACGACCCCATCTCGAACCCGGCTGCGCCGCGTTTGCAGCCCGCGTACTACCTGACGATGCAGGTTCCTGGATCCGAGAGCCCCTCGTTCTCGCTGTATTCGACGTTTATCCCGCGCGCTACCGGTGAGGCCTCGAGGAACGTCCTCTATGGATACCTGGCTGCGAACTCGGATTACGGTGACGATTACGGGAAGCTGACCCTGCTTCGTTTGCCCAAGCAGACCACGGTTCCAGGGCCCGGTCAGGTTCAAGCACAGTTCGACTCGGATGCCAACGTGGGTCAGCAGTTGAACCTGCTGCGTCAAGGTCAAACCGAGGTGATCTCAGGGAACCTGCTCACGTTGCCGGTGGGCGATGGTTTGCTCTACGTGCAACCGGTCTATGTTCGCTCCACCGGTGACACGTCCTATCCGCTCTTGAGGAAGATTCTGGTGTCCTTCGGGGAAAAGATTGCCTTCGAGGACACCCTGGATCAAGCACTGGATGCCCTGTTCGGGGGTGACTCGGGTGCGCAAGCCGGAGACTCCGATGGCAGCTCTGCACCGAGCGAGCCACAAGAGGAGGCTCCTGCTCCCACACCTGCTCCAGAGCCCGACACGGATGCGGGAGTGGACTCCGAACCCGACACCGGCATCGTGATCTCCACAGAGCTCCAGGCTGCCCTGGCTGACGCTCGACAGGCGCTTCTCGATAGAGAGGCTGCTTACCGCGCGAATGACCTGGTCGCCGCCGCGGAAGCTGATCAGCGACTGACCGACGCGCTCTCGCGTGCGCTCCTCCTGAGCCAGTAGGGAGACAGCCTGGCGCCTAGCGTGTTAGCATGGGGGCTTCGCCGCGGGGTGGAGCAGTTCGGTAGCTCGCTGGGCTCATAACCCAGAGGTCGTAGGTTCAAATCCTGCCCCCGCAACCACGTCAGAACCCCCTCCCTCGGAGGGGGTTCTGTTTTTCCGCTTTAGGCTTAGTCCATGTCGGCTCTGGGTGTCAGCGTGGTGCAGTATGCGCCGCACGGCACTGCGGGCGAGAACCTGAAAGCGATGGAGCCGTGGATTGACGCTGCGGCCTCCGCAGGCTCACACCTGGTGGTGTTCCCCGAGTATTCGCATGCTTTCAGCCCGGGTTTGGGGGAGAAGTGGGCGGCCCAGGCGGGGTCAGAGGATGGGGAATTTGCCCAGGGCCTTGTCTCCCTGAGCCAGCGCCATGGCGGAATCGTCATCATCGCGGGCGCTCTCCTGCGCTCTGACTCCGATGAACTCCCCGCGAACGTGCAGATTGCGGTGGGACCGGAGGGAATCCTCGGCCGCGCAGAGAAAATTCACCTCTACGACGCTTTTGGGGCCAGCGAATCGACTTGGATCCGCCAGGGAGTCTTAGGTTTCCCTCAGGTGGTGACTATCGCCGGGATGTCGGTGGGCATGATGGCCTGCTACGACCTTCGATTCCCCGAGGTTGCACGGAGACTGGTCGATGCTGGGGCGGAGGTGATCGTGGTTCCAGCCCAATGGGTTCCAGGCCCCCATAAGGCCCACCACTTTGACACCCTCCTGGCTGCCCGGGCCATCGAGACCCAGTGCTATGTGGTGGCAAGTGACCACCCAGCACCCCATGGGGTAGGGAACTCCCAGACTGTTTATCCCCGGGGTGTCACTCAGGTCAAAGCCTTGGAGAGCTCGGAGATTCTTCATACCGCTCTGGAGCCCGACCTACTTCGAGAGATCCGAGCGTCCAACCCGATGTCTCAAGCTCGACGATTCGGGGTCACCGAGCTCTAATCCGAGGGTGTGGAGAAATTCTGCGCCGACCTGCCGGGTTTTTCTACGCTCCAGGGATGAAAGCTATCCCGCTCGTCATCGCGACCGTCATCATGCTTACCGGGTGTGGGATGGCGGACTCAGAAACCGTGGTCCCAGGGGTGGTCCAGGACGCCTCTGAGATTAACTTTGGTCTGATTCCCGGGGGTCTTCCCGCAGGATTTTATGACGATGCAGAAGAGCCTGCGGGGTGGAGCTTGCCTCTGTTACCCACGAATGTCTATTCAACGACGGGCGCCACCACCGAGTCGGGAGAGTTACTCGGGTGGCCCATTGAGGTTCGCTTCACCCCTGTGGCGTATCGCTGGAGCTGGGGCGATGGATCGCAGAGCGTGACAACGGAACCCGGATCGTCCTGGGGATCCAAGCAGTTCTCCGACACGGGAACCTCTCACGTCTATGAGATCTCCGGGGACTACGTCGTGAGTCTGGAGGTAACGTTCGAGGCTGCCTACCGATTCGACGGGGGTGCGTTTCAGAGTCTCCCCGGCCAGATCACTCGGTCTGGTGGTCAGCGGGTGGTCGATGTCTTGAGCGTGACGTCCGTTTTGGTAGATAGAGGGTGCCATTCGGAAACCCTTGTTTCAGGACGATGTTAGGGAACTCTCCAGGTATCGTTAGGGGTTGCTGAGGGTTTCGTTCAGGTTCTTTCTTCACACTGGGGCTCTCAGGAAGGACTTCACACGTGAACTCTCAGGACACCCACGGCCTGCAGCCAGAAGCATCAGAACCTGATGCTCCGGGTGAGTCGTCTCCGCCAGCTCCCCAGCTGAGCGAGAGCACCGACTCTGCTGAGAACACTGAGC
>JAYOYJ010000040.1:0-11001 GCA_038153485.1 Pontimonas sp. | reverse complement strand
GGCCCCTCCAGCAGTCGAGGAACAGCAGGAGGAGCCGACGATCCCCCCGGTGGCAATTCCGTCAAACAGGCCGTACACACTGCCCAACCCTTCACTACTGGTAGCCGGGACCCCTCCGAAAGCTCGAAGCGAAGCCAATGACCAGGTCGTGGCCGCTATCGCCGGTGTCTTCGAGCAATTTGAGGTCAACGCGAAGGTGGTCGACTTTACCCGTGGCCCCTCCGTGACTCGATACGAAGTCGAGCTTGGTCAAGGGACAAAAGTCGAGCGCGTGACTGCCTTGGCGAAGAACATTGCCTACGCTGTCGCATCCAACGAGGTCAACATTCTCTCCCCGATACCGGGTAAGTCCCTGATTGGGGTGGAGATTCCCAATTCTGATCGTGAAATTGTGAGCCTCGGTGACGTGCTCTCCTCGGCGGCAGCGACCTCAGAAATTCACCCCATGGTCATTGGCGTGGGGAAAGACGTTGAAGGCGGGTTTGTTGCCGCCAATTTGGCGAAAATGCCCCATCTCCTGGTAGCCGGTGCCACAGGAAGCGGTAAGTCGAGCTTCATCAACTCGATGATTACCTCCATTCTGATGCGAGCAACGCCCGCCGAGGTGCGGATGGTGTTGGTCGATCCCAAACGAGTTGAGCTTGCGGCCTATCAGGGTGTTCCGCACCTCATCACTCCCATCATTACCAACCCAAAGCGCGCTGCGGATGCGCTCCAGTGGGTGGTCAAAGAGATGGACATGAGGTACGACGACCTCGAAAGCTTTGGGTTCAAACACGTTGATGACTTCAACCGTGCAGTGTTGGCTGACGAAATTGAGCTTCCCGCGGGAAGCGAGAGAGTTCTCCAGCCTTACCCCTACCTTCTCGTTGTGGTGGATGAGCTGGCGGACTTGATGATGGTGGCTCCCCGGGATGTCGAAGATTCGATTGTCCGCATAACCCAATTGGCTAGGGCCTCGGGAATCCACCTCGTGGTGGCAACTCAGCGCCCGAGCGTTGATGTCGTAACGGGCCTGATTAAGGCGAACATTCCTTCACGACTCGCTTTTGCGGTCTCGAGCATGACCGACTCTCGCGTGATTCTGGATCAACCCGGAGCCGACAAGCTCATCGGCCAAGGTGATGCCCTCTTCCTGCCCCAAGGTGCTGCCAAGCCCAATCGGGTTCAAGGCTCGTGGGTGTCGGAAGCAGAAATCGCCAAGGTCGTCGCACACGTCAAGAAGCAGGCGGACCCCGAATACCGGGCGGACGTCGCCGACGCGGCGGGTGGGGGCAAAGTCATCGATTCCGATATCGGAGATGACCTCGACGTCTTGTTGCAGGCTGCGGAGTTGGTGGTGTCCACGCAGTTCGGCTCGACCTCGATGCTGCAAAGGAAACTGCGCGTGGGGTTCGCCAAAGCCGGACGCCTCATGGACCTCCTCGAATCTCGACAGATTGTGGGACCCTCCGGGGGCTCGAAAGCCCGGGAAGTATTGGTCACGGCAGAACAACTGCCAGGAGTTTTGGCAACCCTGCGGGGGGAGACGCCTGCAGCTGCTGTTGTGGCACCTGAAGATCAGATGACCGTGGAGTTACCGAGGCCCGACCAGCCCGAGCCAAAAGCCGCGGTGGACCATTCCGTGCACTCGTCTGCAGACCCCATTGACCAAATGAGCGAGGGGTATCCTGAGGAAGAAGGCGACTCCGATGAAGACGCATGGAGCATGACGGGTAGGGAGTGACCGTGGGCGACCGCGCGAAACCAGACAATCCCCCGAGTGGCTTTCGCGGTCGAGTGGTCTCGTCTGGAAATTCTCAAGTCTCCAACGGCAATATCGCCAACATCATCACGATTGTCCGGATTCTTCTCGCTCCGCTGTTCGTGTGGCTGGTCTTGCTCGATGGCGGAGACCACGGTGTCTGGCGCCTGGTTGCGGCCGCCTTGTTCATTGCCGCTATTGCCACCGATGGTCTGGATGGCGCGCTCGCGCGTAAAAGAAACCTAGTAACGAACTCGGGAATTATCCTCGACCCCATCGCCGACAAGGTGTTAATCGGGGGAGCACTCATAGCGCTCGCACTGGTAGCGGAGCTTCCGTGGTGGGTGGTCGTCGTCATCCTTGCCAGAGAGTTGGGAATTACCCTGTTTCGGCTTGCCGTGCTTCGAGACCGAGTCATTCCTGCCTCGAGGGGTGGAAAACTCAAGACTGTCCTCCAAGCTGTAACGCTCTCTTCTTGGCTCGTCCCCACCTGGGTGATTCTGGGGGAGTGGGTTTTTACCCTGAATGACATATTGATGGGTGCGGTCATCCTCGTGACCGTGGTGACGGGGCTTGACTACCTGTGGAAGGGTCTGAGGGCCCCAAAGGCTACTCCGTGACGACCGAGGCGAGAAGTGTTGTGGAGGCAGCCCTTGCAGCGGGTTTGACTGTGGGGTGCGCAGAATCTCTCACCGGCGGGCTGGTCGCCTCGAGCATCGTGGCAATTCCTGGCGCCTCCGCCGTGTTTCGGGGTGGGATTGTGGCCTACGACTCGATGTTGAAGAACGACCTGTTGGGTGTAGATGCGTCGTCTCTGGCTCGCGAGGGGGCCGTGGCCGCGGAGGTAGCGACGGTAATGGCGGAAGGGGCTCTCAGTCGACTGGGAGTCGACGTTGCGGTGGCCACCACAGGGGTTGCAGGTCCTGATCCTGATCCCGTGTCGGGGCAAGCCCCGGGGGTGGTCTTTATTGCGGTCGCCGGTGGGGGACTTGGCACCATGGTGCGGGAATTATCGCTCGAGGGCGATCGAACCGAAATCAGGGAGCGAGCGGCGAGGACTGCGCTCCAAGCACTGGGGGACGCCATCGCAACTCGGGAATAATCCCGGCAGCTCTCTCGTTACACTCAGCAAGACCACAGGTTTTTCTGAGGGATACCCAGGGTCGTTGTCTATAAGCTGTTGGCAGATTGATTCGAAAAGGAGGTGCACCATGGTGCTGATGCGACACGAAATTGGCGACGTCTTGCGAGACTTTCGGCAGCAAAAGGGTGCCACCCTTCGTCAGATCGCTTCTCGCGCGAGTGTTGCCCTCGGGTATTTGAGCGAGGTCGAGCGGGGTCAGAAAGAGGCCTCGAGCGAGATTCTTGCCTCCATTGCGGATGCCCTGGATATGTCTTTGTCGGACATCCTGCACGAAGTAGCAAACCGTTTGGCTGTGTTTGAGCAGATTGTCCCCTCCTCGAGCGTCCCCGACACCCTGCCGGATGAACTCGTGGCGGAGTTCGATTCCGACATGGCGGTTCGATAGGTCCTTCGTGACCCGGAGCGAGTTCTTTCTCGCGGTCGCCGATGAGTTTGGCGAGCTTCAAGGTCGCTCGCTCCTTCGTGACCTTGTGGTGGATGGTTTAGATCACCAGAGCGCTCTCGAAGCATTGGAGGCCGGCGTCCCACCCAAGAAGGTCTGGTCTGAGCTCTGCGCCGTCATGAACGTCCCCGAGAGTCGCCGTCATGGAGCGGGTCTTCCACAACCAAAGGCCGACACGCCCGCCTAAATCATTCGAATATTCGTTCGAATGGGTCTATCCTCGTCCTCAGAGATGTAGGAAGAGGGCCCACTCCACAGTGGGAGCTCAGGGACGGAATCGTGTCTGAGGTCACACCTAGGTTGGGGCTCACGTCGCTCCATCCAGCCTTGTCGAGAGACCCTGGGCCTTACGGGGCCTGGTGGAGGACGACAGACGATAGGCAGCCGAATACCTAGTGAAAGAGAGAACGTCATGACCACATCTGCAGACCGCGAAAAAGCGCTCGAAGCGGCGCTCGCGCAAATTGATCGACAGTTCGGAAAAGGCTCGGTCATGCGACTGGGTTCGGACGAACGTCCCCCTGTTCCCGTCATCCCTACCGGATCGATTGCTCTGGATGTTGCACTAGGTACCGGTGGTTTACCCCGAGGCCGCATTATTGAGATCTATGGGCCGGAGTCTTCGGGAAAGACAACCCTGACGCTTCACGCCATCGCAAATGTCCAGGCCTCTGGCGGAATTGCGGCGTTCGTTGACGCAGAGCACGCGCTCGACCCCGAGTACGCGAAAGCCTTGGGCGTTGACATCGACCAGTTGCTGGTGTCCCAGCCCGATACGGGTGAACAAGCCCTCGAAATCGCTGACATGTTGGTGCGTTCGGGATCGGTTGATCTCGTAGTCGTGGACTCGGTGGCAGCACTTGTTCCCCGCGCCGAAATCGAGGGCGATATGGGTGATAGTCACGTGGGTCTGCAGGCTCGCCTCATGTCACAAGCTCTTCGGAAGCTCACCGGTGGTCTTAATCAGACCGGAACCACCATGATCTTCATCAACCAGCTCCGCGAGAAGATTGGTGTCTTCTTCGGAAGCCCTGAGACAACCTCGGGTGGTAAAGCACTGAAGTTCTATGCCTCAGTGCGACTTGACATTCGTCGTATCGAGACCCTCAAAGAGGGCACCGACGCTGTGGGTAACCGCACCAGGGTCAAGGTCGTCAAGAACAAGATGGCACCTCCGTTCAAGCAGGCAGAATTCGACATCTTGTATGGCACCGGAATCTCCCGTGAGGGAAGTCTCATCGACTTCGGTGTTGAGCACGACATCGTTAAGAAATCGGGAGCCTGGTACACCTACGAAGGTGATCAACTCGGTCAGGGTAAAGAGAATGCTCGTAAGTTCCTCATCGAACAGGCTGACGTCGCCGACGCTATCGAGCGCAAGATCCTTGCTGCTCTCGGCGTAGGGAAGGTCGCGGCCGTTCCGCCCCTCGAGGGGGAGAGCTCCCCAGAGGAGTCCTCTTCTGATGCACCCGCCGTGGAGTCTCTCGAAGACAAGATTGCTGAGCGTAAAGCGGCAGGAGCTTAGGTCTTGTCGTTAGCTCATCCGGAAGGGGAGCGGGATGCGATCATCATCCCGTTTCCCCTTCATCGGGTGACTCAACAGTCTGAGTCGCCTCATGACAGCGTTGGCGTAGTCCACGACATGCAACTCGAGGACAGCGAGACCCCCTCACCCAAGGCAGCGAAGCGGGCTCATAACGTCTCGCTTCATGCGCTCTCGGGCAAGAGCTATTCGGAGAGGGAAATGCGCCACCGGTTGCGCTCGAGAGAGTTGGCTGAGGACGTTATCGAGGCTGAAATCGAGGAGCTCCAGCGAACCGGCCTGATTAACGATGAGGTCCTCGCCGCCGACCTGGTTGAGCGCTACTCCGGCCGCGAGCGGTTACCCCGTCGGGCGGTGGAGCAAAAGCTGCGATCTCGCAAGCTGTCCGCAGACGTGATTGATCGGGCCCTGGCGAGCCATGAGAGCCCTGATGAGGCGGAGGTGGCTGAGGAGCTTGCGCGGGACAGGCTTCGCAAAATGGGAACCGTTGATCCGGGTGTTGCTTCTCGTCGCCTGCGCGACTTTCTGCACCGTAAAGGGTTCTCCAGTGAGGATTCCGCTCAGGCAGTCGCCAGGGTGTTGAGCTGACGAACGGCCTCGTCGGTTGAATGCGCGGAATTTAGGCACGTGTGCTTCGAAGCAATGACGCGACCGCGGCGAAGCTCGATGGGGGTGAAGACCACTGAAAGGTCGTGAGAAAGGCGTGGTGGCCCTTGTCGACGTCAACGCCTACTGCGCATCCCGCTATTCCGGAATAGCCCACGATGGTGGACTTGCCTCGTCGAGCGGGCGCCACCATCATTCCGAGCCCCATCCGAAGGGATTTCTCACACTTGGCGGGCCCCAATCCCAGTTGTGGAAGCCAAGAATCGCGGAAAATCTCTCCGTTCCAGAAAGCTCGGGAAAACGTGAGGGTGTCCTGTGGGGTGGAAATAATGGCGCCATCGGCGGATGAACTGGCCAGTGCTTGAGGAATTCGAATAACCCTTGATCCTGAGTGCATGGGGGAGAGAGTGAAGTACCTATCGAAATGCTCGGAGCTAAACACACACGTGTTCGAAAGCCCCAAGGATCCCACCACCCTGAGCTGGATCAGCTGTTCGAAGTTCATACCGGTCGTTTCCTGCAACACTGCCCCCAGGAGCAGGTGGTTCGTGGAGGATAGGTGCGCCCGTGATGATTGTCCGGGGACGAGGATGCCGGGGTAGTGCTTGACTATTTCGAGCGCTTGGTCGAGGGTCCACGGTCTGTCGTGTTCAAGGAATTGCTGTTCGAGCGACCGCTGGGAATGACGCCCGGGGCGCATGTAGTCCACGATTCCACTCTGGTGTCGCAACAAGTTCTCCATCGTGATGGAGAAGCTGTGGTCATCAGTACCCACCACACACAGGCCCCTTACGGTGTCTGCTGGCAAGACTTCGCCCAGTGTGGTGTCCAAGCTCAGCGCGCCACGGTCAATCTCCCTCAGCACCATTGCAAGGGTGAAAAGCTTCGTGATCCCTGTAAGAGCGAGAGGAAGAGTTGTATCACCGGAATCCCACATTGGTTCACCGTCGGCGTTGACGACGAGTGCTCGTGGAGCGACGGGGTGCGCAGGATTGGTAAGCCCGTCTAGTACGCGCTTCACACCGGGATTGCCCATCAGCGAACCATTCACCATAAACCTCTTGTCAGCGAGTGTAGAGCGAGGACGCTCTCCCTCAGAATCGCTCTTCGTGCTCCCTCCTACAATGATGGTGTGACACTCACTAACGAGACTGCAACGCGTTCCGCGATGGCGGACACCTTCGCGGGCCTCGACGCAGACCACGGTCGCACGTATGAACTGCGCACTTTTGGGTGCCAGATGAACGTTCACGACTCTGAGCGGATGGCAGGATCGCTCGAGGCTGCTGGGTATGCCAAGGTCGGCGAAGGCGAGTTTGCCGACGTTGTTGTGATCAATACCTGCGCTGTTCGTGAAAATGCCGACAACAGGCTCTATGGAACTCTGGGACACCTCGCATCCCTCAAGCGGGAGCGCCCAGGCATGCAAATTGCTGTGGGAGGGTGTCTCGCCCAGAAAGACAAGACCAGCATTATTGAGCGTGCACCGTATGTCGATGTCGTTTTCGGTACTCACAACATGGGTTCGCTCCCGGTACTTCTCGAGCGCTCCCGGCATAACGGGGAAGCAGAAGTAGAGATTCTTGAAGCCCTCAAAACCTTCCCCTCCACACTTCCCACCAAACGCGAGTCCAGTTACGCCGGATGGGTATCTATCTCGGTGGGATGCAACAACACCTGCACCTTCTGCATTGTCCCGAGCCTTCGCGGTAAAGAGAAAGACCGACGTCCAGGCGACATCTTGGCCGAAATTCAAGCTCTTGTTGAAGACGGAGCCATCGAAGTCACACTGCTGGGCCAAAACGTCAACACCTACGGGGTTGAGTTTGGCGACCGACAAGCATTCGGCAAGCTTCTCCGGGCTGCCGGAACAATCGAGGGTCTTGAGCGAATCCGATTCACCAGCCCACACCCGGCCGCGTTTACCGACGACGTCATAGATGCGATGGCGGAAACACCCGCGGTGATGCCTCAACTGCATATGCCACTCCAGTCTGGGTCAGATCGAATTCTGAAAGCGATGCGTCGGAGCTATCGGTCAGAGAAGTTCTTGGGCATCCTCGAGCGGGTGCGAGCCAAAATTCCCAATGCTGCGATCACTACAGACATCATTGTGGGGTTCCCTGGTGAAACCGAAGAGGACTTTGCCGACACGTTGCGCGTGGTGGAACAGTCTCGGTTCATGCAGGCCTTCACGTTCCAGTATTCGATACGACCCGGAACGCCCGCAGCCGAAATGGATAATCAGATACCCAAAGAGGTTGTCCAGGAGCGTTACGAGCGCCTCGTTGCCCTCCAAGACCAGATTTCCTGGGAGGAAAATACGAAACAGGTGGGGTCGCTCGTCGAAGTGCTCGTAGCAACGCACGAGGGTCGGAAAGACGACAAGACGCATCGCTTGTCTGGTCGAGCGAAAGATGGAAGGCTCGTCCACTTCTCCTTACCGGAGGGCGCTCCTGAACCACGTCCCGGAGACGTTGTGACGGTGACCGTGAGTGAAGCCAAGCCGTTCTACCTTCTGGCTGATGGGCACCCTGAAGGCGCGTTGAACCTTCGAAGGACCAGGGCAGGGGATGCGTGGGATCGGTGGCAGGCCGAGAGTTGCGGTGCTCCTGTGCCGGGAGCTTCCTCAGCCTCGGTTAATTTGGGTATGCCGACTCTCAAGGTGCAAAGCACTTCCGCGTGATCCACTCCGCGGCCAGAGCCGACCCCGCCGCAGCGCCCCCTGTCGTTGCCATCGTGGGCGCGACCGGGACGGGTAAGAGCGATCTTGCCATCGAGCTAGCCCAGAAGCTTTCCGAGTCGGATGTTCGTGCCGAAATTGTGAATGCGGATGCCATGCAGCTCTACCGAGGGATGGATATCGGGACGGCCAAAGTTCCCGAATCCGAGCGTCGAGGTGTTCCTCACCATGTATTTGATGTGTGGGAGGTCACCCGCGAGGCCAGCGTTGCTGACTACCAGGCCATGGCGCGGGCGATTATTCAGGACATTCAATCGCGAGGCGCACTTCCCCTCCTCGTGGGCGGCTCCGGTCTCTATGTGTCGTCGGTCCTTTACGAGTTTGAATTCCCCGGCACTGACCCGGAGATTCGGGCTCAACTCGAAGGTCGTCTCGAGACGGAGGGGCTTGCACCCCTTCTCCAGGAGTTGGCAGACAAAGACCCGCTCGCTGCTGCCGCTATCGACCCGCAGAATACCCGGCGGGTAATCCGGGCACTCGAGGTCATCGAGATCACCGGTCAACCATTTGGTGCGGGACTGGACGCCGAGCACCGACAGTGGCAAACACCCACTGTTGTGGTGGGTCTTCACCGTGAACGAGCCGACCTGGTGGAAACGCTCAACCAGCGAGTGGAGGCTATGTGGGAAAAGGGGTTAGTTGACGAGGTTCGAGACTTGATTCCGCTCGGAATTGAACGTGGTGTCACCGCCTCAAGGGCGATCGGGTATCAGCAAGCGTTGGAATTCTTGACGGGCACGATGTCGAAGGAAGACGCGATCGAGAGCACCCAATCTTTGACCAGGCGCTACGCCAGGCGCCAGGTGTCATGGTTTAGGAGAGACGACAAGACACGCTGGTTGACCAGCGACGAGCCCGGAACCTCCGAGAAGGCACTGGGCGTGGTGCTGGAGGCTTGGACCTAGGCTGGACACATGTCGACGCAGCTCCTCGAGGTCACCAAAGGCCATGGAACGGGCAATGATTTTGTCCTCTTCAGCGATCCCGAGAATCAGCGCGCCCTCAGTACTGAGCAATACCGCTTTCTTGCCAATCGATACACGGGTGTCGGTAGCGATGGTGTGATCGGGGCAGTGCTCACCTCTTCATCTCCGGAGGTTTCGGGTCTCCTGGAGGAGGAGCCAGCCGCCACCTGGTTCATGGACTACCGCAACGCCGATGGCTCACTCGCAGAAATGTGTGGAAACGGGATTCGAGTGTTTGCAGAGTTTCTGGTGAAGGAGGGGCTGGTCACCCTGGAACCAGGTTCGACGCTACCTATCGCCACGAGAGCGGGCATCGTCGATGTCACCCGGAGTCCTTCTGGCCACTACCAGGCTGACATGGGGCGGTGGAGCTTCAGCGGGATTGATCCTCTTGTCCAAGCAGGAGGCCTTGAGGTCGCGCGACCGTCACTGGCCATCACGGTTCCTAACCCTCACGTAGTTGTCGCGCTGGCGTCGCAGGAAGAACTTGTTGGTCTGGATCTGTCGCATCGACCTCGTCTCGACCCGGAGCCTGAATCAGGGGCAAATATTGAGTTCGTGGTTCCCGGTGAGCCTCTCGTCGTTGACGGGGTGGGAGTCATCTCAATGCGTGTCTTTGAGAGAGGAGTGGGGGAGACGCAGTCGTGCGGGACTGGTGCCATAGCGGCTGCGCTAGCAACCCGCCACTGGGCGGGGGAGGGCGCCCCCCATCACTGGCGCGTCGAGGTCCCCGGGGGCTCGCTTGCCGTGCGCATGTTTCCAACGGAAGAGGGCGAGCACGTCAGCCTCTCTGGGCCAGCAGAACTTGTATTCACGACGAGCGTCGAACTACCCGAATAACGCGATACCCCTTGGCAGTCTCGTATCGTAAGGCTTCGAAGTTCCCGGGCTCGCCGCCATTAATCCACTCCTGAAGCGAATCTGAACCGAGTTTCTTCGCAACCACCAACCACGCCTCGCCCTCTGGGGTCAATCGTGGGAGCCATCGGGAGAGCAGCGCATGGAGCTCCTTCTTTCCAACCCGAATCGGGGGATTCGACCAGATCAGGTCGAAAAGCAGGTCATCGGGAACCTCATCCGGTGTGGTGATGGTGACGTTGGGGAGTCCGATGCTCTCAGCGTTATCTCTGGCGGCGTCCAGAGCCCTCTCGTTGACATCGATACCCCACACAGTCGCCTCAGGGGATTCCAGCGCGAGTGCGAGCGCGAAGGGGCCCCACCCGCAACCTAAATCCAGAAAATGACCGGTGGAAGGGGGCTGAGGGGCATATTTCAGAAGGACAGCAGTTCCCGCATCGAGCCGATCCGGGCTAAATGTGCCACTCGCACTCTGCACAGTGACGGTGTGGTCGCGGAGAGTCAGCGTGTGGGGTGTTCTTTTCAGAGAACTCTGTGGGTCTTCCGAAAAATAGTGCTCCGTGCTCACGCTCCCACCGTAGCCTCTCTCATAGGAATGCTGGATAGGCTGGAATCGACACCAACGGGAGGATTCTCATGAGCTTTGGCACCGCAATCGCGGCGGGTTTTCGGAACTATTCGAACTTCACGGGAAAGGCTTCACGCAGCGAGTTCTGGTGGTTTCAACTTTTTCTCGTTCTGGGAAGCATTGGGACAAGTGCAATCTGGGAGGGTTTGAACGCCCTGTGGTTTGTCGCGACCATCGTCCCTTACCTGGCGATTGGCGTACGTAGGTTGCGTGACGCTGGCTTCAATTGGGCACTGTTCTTGCTCGGGCTTGTGCCTGTGCTGGGAACCATTACGGTCATTGTGTTGTGGGTGCAGCCGTCGAAGGGTGAGGCACAGGCCTAAGAAGG
>JAYOYJ010000039.1:0-11007 GCA_038153485.1 Pontimonas sp. | reverse complement strand
CGCCTTGGCTGCATTGGCCAGGAACTTACCCTGGGCGGTTACAACCTCAAAAGTGTGACCACTCTCGGAGCGGGGAAACTTCCCGCCGATGTAGAGCTTGTAGGTCTTGGGAATGGAGAGCCTGGCCATCATCGACCACCTTTCGTCCAGTCGGAGGATTCGAGGTAGGGGAAGAGGCCCTGTCGGCCTCCCTCTCTGCCGTATCCCGACTCTTTATAGCCTCCAAAGGGGCTCGCGGGGTCGAATTTGTTGAAAGTATTTGCCCAGATCACACCCGCGCGAAGCTTGTCGGCAATAGCCAACATGCGGGACGCCTTCTCGGTCCAGATCCCGGCGCTCAAGCCATAGGGAGTGTTATTGGCTTTTGCCACCGCTTCGTCGGGAGTTCTGAAAGTCATCACCGAAAGGACCGGACCGAAGATTTCCTCGCGGGCGATGCGATGGCTGGTGTGAACGTCAGTGAATACCGTGGGCGGGAACCAGAAACCCTTCGAAGGAATCTCGCAGGCCGCACTCCAGCGCTGCGCTCCCTCGTCGTCTCCGCTGTTGGCGAGCTCGGTAATGCGGGCCAACTGGGCTTTCGAATTGACCGCACCGATATCCGTGTTCTTGTCGAGCGGATCTCCCAGACGCAGGGTCGAGAGACGTCGCTGCAATCGCGAGACCACGTCATCGTGGATGTTTTCCTGAACCAACAGTCTGGAACCGGCGCAACATACATGCCCCTGGTTGAAGAAGCTGCCACTGACAACACCTTCAATAGCTTGGTCGCGAGCGGCATCCTCAAAAATGATGTTTGCTCCCTTGCCGCCAAGCTCCAGGGTGACCTTGGTAGATGATCCGGCGAGCGTTTGGGCAATCCGGCGACCCACGGGGGTGGACCCGGTGAAAGCCACTTTGTTGATGTCGGGGTGCGCCACCAGAGCCGCACCGGTGTTTCCAGCGCCCGTCACGATGTTCACCACACCGGGGGGCAGCTCAGCCTGCTGGCAGATTTCGGCAAACAGCAGCGCAGTCAGTGGTGTCGTTTCCGCCGGCTTCAACACCACGGTGTTTCCGGCCGCGAGGGCTGGTGCAATCTTCCACGCCAACATGAGGAGCGGGAAGTTCCAGGGGATAATCTGCGCGGCAACGCCAAGAGCCTTCGGGTTCGGGCCTAGGCCCGCATACTCGAGCTTGTCAGCCCATCCCGCGTAGTAGAAGAACCAGGCTGCAACAAGAGGAATGTCGACGTCCCTGGTCTCTCGGATGGGTTTTCCGTTGTCGAGTGACTCGGCAACGGCGAGTTCACGCGAGCGCTCCTGGAGGATTCGAGCGATGCGGAAAAGATACTTTCCTCGCTCGCTTCCCGACATCCGCGACCAGGTCTTGTCATAGGCCTTTCTGGCGGCGGCCACGGCCTTGTCGATATCTGCGTCCGTCGCCTCCGCCACGGTCGTGATTGCTTTTTCGGTGGAGGGAGAAATGGTTGCGAAACTCGAGCCGCGTCCGTCGACGAATTCGCCCCCAATGAAGAGCCCGTAGCTCTTCTGGAGGTTCAGTATGGCCGTTGACTCAGGGGCTGGCGCATAGTCAAGGAAACTCATTGTTAGTCCACGCTCACATAGTCGGGGCCACTGTAGTGACCGGTTGTCATCTTCTGGCGTTGCATCACCACATCGTTGAGCAAACTGGAGGCACCAAAGCGGAAAAGCTCAGGAGTTAGCCACTCTTCTCCGACGGTTTCCGCCACCGCCACTAGGTAGCGCAGGGCGTCCTTGCTGGCACGAATCCCACCAGCGGGCTTCATTCCAATCTTCTCTCCTGTCATCGCATGCCAGTCTCGAATGACCTCGAGCATGGTGGTGGTGACGGGAAGGGTCGCTGCGGGTTGGACCTTCCCTGTGGAGGTCTTAATGAAATCGGCGCCCGCCAGGATGGCCAGCCAACTGGCTCTGCGCACGTTATCGAGAGTGGCCAACTCGCCAGTTTCAAGGATCACTTTCAAATGCGCATAGCTTCCGTCAGGCCGCTTGCAAGCCTCTTTGACCTGAACGATTTGGTCAAACACCAAGCCCATCTTGCCGGCCAAGAAGGCGCCTCGATCGATGACCATGTCGATTTCATCAGCACCTTCGGCGACGGCAAATTCGGTATCCATAATCTTCACGGGAAGACTGGCCCGCCCGCTGGGAAACGCTGTCGCTACAGCGGCCACCGAGACCCCATCGGGACGCTGAGAAATGTGCCAGTCACCCAGGGCTGCTTTCGTCTCGGCGACCATGTCTCCATAGACGCAGACTGCGGCGACACTTGGGGCGCTCAGGTCGAGCGGGTCGGGCATCGTGGCTTTCTTCGCAAGAGTGCGCACTTTGCCAGGGGTGTCAGCCCCTTCCAATGTGGTCAGGTCAACCATCGAGATGATGGTGTTGAGCCCCCAGATTTTCGAGGAGGTTTTGATAGAGCGGGTATTGAATCCAGCCGCTCTTGCTTCAGCGCCGACCGTGTCGACGCCAGGGATTCCCTCGAGAAAACGCTTCAGCGCTTTCTCTGTTGGACTACCACCGAGGACGGTCTGAGACCGGGGCGTCTGGTGGACTGCGGGAACTCGGGTCATGACGACTCCCTCCGGTTCTGGGCGCTCGTCAACAGGAACTGCGCCGTGCCTTCGTCGGTGATCATTACTGTTGCCAGGCGATTCTTCGCAATAGCGAGGGCAACATCGTGTTTGTCGGAACCGTGAACCACCGCAATACTGCGGGGGGCACGTGAGAGAACCTCCAGGGGAAGACCAAGTGTTCGACGATCCAGTGCTTCGTCGGCGATCGTCCCTTCAGCCGTGATGTAGCGGCCCCAGACATCTCCTACTGCACCGAGTTTCTGGAGGCGCTGGATGTCTTCTCGGTCGATATATCCAGATTGGATGTGGATACTCACCTCAGTGGTAGGTCCGGCACTGAAGAGAAAAGTGTCGCACGCTGCTGCTTGCTCCAAGACCCCCGCCACACCTTTGTCACGCTCGAGAACGAGCTTGGTTTCCTCACGCTCCACAATGGCCGGCGTGGGGAGCAGTGTGACGGTTCCGCCAGCCTTATGAGCAATCATGGTCGCCGTCGCAGAGGCTAAACCTGGCTGCGCACTGTGGCTGACACCCCCATTGACTTGGACGACAGAAAGCGATGTCGCCCAACCATCGGGAAGCATCTGTGCCACCCGGTGGAGGGTCTTTCCCCAACTCACACCCAAGTGGTGCGTCCGAGGCCGCATCGCGACGAGGTAATCCGCGGCGGCCCTGGCGACCCGTTCGGCGAGAGCGTCGGGATCATCGTGAGGGACAACCACGCAGGCATCGAAACCGAAGGCCTCGATCAATTCGTGCTCCATCCCCAGACGCCTCGCCTGAGGATGAACGATTTCGATGCGAATGACACCCTGAGCCTTCGCCTCCGCAAGGAGCCGACCCACCTTCCACCGGGTAATCCCCAAAAGAGACCCGATCTGGTCTTGGGTCTTGTCTTCTTGGTAATAGAGCTCCGCTGCGCGCACGGCGAGCAGGTCATCATCCACTGTGGAACGGGTGGGCATGGACCCAGACTAGGGGCACCCTGGAGTCTAAACAACATATGTTGCTCTTTTTGCTCAGATGAGCATCAGCGGTGCGGGGCGAGCTCCTTGTCTACGTTGTGCTCTTTGCCCAGAATCAGCATCGCCGGAAGCGACACAAGGCTCAAAGCCAGGAGGCCCAACAAGCTCGCCGTCCACTGCCCGGAGATCTCGCGACCCAATCCGACCAATACTGGTGCGCCGGCAGCAAAGGTGTAACCCCATTTATTGACAAAACCGCTCAGAATCAGCGCGGAGAGGTGGTTGGTGGTCCGGTGTCCGATCAGGGCGAGCGACATCGCAAAAGTCAAAGGACCGAGTGATAAGAACGTCACCCACACAAACGGCACCACTGTCGGGGCAAGAAGCAGCCCGGTGAGGCCGAGGATGTTGAACACCATGGATGCGCCAACAAACGGCGCACTCCAGCCGCGCCTCACCACCAGAGGCGGCACGATGAGTGACACCGGAAAACCCATAATCGTGAAAAGTCCGAGGGCGAGAGCTGCCGATTCAGCGCTCATCCCCGAGAGCTCCATGAGAGCCGGTGGTAGGACTGCAAACCATGAGTACGCCATCGCACTCGACACGGTAAATATCGCCATGATCGACACAGCAGTCGGTGACCTGAAGAGCGAAACCGGCGCCGTCACAATCGGAAGCGTCGCCGTAATGACCGCTTCTTGAAGCCCTTTCGCTTGAGCTCTTGGCCACAACACAATCCAGGGAATGATTCCGACCACGCTGATGATGGCCCACGTGGCGAGAGACCACCGCCAGCCATATTCATCGGCTAGCCAGACACCCATCAGGGTCGGAGCCGTGGAGCTAAACGCCATAGCGGTTCCATACGCTGCAGTAAGGCGGCCAATCCGGTGGGGGGCGTACAGCTTCACCAGGCCCGGCAAAATGACATTTCCTACGCCCGCAGCCAACATCAAGACGATGGTCGCCACGAACAAGGACAGGTACGTCGGGGAAATCCCGCGCCAGACGTGGGCCACAGCTCCCAAAAGCCCCACCGCGATGACAGCACCCTCCAAGCCCACCTTCCTGGCAAACCACGGCGAGAGCGCTGCGGCGAGCGCGTAAGCGACGGGAGGGATTGTCCCCAAAATCCCGAGTGTGAGCCCCTCTAAAGGCACATCTAAGTCAATTCGGGTCGCCAGTGGCGACACCGCCGCCACTCCCGTTCGGATGCCCAGGGCAAAGAGGACAATCCCAGTCATTGCGATGATGACGGTCGAGCGTGGCTGGGGACTCACCGGGAAAGTCTATGTCTCACGCGACCCGAGCGAGGATGTCGCGAATGATCTCTTCATCGCGTGCCATTTGCTCAGCCAGTGCCTCAGGGTTCGGGAATTTCTGCATCCCCCGAATGAAGTCCACAAACTCAATCGTCACCGTATACCCATAGAGATCGAGCGTCACATCCAGAAGGTGTGACTCGAGGGTCCGCTCAGAAACATCACCGAACGTGGGATTGACCCCTAGCGAGGTAGCGGCGTTGTAGGTGGAGCCACGATGGGTCACCCGGGTTGCATACACACCGTCTGCGGGAAGCAAACCCTCAATGTTGCCCCGCAGATTTGCCGTCGGGTAACCCAGAACTCGGCCTCGCTCAAAGCCATGGCCCACCTCGCCGCGAACGGAGTGGTACCGACTCAAAAGATCTCGCACGGTCGCGACTCGTCCCTCGCCCAGGAGTCTTCGAATCATGGTTGAGGAAACACGCTCCCCTTCCGCCTCGCAGACGTCTGCAACAACCTCAACGCGAAACCCCCAATGGTCACCCTCTTGACGCAGGGTGTCGATGGTGCCCTCTCCGCCGTGGCCGTATCGAAAGTCAGCGCCAACAAGGACAACACTGGTCGAAAGACCTTCGGCGAGAACGATGCGAGAGAAATCTTCGTGGCTGAGTGCCGAAAGCTCCTCATCGAAAGGAAGGACAACCACTCGAGAGATTCCGGCGGCGGCCAGAAGTTCGATTTTCTGACTATCGCTGAGGATGGGGTCCGGTTCGCTACCGGGTTTCAGGGTCGCGTTAGGGTGACGATCAAACGTTACGACGGTGGGCTCTGCTTTGCCGGCCATGGAGAGAAGTTGGTCGATGACCTGCCGATGTCCACGATGAACTCCGTCAAATTTTCCGATACTGACCGCGCGACGCTTCCCGTCGCCCGGGAGTGAATCGAGCCCATAGTTGACCGCAACCGGACTCATGCCAGAGCCTTCTTCCGCAACCACCACAAACCGACAATCGGCAAGACCAACGGAATGAACATGTATCCCAACCCAAACTGTGACCAGACCGTTTGATCGGGAAACAACGAGGGAACCAGAAGGCTGATTGTTCCGACCATGAGAACTCCCGCTAGTTCAAAGGTGAGAGCCACGCGGGCAATCCGCCGTTCTCCTGGGCGATGCCCGAGCGCAACCGTGACCGTGGCGAGGACATACACCAGTGCCGCAACCGCCGAGAGGCTGTAGGCCAGCGGTGCGTCGTCAAACTTTGTGAGAATCTGAAAACTCGAGCGACCCAGTGCAGCAGCGCTCAACACCGCATACAAAGAGACGATGATGCGATGGAGCGTGGAGGATGACACGGGCTTAGCGTAGCGACTGGGCTGTGGCGCTACTTTCCTTTCTTCTTCTCGACATCACCGGAGAGGGCAGCAATGAAGGCTTCCTGAGGAACTTCAACACGGCCCACCATCTTCATGCGTTTCTTACCCTCTTTTTGCTTCTCCAAGAGCTTGCGCTTCCTCGTGATGTCACCGCCGTAGCACTTTGCTAGTACGTCCTTGCGCATAGCGCGAATGTTCTCTCGCGCAATGACTCGAGCGCCAATGGCCGCCTGGATGGGCACCTCGAATTGCTGACGGGGAATCAGCTCCCGCAAGCGTCCGGTCATCATCACGCCGTAGGCGTAGGCCTTGTCCTTGTGAACAATCGCGCTGAAGGCATCCACGCGGTCGCCCTGGAGCAAAATGTCGACCTTCACCAGATCGCCCTCGGCCTCACCGGCTGGCTCATAATCGAGTGAGGCATACCCGGCTGTCTTCGATTTCATTTGGTCAAAGAAGTCAAAGACGATTTCGCCCAAGGGCATCGTGTATTTGATCTCTACCCGGTTCTCCCCGAGGTACTCCATCCCCTGGAGCACACCGCGCTTGTCCTGGCACAGCTCCATAATGACGCCGACGTACTCTTTCGGCGCGAGAATAGCGGCGTTCACCACCGGCTCCCACGCCCGGGCCACACGTCCGGTGGGGAATTCTGACGGGTTGGTGACTTCTTGGTGAGAGCCATCATCGAGCTCCACGGAGTAGATCACTGAGGGTGCGGTGGCGATGAGGTCCAGTCCGAATTCCCGCTCGAGTCGCTCCGACACGATCTCGAGGTGGAGTAGCCCGAGGAAACCGCACCTAAAGCCAAAGCCGAGCGCGACTGAAGTCTCAGGCTCGTACACGAGGGCTGCATCCGAGAGTTTGAGTTTGTCGAGAGCTTCGCGCAAATCTGGATAATCACTGCCATCAATGGGATAAAGCCCGGAAAACACCATCGGCTTGGGCTCGGTGTAGCCAGGAAGTGGTGTGCTGGCGCGCGTTTTCACCGACGTCACGGTGTCTCCCACTTTCGACTGACGCACATCTTTCACGCCGGTGATGAGATACCCCACTTCTCCGACACCCAGGCCCGGGGAGGGTGTGGGCTCTGGTGAGCTCACCCCAATTTCCAAGAGTTCGTGCTGAGCCCTGGTTGACATCATTTCGATGCGCTCCCGGGGGGATAGTGAGCCATCGACCATCCGAACGTAGGTGACAACACCCCGGTAGGCGTCATAAACGGAATCAAAAATCAGCGCTCGGGCGGGTGCATCAGCGTCACCGGTCGGGGCAGGAATGGCCTCAACAACACGGTCTAGGAGAGCCTCCACTCCTTCACCCGTCTTTCCACTCACGCGCATAACATCCTCGGGCGACCCACCGATCAGCTGAGCAAGTTCCTCGGAATAGCGCTCGGGGTCCGCCGCCGGCAGATCAATCTTGTTGAGGACAGGAATGATGGTGAGGTCGTTCTCGAGCGCCAAATACAAATTGGCGAGCGTTTGAGCCTCGATCCCTTGTGCAGCGTCGACCAAAAGAATGGCGCCTTCGCAGGCCGCCAGAGACCGGGAAACCTCATAGGTGAAGTCCACGTGCCCGGGTGTATCAATCATGTTGAGTGCGTAAGTCTTGCCGTCTTTCGTCCAGGGCATGCGGACGGCCTGACTCTTAATCGTGATACCTCGCTCGCGTTCGATATCCATTCGATCGAGATACTGGGCGCGCATGTCTCTGGCTTCGACAATTCCCGTCAGCTGCAGCATCCGGTCCGCCAACGTCGACTTTCCGTGATCAATGTGCGCAATGATCGAAAAATTGCGCAGGCGCCAGACATCGGTCGAGGCCGGCTGGATATCGCGGTCAGAGTGAGAAGACATGTCAGATGATTGTCCCACGCGAAACCATTGGCGAGTGGCGCCCTCACCTGGTATCGTTTGCGTTTGGTTCGCCTAGCCTCGGGCCCTCTCATTCGAAGCTAGGACAGCATTCTGACTTTCGCCTCAGGGCCCCACCAGAATGGCCGGGAGCCTGACAACACACCATTAAGGACACAGCGTGGCAAACATCAAGTCGCAGATTAAGCGAATCAAGACCAACCAGAAAGCAACCGAGCGCAACCGTGCGGTGAAGAGTGAACTCAAGACCACTGTTCGCCAGGCTCGTGAAGCAATCAAGTCTGGTGACAAAGAGAAGGCTGCCGCCGCAGTCAAGCTCGCGTCGAAGAAGCTCGACAAAGCAGCCAGCAAAGGCGTTCTCCACAAGAACCAGGCTGCGAACCGCAAGTCGGCTATCGCCAAGCAGGCAGCCGCACTCTAAAGCGTCATCCGTGGTGGCCCCTGGGTGAGAGGGGGCCACCACAGTTTTCTTAACCTGCGAGACTGAGCGCATGTTTGCGTGCTCTTTCATGTTTATTCCAGGAAACCTCGATGACGAGTTCCACGCACTTGATGCCGTCATCGATGACTATGCCCGCTCCCTAGAGGGGTTTGTCGGCGTCGACCGGTGGTGGTCTGAAGATAAGTCATCAAAGAATGTGGTGTATTTCTTCACCGACAATGCAACCGTGGAAACCTTTGCCCGGTTCCCTGAGCACGTTCGAGCCAAGAAGGACTACGCCCGGTGGTACGAGGGCTACCAGGTGATTATTTCGGAGGTCACTGCGACCTATGGCGATGGCAAGATGCCAGGGCTCACCCTCAGCTAGCTCGCTCGCTCATGGCCTTGCCCCGCAAGGCAACAACTCGCACCATGCGCTCCAGAGCGTAATCAGGTTGGGGTCCAGACCCTTTTACTGCTGCGTCTGTGTGCGCAACCTCGAGGATTGCGGCACCCAGCCCCGCTTGGTCCCAACCCTGAAGGCTCGAACGAGCATTCCTGACCTGCCACGGTGCCATGCCCAACTCACTGGCCACCGCATCGATGCTTCCCGTACTCCCTCCCACGAGCGCCATAGTGCGGAGTTTCATGGCAAACGCCGCAACAACCATGACCGGCTCAACACCAGAGTTCATCGCGTGTCGAAGGAGAGACAGAGCCTCAGCAAAATGACCCGAAATGGCCTGATCTGCGATCTGGAAGGTGGTCGCCTCGACGCGTCCCCCGTAATAGCGCTCCACTGTCGCCAGGGTGATTGCCTGGCCTCCACCATCGTTGATGAGCTGGGAGCATGCTGAAGCAAGCTCAGCCAGGTCTGTGCTGAAAGCGTCGACGAGCGCTCGCACTGCTTTGGGTTCGATGGACACCCCGTGGCGCTGAAACTCCTGCTGAACAAAGGTGGTCCGCTCGGCATCCTTTTTGATTTCTTTGCACTCGACAACGAGTGCCGCCGCACCAGATGCCTTGATGGCATCCAGGAGTTTCTTTCCTCTGTTTCCCCCGCCGTGACGAAGGACCACAACGACATCAGATTCGGGACTCGCGAGGTAAGACAGTGCGTCGTCCAAAAAAGCATCGTTGCACTTCTCTACTGACTGGACTCTCAGCAGACGTGGCTCCCCGAACAAACTGGGGCTCGCAAGCTGGAGAAGGTCACCCTGCTGATAATCCGCTGCGTCGAGATCATTAATCTCGACCCCTGCGTCACTCGATTTCATGCGGTCGGTCAATATCCGCAGAGCTCGATCAGCCAGAAAAGACTCGGTTCCGGTGATCAGAATGACCGGGGTTTCCCTGATTCCGTGCCAGGGAACCACAGATGCCGCAGCTGTGGCCATGTGCGCTCCCTTCGTGCCACTCCAGACTAATGAGCATTCCCTACCTCTGGCTCCAGATAGAGAGCTGACCTTTCTCCCCGGGACTGAGCGTAATGATCCCCTTCTCATCCGACCGAAGTGGCACCGTTCCCGCTAACGACAAGATGTCAAGAGCACTTTGTGTGGCATGACCATAGGTGTTGTCTTCCCCCACACCGATCAAGCCCACGGTGGCATCAATCTATTGATAGAGCCCCTCAAACTGGTCTCTGGAACCGTGATGGCTCACCTTGACCACGTCGAGACTTCCGAAGTCTTCCCGCGCCAGGAGAATGCGTTGAGGCTCTTCTCCCAAGTCTCCGACGTGACACGCACGAGGAATCCTGAACCTCAGGAAAGGGTTGGCACCTGCGGTTCTTGTGGACTAGACACTCACTTGGATGGACACGACTTTCGGTGCCCGCACCACAACATTGACGACTTTTTTCCCCTCAAGGGCCCGACTGACGACAGGCGATTCCATCGCGAGTTTCTCGAGCTCGTCTCCCCCGATACTGGGTGCAACCTCGAGGCGCTCGCGGACTTTGCCATTTACTTGCACAATCGCGACGACGGAATCCTCCACAAGCAGCGTGTGGTCAGCACTTGGCCAACGCACCAGGGCAACCGAGGGTTCATGACCGAGTCGCTCCCACATGTCCTCCGCGGTGTAGGGGGCAAACATCGACAAAGCAATGGCGATAGCTTCGGAAGCTTCACGAACAGCCGGGTCGCTTGCGCCAGGACCCTGATCGATGGTCTTTCTCGTGTTGTTGACCAATTCCATGGTCCGCGCGACCGCAACATTGAACTTGAAACTCTCAATGAGGCCTGGAACATCGGCCAAGAAGCGATGGACGTGCTTTCGAAGCGCAGGATCGCCGGTGCTGAAATGGACCCCGGGTTCACTCGATACTTCTCCCGAGAGCCGCCACGCTCGGGCAAGGAATTTTTGCGACCCGACCGGGGACACATCTCGCCAGTCAATGTCATCCTCCGGGGGCCCTGCAAACGCCATGGTCAAGCGCACCGCGTCCACACCATAGGAATCGAGCTCTTCTGTGAAATAAACGACATTGCCTTTG
>JAYOYJ010000038.1:0-11058 GCA_038153485.1 Pontimonas sp. | reverse complement strand
CCTACCCAGTGCGGAAGGGGTTGCGCAGGTGCGCACGTTTAGCGCCGTGCGAACCGCTGGTTAGCGACGTTTATCCACGAGCGGTCGGAGCACCATTCCAATGATCCAGCTGGACAAACTCAGGACAAGAGCCCCGATGATGCCCCAATAGAAGTCTTCAACGAACAGTCCAAAGCTCAACCATTCCGAAACGAGGGTGACGAGAAGGAGAAGGAGCGCGTTGACTGCGAGGGCAATGAGTCCGAGGGTGAGGACATAGAGCGGAAACGCGACAATCCTGATGGCGTTGCCCACGATGCCGTTAATGAGCCCGAAGACAAAGGCAATGAATACATAGCTCACGATGAGTTCGAGGCTTGGGCCACCTGCGATAACGGGCTCGCCTTCGGCATAGGCCACCATCGTCAGTCCCGGAACGATCCAGACCGCGATGGCAAGCGCTAACGAATTCACGACAAGTCGAACGAGAAAACGAAGCATGGTCTAACTATGCCTGCTCACGACGTCTTGCGCTAATGATGTGGAGTGGCAACAGGATTTGCGGAGTCTCCTTGTTTTGGAGCAATGGCTGGTCGCCTGGGGGGGCCCCGCTAGATTAGTGACATGCCCTACACCGATGCGACTTTGCGTCTTGTGGCGCCCGATGGGCAACTCGTTCACAACGACCGCAATGAGGTCTATCACCAGGCGATCGCGCATCTTTCGGAGGATGAGCTTCGCGAGTTCTATCGCGTGATGACGGTTGTCCGACGTTTTGACATCGAAGCGGGGAACCTTCAGCGCCAGGGCCAGATGGCGTTGTGGGTTCCGAGCATCGGTCAGGAGGCCGCTCAGGTCGGGTCGGGTTTTGCGACAAGAGCCCAGGACAACATCTTTCCCGCCTACCGCGAACACTCGGTTGCCTACGTGAAAGGCCTGGACCTACTCGACATTATTCGGATGCTTCGGGGTGTGACGAATGGCGGTTGGGATCCGAAGGGAACTCAGAATTTCCACCTCTACACGCTGGTGATTGGTTCCCACACCCTTCACGCCACGGGATACGCCATGGGTATTGGCTTCGATGGCAACTGTGGATCAGGCGATCTCGACACGGACGAGGCCGTTCTCGTGTATTTCGGTGACGGGGCTACCAGCCAAGGTGATACCAATGAGGCCCTCATTTTTGCGCAGAGTTACCAAACTCCTCAGGTTTTCTTCCTCCAAAACAACCACTGGGCGATTTCTGTTCCAGTCCGCGTTCAATCGAGGACGCCGTTGTTTGAGCGGGCCGCGGGCTTCGGAATGCCGAGTATTCAGATCGATGGCAACGACGTGTTGATGTCCTATGCGGCGACCCGGGTGTCAATGGATGCGGCGAGGTCTGGTCAGGGACCGCACTTCATTGAGGCCTTGACCTATCGAATTGGCGCTCACACCACCAGTGATGACCCCACGAAGTATCGAGACGACGACGAACTGGCGTTCTGGCAGGCGCATGACCCCATCGATCGTTTCCGCACGTACTTGCAGGGTCTCGGTGTGGAAAGTGGTTTCTTTGAGGGCGTCGCCGAGGAAGCCGAAGACTTTGCCGCTGATATTCGCCAGCGCACGCTTGCTTTGGAGACTCCTCCGGTCGCGGACATTTTCCAGCACGTGTTCACCGAGCCTCATCCTGTGGTGGACGCGGAGCGTGAGGCGCTGGAGACATACTTAGCCTCTTTTGAGGAGGCGGGCGAATGACCGACTACCCGTTGGCTAAAGCCATCACTGAGGGCTTGAGAGCTGCCATGGCCGCCGATTCTTCGGTGATGCTCATGGGTGAGGACATTGCGCAGCTCGGCGGCGTTTTCCGGGTGACCGAGGGCCTCCAGGAGGAGTTTGGCCCGAACAGGGTCATTGATACTCCTTTGGCGGAGTCGGGGATTGTGGGAACGGCAATCGGTTTGGCGATGCGCGGCTATAGGCCGGTGTGTGAAATTCAGTTCGACGGTTTTGTGTATCCCGCGTTTGATCAAATCGTGACCCAGCTCGCGAAGCTCACGGCTCGCCATGAGGGCACCCAATCGTTCCCCGTGGTGATTCGAATCCCCTATGGCGGTCACATCGGGGCTGTCGAGCATCACCAGGAGAGCCCGGAGGCATATTTTGCTCACACCGCGGGACTTCGAGTGGTGTCCCCCTCGACTCCACACGATGCGTACTGGCTTATCCAGGAGGCAATTGCGTCAGCTGACCCGGTTATTTATCTGGAGCCCAAGAGCAGGTACTGGCATAAAGGTCCCGTCGATTTCGCGAGTGCCGGCGCCCAGATGGGTCAGGCTCGCGTCGTCCGCTCTGGAACGGATGTCACCGTCATCGGTCATGGCGCCATGGTCAGCGTGATGCATCAAGCAGCCGAGATTGCCCAGAGCGAAGGTGTGAGCCTCGAGCTCGTCGATCTGCGGTCGGTGTCCCCCATTGATTACGAGACGATTCTGGACTCGGTTCGCCGCACAGGACGTGCCATTGTGGCGCAGGAGGCACCAGGCAACGTGAGTGTGGGTAGTGAGATTGCCGCCACCTTGACGGAGAAAGCTTTTTATGTGATGGAGGCACCAGTGCTTCGGGTGAGCGGTTTCAACACACCCTTCCCGCCGGCGAGGCTGGAATCCTTCTACCTCCCCGATGCGGATCGGATACTTGACGCAGTGGATAGAAGCCTGGCTTACTGATGGCTAGCGCGTAAGGAGCAACCGTGTCGCACTTCACTTTTCCTCTCCCCGATGTCGGTGAAGGTCTGACTGAGGCCGAAATTGTGAACTGGCGCGTCAAGCCGGGCGATGAGGTCACGGTCAACCAGGTTGTCTGCGAAATCGAAACCGCGAAGTCTTTGGTGGAGTTACCGTCTCCTTTCCAGGGCGTCGTGAAGGAGCTCCTGGTCAGTGAAGGGGACACCGTTCAGGTGGGGACCCCCATCATTTCCGTGGAGGGTGAGGGTGGTAAGGAAGGCCCTGATACCGGTGTGACAGAGGCGGTAGGTGATGCGGATAGCAGTGTCACTCACGAGTCTTCTGAGCCCAAGAACCTCGTAGGTTACGGCACAGGTCCGACCACCCCAACGTCAAGGCGCAAGAGAGCTCAAGCACCGGCGGACGCCCCTGTGGTGAACCCTGCCCCCGCAGCTCGCGGCAGTCTTCCCCTCGCAGAGTCGGTCCCAGTTATCGCCAAGCCGCCGATAAGAAAGCTGGCGAAGGATTTGGGCGTCAACTTGGAGTCCATTACGGGAAGCGGTATTGGCGGCGAGATTCTTCGAGATGACGTCATCCGTCATGCCGGGCAGGCCACGGTGTTTAGGAACCTTGAAACGCCGGAGTGGCCCGAGAACAGGGAAGACCGGATCCCCGTCAAGGGTGTGCGGAAGGCGATTGCGCAGGCGATGGTCAAGAGCATGTTCTCGGCGCCCCACGTGTCGGTGTTTGTGGATGTGGATGCCACCAGGACCATGGACTTCGTGAAGCGGTTGAAAGCATCACCCGACTTCGCAGGGATCAAAGTGTCTCCGCTGCTGGTCATGGTGAAGGCCATGATTTGGGCTGTTCAGCGAAACCCCACCGTGAACTCGACGTGGACCGAAGAGGAAATCATCGTTCATCACTTCGTGAACATGGGTGTCGCCGCAGCAACTCCTCGAGGCCTAATCGTCCCCAACGTGAAGGAAGCGCAGTCTCTCAGCCTCCGCGACTTGGCGATGGCGTTGGAGAAGCTCACGGTCACCGCTCGAGAAGGAAAAACCACACCTGAGGAGATGTCGGGTGGAACCATCACCATTACGAACCTCGGGTCGTTTGGGGTGGACACGGGAACCCCGATTTTGAACCCTGGCGAGGTGACGATTGTCGCTTTGGGAACCATCAAGCCCAAGCCGTGGGTTGTCAATGGCGAAGTCCGATCTCGGATGGTGACTACGGTCGCAGCGAGCTTCGACCACCGAGTGGTTGATGGTGATGTCGCGAGCAAGTTTGTTGCCGATGTTGCGGCAGTGATGGAGGAGCCCGCTCTTCTGCTTGATTGATTTTGACAATCATTCTCATTAAGGGTTACTCTCACCTGTATGAGACGTTTTCCTACTGTTCTTATCGGGCTTTCAGCCCTGCTTCTTTCGGCGTGCTCGGCTGCACCGACCGGGGAGACAACCACTGGCTCTGACGAGGTAGCCGTGAGCGAGTCACGTCTGGCGCCCTCGGTCGTGGTGACCACGACAATTCTGGGCAGCGTTGTGGGAGACATTCTCACCTGCGCCGCGGGTGATGATTCCTCGATGACCGTGTTGATGCCCCTGGGTGCTGATCCCCATGACTTTCAGGCCTCCTCGGCCCAGGTTGCCATGATGGCTGGGGCCGATCTCGTTGTCGCAAACGGTGAAGGGCTCGAAGAAGGTGTTCTCGATGCCATCGAAAGCGTGGAAGCTGACGGTGTCACCGTGTTACGTATCGCCTCTCTTGTCGACCCGTTGCCCTTCGGTGATTCTCACCGAGAAGAAGAGGGCGATGCGCACTCACATGACGACGACCATGACTCCCACGCTGATGAGGCGGAACACTCCGAGGAAGACGACCATGCTGAGCATGAGCACGGAGAGTTTGACCCTCACTTTTGGTTCGACATGGAACGCATGGCGCTGGCTGCTGAACTCATCGGGGAGGCTTTCGCGGCCGATGGCGATGAGTCGATGGCGAGTTGTGGGGCTGAGACTGCTGCTGACATCCGCAGTGTCGATCGGGAGCTGAGCGCCATCTTGGCAAGCGTCCCCGAAGATCTGCGGGTTCTCGTCACTGATCATGACGCTCTGGGCTACCTGGCGGAGCGATACGACTACGACGTCGTCGGTGTTGTCATTCCCGGTGGTTCCACTTTGGGTGATCCCAACTCGAGGGAATTGGCTGAGTTGGTTGCCACGATAGAAGACCAGGAGGTTCGCGCGCTTTTCGGGGACGCAGCGGTGTCTCCCGATTTGCTGCTCACACTCTCGGAGGAGGTCGGTGACACCATTGACGTTGTGGAGCTTTTCGTCGGAAGCCTCGGTGGTCCCGACAGCGGCGCGGAGAGCTATCTCGAGATGATGAAGACCAACGCGACTCGAATCGCGACCGCGCTGAGAGACTGAATACTGTGGAGTGGTGGCTAGCGCCTTTTGAGCTGGGGTTCCAACAGAGGGCCCTTATCGGTGGCGTGCTCGCTGCACTCATGGCCTCCACGGTGGGGACGTGGTTGGTCCTTCGCGGGATGAGTTTCTTCGGCGATGCCTTTGTCCACGGTGTTATTCCCGGCGTCGCGGCGGCGGTTGTCCTGGATGTCAACCCTCTCCTAGGTGCAGCGGTGGCTGCAGCCGTCATGGTTGCCGCAATCGAGCTCGTTCAGCGCAAGACCGTTCTCGGTGAAGACACCTCCATTGGGTTGTTGTTCGTGGGAATGCTTGCCCTGGGTGTGGTCATCATTTCTCGTCTGGATTCGTACTCCGGGAGCCTGACGAGCATCCTGTTCGGCGATGCTCTCGGTGTCACCTGGGGCGACATTGCCGGCCAACTTGTGGTCTTGACCATTGTGGTCGGTGTTTCTCTCGTGCTCTATCGCCCTCTGATTGCGCTCAGCCTGTCCCGCGACAAAGCCGAGCTCTTGGGAATGCGCCCCGGTCTTGCCCACGCGGCCCTGTTGGTTCTGATTGCGCTTGCGGTCATCGGCAGTTACCAGTCGGTGGGCACTTTACTGGTCTTTGGACTACTCGTCGGCCCACCAGCGGCCGCCAGTCTGCTCTCCCGCACCATCGGTCGGATGATGCTCATCGCGGCAGGAATAGGTGTGTTCTCGGTCTGGTTGGGCCTCACCATCAGCTACTACGCGGGGACCGCGGCCTCGGCAACGATGGCACTCGTGCCGATTGCTCTTTTCTTTGTGGTGCTCACCGTCAAGAACCTTGCGGAATCAGCCAGAGCGCGGGTGAGGACGTGAACACCGTGATTACCGGCACCGACGTTGTCATCGAACGCGATGGCCGCATTGCCCTGGATCGGTCCAGCTTCAACGTCCCGGAAGCGGCCATCACCGCTGTCATTGGGCCAAACGGCAGCGGTAAATCCACGCTCCTTCACGCTGCAACGGGACTGTTGCCCTTGACGTCTGGGCAGCTGGACGTGTTGGGGACCACTCCCCCCGACGCCAGAGCACGTGTGGCATACGTCGTGCAGCACATGAATGTGAACCCGGGCATCCCCATGACGGTGCGCGAAGTGGTGTCCATGGGTCGCTACCCCTCCACCGGGCTGCTGAAGCCCCTCTCCGCAACAGATAAGGAGAAGGTGAACGATGCGATGGAGCTTTTACGCATCGATGATCTCGCCGACCGCCAAGTAGCGCGGTTATCAGGAGGCCAGCGACAGCGAGTGTTCGTCGCTCAAGCCCTCGCCCAAGAGCACACGGTACTTTTCCTCGATGAACCCCTGACGGGCCTTGATATCCAGTCAGCTCAAACAATCGACGACATCCTCCACCAGGAGCCCGCCAGGGGGTGTTCGGTGGTGTTCACCACTCATGACCTGGAAGAAGCGCGAGCTGCCGATCACGTCATTCTGGTCTCGGGCTACGTGGTTGCCGATGGCGCTCCCGACGAGGTCCTCACCCCAGAGAACCTCGCTCGCGCCTATGGGTTGGGTTTGCTTCATCCCGAAAACACCGCTTCGCTAGGAATTATCGATGATGCTCATGACCCCCACCACAGCCATGACCCGGAGGCTCACGGATGAAACGCAACACCAAGCAACGTGAAGAGGTATGGCAGGCCCTCGAATCCACCCCCGAGTTCGTCAGCGCACAGGAACTGCACCAGAAACTGCGTAGTGGTGGCTCCACCATCGGTTTGGCTACGGTCTATCGGACTCTCAATGCGCTTGCCGAAGAAGGAAGCGCCGACGCCCTGAGCGTGGAAGGTGAGAACCTGTATCGGGCGTGCTCACCAGGACACCACCACCATCTGATTTGCCGGGAATGTGGGACGACGACCGAAATTGAGGCTGGAGAGGTCGAAGCGTGGGCGAAGTCGATTGCGGCGAAGTATGGGTATGACAACCCTCAGCACATTGTGGACATTTTTGGGACATGCCCTGCCTGCCAGACAAGGGTTGCCCCCTAGCCTCTGAGCGCGTACAGTAGGGGTTTGGTTCAGCCACCTAGCGCTGTATCTTGTGCGCACAGAGGCCTCTCTCTTCGGAAAAAAGTCTCTGATTGCGTGCCGACAAGTGACCTTGGGTAGGGCAGTAGCCCTACGGTAGCGATATCAGGAGGAAACATGGCAGCAGTCTGCCAAGTGACCGGAGCCACCCCTGGTTTTGGACACAACATCTCACACTCGCACCGACGCACCAAGCGTCGGTTCGACCCGAATATCCAGAAGAAGACCTACTTTGTTCCGTCTTTGAAGCGCAACGTGACCTTGACGCTCTCCGCAAAGGGGATCAAGACCGTTGATGCTCGCGGTATTGAGTCCGTCGTCGCAGAGCTGCTCGCTCGTGGGGAGAAAATCTAATGGCTAAAGCGCAAGACGTTCGACCCATCATCAAGCTTCGTTCCACCGCTGGCACGGGCTACACCTATGTCACCCGTAAGAACCGTCGTAACGACCCGGACCGCTTGGTTCTCAAGAAGTACGACCCCGTAGTGCGTCAGCACGTTGAATTCCGCGAGGAGCGATAAGCATGGCTAAGAAGAGCAAGATTGCGCGCAACGAACAGCGCAAAGTGATTGTGGAGCGTTACGCCGAGAAGCGTCTCGAGCTCAAGAAGGCTCTCGTTGACCCCAAGGGAACCGACGAGTCTCGGGAAGCCGCTCGTGTGGGCTTGCAGAAGCTCCCTCGTAACGCCTCTCCGGTTCGAGTTCGCGGTCGCGATGCGATCGACGGTCGGCCTCGTGGGTTCCTGAGCAAATATGGTGTTTCCCGTGTCAGATTCCGTGAAATGGCACACCGAGGCGAATTACCGGGCATAACTAAGTCCAGCTGGTAACTTTTTTGGTGGCTCGGGAGCGTTTCTGGGCCGAGCCGAAATACCTACCAAGTCCGAGGAGGACACAGTTATGAATCGCTCAGAACTTGTCGCAGCAGTTGCTGCACACACTGGTCACAGCCAGGCAGCAGTTAACGGCGTCGTTGACGCTATCTTCACCGTGGTGTCCAGGGAAGTTGCCTCGGGCAACAAGGTCACCATCCCCGGTTGGGTTTCCTTCGAGCGCACCCACCGTGCAGCTCGCCAGGGCCGCAACCCCCAGACCGGTGCAACGATTCAGATCGCTGCATCCAAGAGCGTCAAGGTTTCTGCTGGTAGCAAGCTGAAGGCTTCTGTCAAGTAGTTTCTGACTCACTCGATCATCAGGGACGACCAGAGCTGGTCGTCCCTGATGTCGTTAACGGATGAGTAAAAGGCCCCAGGCCCCTCGCCTACACTCGTGATGTGACAACCCGGTGGCCTGTTTCTCTGGTGAGCGCGCTGGCGCTCATCATCAGCGGTGGCCTGGTAGCGCTTCTTGTGGGCCTGGCTGTCGGCGGCGGCGCGGAGCCGCTTCTTCTTGTCGATCCGGGCGATGGCGTGCGGTATGGACTTCCCGCCGCAAAGGCCTTTGTTCACCTGGGAGCCGCACTAGCAGTAGGGGCTCTGATGCTTGCCGCATCCGCCTTGTCACCTCAGGATTCGGGATTTAGCGTCTCACTCACCATTGCAGCCCTCGGGGCGGCCCTGATGACGATTGCGTCTGCGACAACAGGGTTTTTGACCTTCTTATCGATTTATCTCGAACCGATTGCGCTCACCCAGCAATTTGGCGATGTCTTATGGCTGTTTGTGAGCGAGACTGAGATCGGACGCGCGTGGCTGATTTCTACGCTCCTATCGGCTACCGTGACGGTCCTCGCCGTGCTCATTCGATCCCACACGGGAGTCTTCTTCATCGGGGTGCTCGCGGTGGCATCACTGTGGCCCCTGGCGGAGCTGGGTCATGCTGCGGGTACGGCCAACCATGAAGCGGCGGTGAGCGCATCGTTTACCCACAGTGTGTTTACCGCAATGTGGGTGGGAGGCCTCGCGACACTGGCCATCCTCGCCTGGGGTTCCTCTCGAAGCGGAATACCGCTCACGAGTGTGTTCCAGCGCTTTTCGACTATTGCACTCCTGAGCTTCAGTGTTGTTGCTCTCTCGGGCATCACCAATGCCTGGCTACGGGTAGGGACTCTTGAGGGTCTGTGGACTCCGTACGGAGCGCTTGTTGTCGCGAAGGCGGTCATCCTTGTGGTTCTGGGGGCGATGGGCGCGCTGTATCGGAAGCGCCTCATTTCGCAGTTAGAGGGAGCGAAGCGAGGAGTGCGCTCGGTGACGCTGCGAGTAGTCGGCTTGGAGTTGGCGGTCATGGGTGTTGCGATGGGCCTCGCGAGTGCTCTGGCACGCACCCCCACACCCGTGCCAGAAATTCCTGCATCCGAAAGCGCTCAAGCCACTCCGGCCGAGATTTTGACGGGTGAGCTCCTGCCACCCGAATTTACCTGGGGGCAGGTCTTTACTCAGTGGCAGTTCGATGTGATCTGGGCGCTGATCGTGGTGTTCGGCACTCTTTTCTATGTTTGGGGTCACGTGCGTCTGGCACGGCGAGGCGATGCATGGCCCGTTTCTCGAACCATCATGTGGGTGTCGGGGATGCTTCTATTGGGTCTGTCGACCAACTCTGGATTGGCTGTCTATGGCACGTATCTCTTTAGCGTCCATATGGTGGCCCACATGTTGCTCTCCATGGCGGTTCCCCTGTTGTTGGTGTTGAGCGCTCCCATCACCCTCGCCTCTCGGGCTATTGCGGTGAGGAAAGACGGGTCCAGGGGTGCGAGGGAGTGGATTCTGCTCGTCGTTCACTCCCGATATCTCGCGATTCTCGGTCACCCCCTGGTCGCGGCAGTCATTTTTGGAATCTCCTTGATCGTCTTTTACTACTCACCGCTCTTCCGGTGGGCTCTCGAGGAGCACCTGGGTCATCAGTGGATGATTCTGCACTTCGTGTTTACGGGGTACCTTTTCGCTCAATCGCTGGTGGGGGTGGACCCCTCACCACACAACCCTCCCTACCCCCTGCGGCTCATCATTGTGTTGGCTACCATGGCGTTCCATGCCTTCTTTGGAGTGGGGCTGATTTATGGCACTGGCCTGCTTGTTCCCGAATGGTACGGGGCTATGGGCCGTGAATGGGGGCTCGATCCGCTCGCAGACCAGCAACAGGGTGGAGAGCTCGCGTGGGGATTAGGGGAAATCCCGACCCTGCTGTTGGCCATTGTGGTGACCTGGTCGTGGAGTAGAAGTGATGAGCGCAAAAATAAACGTCGCGACCGCGCTGCCGACCGTGATGGTGATCGCGAACTCGCCGCTTACAACGAGATGCTCGGGGCTTTAGCCTCGCGAGATGAGAAGCTCAGTAAAGGTTGAGAACGGGTTGGTCGGTCGACGTTCCCCGAACAACCCCCACCACATCGAACTCTTCCGAGTCACGAAACTCGGTAATCGACCCATCAAAGAGCGATTGGACTTGGACGGTCACCTCGGCGACACCAGATTCCGCGACCATCGTCCACGTTGCACGATCCGCTGAGAGTCTCAAGTCGATTTCGGGGTAGTCGAGGATGGTCCACTGCACTGCCCCGACCACACGGTCCGAAATGGACACCCCGAACGGGCATTCGGCTGGCTGCAAGACAGCTTGAGCAGCACACCCATCCAGGTAGGCCTCCAGCGCATCCGTCGTGTTCTCGAGCAATGTGCTCGTTGGCGACACCACGAGCCTCACGCCCGCGGGCGCTCCCACCTCTGTCTTAACCGACACCACCGGTTCTGCTTGAACCCACTCCGTCTCGAGGGAGGACGAATAGATTCCTGGAACCAAGACGGTGGTGCGGGGTGGAACGCCCAAGTCCCCCACATTGAGGTCGGTTCCATTGACGCTCACACGCTCATCACCGATGACGGCAAACTGCAGATTCGCGATGGGTTGTCTGGAAAAACGCCACGTGTCGAAGAACCACAG
>JAYOYJ010000037.1:0-11131 GCA_038153485.1 Pontimonas sp. | reverse complement strand
GGTGACACCGTCAGTATCCAGACGGGAGTGTTCCGAGTGGAGCGCATGGAGGGTCGACGGATTGACCGAGTGCGTTTCACGCCGCAGGTCAGCGCCGAGGAGGTGACGCTGCTGTGAGCGATTGGGCTGGACTTGCCTGGTTAGTGGTGTTGCTCGCCGGTAATGCCTTCTTCGTGGGGGCCGAGTTTGCCGTGGTGGCGGCTAAGCGTTCCCAAATTGAGCCTCTGGCAGAAGCCGGGAGTAAGCGGGCGAAGACCGCTCTGGGTGCGATGGAAAACGCGACTCTCATGTTGGCGACGTCGCAGCTAGGAATCACCGTGTGTTCGTTGCTGATCCTGCTGGTGTCCGAGCCGGCCGTGCATCACCTACTCGAGGGCCCCCTGGAGTCCCTGGGCTTGCCGGTCGCTGCGGTGAGCACGGTGGCCTTTATCTTGGCCTTGCTCTTCGTCACCTACTTGCACGTGGTGCTCGGCGAAATGGTTCCCAAGAACATTTCGTTTTCTCTTCCCGACAAAGCTGTGCTTTTCCTCGCCCCACCCTTGGTTCTTGTCTCGAAGGTGCTCTCGCCGGTGATTAGGGCGATGAACGCCATAGCGAATGGAATCTTGAAGCTGACCGGTGTGGAGCCGAAAGCTGAAGCCACCAGCGCCTACACCCTTGACGAGGTGGCGACCATCGTCGCGGAATCGACGAAGACCGGGATGCTCTCGGACCACTCGGGTGCGCTGAGCGCTGCGTTCGAGTTCACGGCTAAGAAGGTCAGAGATGTCACGATTCCTCTCGATCAGTTGGTGACTCTTCCGGAAGACGCGACCCCCCGCGATGTTCACCAGGCAGTCGCTCAACGAGGCTTTAGCCGCTATGTCCTGGTTGATGACGAGGACGATCCCACCGGTTATGTCCACATCAAGGATCTTCTCGATAGTGATGAGACAGAGAGCGATTACCCAGTTCCCCCACGTCGAATTCGAAACCTGGTCGCACTGCAGGAAACGGTGGAGCTCGAAGACGCATTGGCGACTCTGCGCAATACCGGGAGCCACGTGGCCAAAGTCTTGGATGCCTCCGGGCAGACGGCCGGAGTGTTGTTCCTCGAGGACATCATCGAGGAGCTCGTCGGTGAAGTGAGAGACGCCACCACCCGCCGATAGCATGTCGGTGAGGCGAAGGGGTCTGCATGTCTACGACATTCCTGGTGGTGGGTGAGGCCCTCACGGATTGCGCGCGTCGAGGTGATTCCACCACGGAAACTCCCGGTGGTAGCCCGCTCAATGTGGCAATTGGCCTCGGTCGACTAGGCCACGATGTGTCCCTGGCAGCCCGAGTGGGCCCAGACCACAGAGGTCGAGACATCATCGAGCATGCCCGCTCCAGTGGTGTGACGTTGATCGATGACGTCGATGGGCTCGAGCGGACTTCCACCGCTACCGCCACCATCGCCGAGGACGGTTCTGCCTCGTATGAGTTTGATCTGCTGTGGGATATCACCCCCGACATGGTTCCTGACGAGACTTTCCTCCACGTCCACACTGGCTCGATTGGGGCGACGCTGGAACCAGGGGGCTCCGGGGTCGTCGACATCGTCGAGGCACAACGAGCTATGGGCGCCAGCGTGAGCTACGACCCGAATGTCAGGCCCTCCATCATGGGAAGCCCCGACGCCGTGCGAGATCGTATTGAAAAGCTTGTGTCTCTCTCCCACATCGTCAAAGCAAGCGATGAGGACATCGCGTGGCTGTATCCGGACCTCAGCGAGAACGAGGTTCTCTCACTGTGGCAATCACGAGGTGTTGCTCTGGTGATTGTGACGAAGGGGCCCCAGGGTGTCTTGGCCCAGGCTGCCGGTCACACTGTGTCGCTTCCAACTCAGGCGTCTCACGTGGAGGACACGATTGGAGCGGGAGATTCGTTTATGTCGGGGCTCCTCGCAGCCTTGCACCGCAGAGGCTTCCTGGGATCGGGAGTGTCAGCACTCCAGGGGATGAGTCTCGAGCAGCTGTCGGACTGCGTGGGTTTTGCGCTGGAGTGTTCGGCGATAACCGTTTCACGGGTGGGCGCTAACCCTCCCACCCAAGCCGATATCGATTCGAGGCAGTAGCCGTGGGGCCTGCTTCGGTCTCCTTGGAGAATCTGGCCCGGTGGTTAACACAGCCCACTGCCGAGGACCACAAGTACTCCAGGGGAGTAATCGAGTTTCACACTGGTTCGAGGGCGTATCCGGGAGCCGCACTCCTGGGTGTCCTTGGTGCACTGCATACCGGGGTGGGAATGGTGCGGTACCTGGGGCCGCCCTCGGTGAGCTCTCTCGTCATTCAGGCTCACCCCGAGGTCGTCCTCACGCCTGGCCGCGTTGACGCCGTTGTTGTCGGTAGCGGCATGGCAACACCTCTTGGGCCCCAGGCGATACATCGGGTTCGAGAAGCACTACCCCGAGAAGTGCCTACCGTGATTGATGCCGGTGCACTTGATTATGCAGGCCCGCTCCCACCCCTCTCCGTTCTCACACCCCACGCGAGAGAGCTCGCCAGGCTGCATCGCCGGTTGTATGAATCGGATTTCACTGATGAGCAGGATGCTGCCGAGAGAATCGCTCGAGATCTCGGGGCCATGGTTCTTCTCAAAGGCTCGCTCACGACGGTTGTCAACCACCGCGGGGCATGGTGGCACCTACCAGTAGCTACCTCGTGGCTAGCGACAGCGGGAACCGGCGACGTGCTGGCGGGGATTCTGGGGGCACTGCTCGCGGGGTCGAGGTCACAGCTAGAGAGCTCCCCTGAGGATCTCGGTGAGATCGTCGCGGCAGGAGCGTTTCTTCACGCTGAGGCGGCCAGTGCTGCCTCGGCGGCTCACTCGAATGGTCCCATCACGGCGAGCGATGTCGCCCGGCAGGTCAGTTCAGTGGTCGGCAAAGTCCTGGGTTCTACCCCGTAGCGAGCAAGTCGCGGAGAGCTCCGCCGACACGGTCGGACTCAATCAAGAATCCATCGTGGCCGTAAGGGGACTCAAGCACCAGCGCGTCTTTGCCGGAAAGTGAGCCAGGGATGTGTGTGGCCAATTCGTGCTGTTGCTCCACGGGGAAGAGTCGATCACTGGCAATTCCTAAAATCAGGGTGGGTTGTGTCAATGCGCTAAGCACATCGCCGAGGTCTCCTCGATTCCTCGTCACATCATGGGAGTTCATGGCATCGACGAGCACCAGGTAGCTGTTGGCATCGAAGCGTCGAGTGAACTTATTGCCGTGAAAATCTAGGTAACTTTCGACTGCGAATCGCCCATTGTCACCCAGTGGTGAAACACGACTCTGCCAGGTGCGCTGGAATCGGTCATTGAGTTCCGTGGGGGAGCGATAGTTGACCAGCGCCATACGTCGCGCAAGGGCTAGGCCTCGGTAGGGGCCCTCGTCGTGGTCGTAGTAGTTGCCTCCTTCGAAAAAGGGGTCCACGATGATGGCTTCACGTTGGAGTGAGTTCCCCCCGAGCTGATCCGCACTCGTAATCGCTGAGGTGGCGATAAGGGCCAGACGCTCTGCGGAGCCGGGGAACAGGAGACCCCACTCGAGAGCGTGCATTCCCCCCATGGAGCCACCGATAACCGCTGCAAACTTTTCTATCCCGAGCTGATCACCCATGACCTTGGTTGCTGCCACTTGGTCGCGAATAGTGACGTAGGGGAACCTCGACCCCCACTCTCGACCATCAGGGGCAAAGCTGGATGGCGCTGTGGAGCCTTGGCAACCTCCGAGGACATTCGGAACGATGACGCACCAGGTATCGGTGTCCAGGGCGAGACCTGGTCCAACGACACCCGACCACCAGCCTGCGGTGGGATGACCCGGACCAGCCGACCCGGTGATGTGGGAATCCCCGGTCAAAGCGTGAAAAACCAGGATGGCGTTTGTCTTAGTCTCGTTGAGCTCACCAAATGTCTCATACGCGATTCGCACGTGCGGGAAGGTGTCGCCGTGCTCGGTCGTGAGGCTACCCACCTGAGCAAAGGATCTTTGGCCGAGGTGGTCGCCGTCCCGCCAGGCTCCTGTCACCGGAGGGGTTCCGCGCAGGGTCGACTGCATAGCCTCCGAGACGAAAGCGGAGGGCAGTGATTCTGCCGGTGATTGCCAATCCATGGTGGGGCTATTCTTCCCTAACACAGCATGGCCGGGGTATTCACCCCGGCCATGGCTGCGTGTAAGGGAGAGTTATGCGTTCTGAAGACTCTTCGCGCCGACCTTTGTCGCGGCCTGGAAACCGTTCTCGAGGTCCGCGAGGATGTCGTCGATGTGCTCCAGTCCCACAGACAGACGCACCAGACCGGGGGTAACTCCAGTGGTGAGCTGTTGCTCGGGGGTGAGCTGCGAGTGTGTCGTGGAAGCCGGGTGGATAATCAGGCTTCGCACGTCACCAATGTTGGCGACGTGGCTAAACAGCGAGACGTTGTCGACCAGTGCGCGACCGGCATCGACACCACCCTTAATCTCGAAGGACAGCACTGCTCCGACTCCGTGGGGTGCATACTTCGAGGCTGCCTCATGCCACGGGCTCGAGGGCAATGCCGCGTAGTTCACGCTCGCGACCTGATCGTGAGCTTCGAGCCACTGTGCGACGGCCAGAGCGTTCTGACAGTGACGCTCCATCCGCAGGCTGAGCGTCTCGATGCCCTGGATGAGTCCAAATGCGTTGTCCGGGGAGACCGCCGCACCCACGTCGCGAAGCAACTGGACGCGGGCCTTGATGATGTAGGCAATCGGATCACCCAAGACACCGGTGTAGCTCGCACCGTGGTAGCTGGGGTCGGGCTCGGTGAGTCCGGGGAACTTGTCGACGTGCTGTGACCACGGGAACTTGCCGCCATCGACAATGGCGCCGGCGATCACGGTTCCATGTCCGCCGAGGAACTTGGTGGCGGAGTGGACCACGATGTCAGCACCGTGCTCCAACGGGCGCACCAGGTAGGGGCTTGCCACCGTGTTGTCGACGATCAGGGGCAACCCGTGCTCGTGGGCGACTCCGGCAACTCCCTCGATGTCGAGAACATTGATTCGGGGGTTCGCGATGGTCTCGCCAAAGAATGCCTTGGTGTTGGGCTGAACCGCTGCGGCCCACGCCTCCAGGTCGTCCTGGTCCTCCACGAAAGTCACGGTGATGCCGAGTTTCGGCAGCGTGTACTTAAACAGGTTGTACGTACCTCCATACACGGACGACGAGCTCACGATGTGGTCCCCGGAGTGCGCAATATTCAGAATTGCGTTGGTGGTGGCAGCCTGGCCGGAGGCGAGCAGGAGCGCCGCCGTTCCGCCTTCGAGGGCTGCGATGCGTTGCTCGGCAACATCCTGGGTGGGGTTCATGATGCGGGTGTAGATGTTTCCAAACTCCGCAAGCGCGAAAAGGTTCGCCGCGTGCTCGGCACTGTCGAATACGTACGCGGTGGTCCGATAGATCGGGGTCGCCCGCGAGTGGGTCGAGGGGTCCGCGGTGGCGCCCGCGTGAATTTGCTGGGTTTCAAACTTCCAGGTGTCTGCCATGAGGTTTCTTTCGCTAAAGGTGTGGGGACACCCCGGTGGGTGCCATCGGTTGATAACGATAAGTCGCAACTCGCTTGGCGTCACGTCCGGGCGTAACGCTGGGTAATAAACACTCAGTTGCGGAGTGATTTTTGCATCATGACGATGCCGATCCAGCGGCCAAATTTGAAGCCCACTTTGCCCATACGTCCTGATTCGGTGAAGCCAAATTTCTGGTGGAGCGCCATGGACGCTTGCGCTCCCGAATCTGCGATCACAGCGATCATCTCGGTGAGGCCCTCTTCGGTGCACCGCGCGATGAGGTCTCCGAGCAGCGCGCTGCCAAGCCTTCGCCCGAGGGACGCGGGACCTAGGTAGATGGAGCTTTCGACAGTTTTTCGAAACCCTGCTTTTTCACGAAAGGGGAAGACGTAGGCGTAGCCCAGGAGTGTTCCTTGTGGTGACACGGCAACGCGGAACGGGTAACCCAGTTTTTGGAGGTGCCGAAATCGCGCTCGAAACTTGGTGATGCTGGGCGCTTTCTCATCCAGTGTGACCACCGAGTTCCGCACGTAGTGGCGATACAAAGCCAGAATGTCGGGGACATCGTCTTCGGTCGCTTCTCGTATTTCATACGAGAATTCCGCCGGCGGTTCGCCGGGTGGTTGGAGGTGCCGCGGGAGGCTCCGTCGTTTCTGGTATTCCTCGGGAAGCATCAGGTTTCTCCTAGTGACCAGTCGACGGGGGTGTAACCGGCATCTTCGCGCAAACGGTTCACCTGACTAAAGGGCCTAGATCCGAAAAATCCGTGTCGCGCGGAGAGCGGACTGGGGTGGGCGGATTCAATTACGGGGGTGTCACCGAGGAGTGGTTTGAGCTCTCCCGCTTCTCTTCCCCACAAAATGGCAACAAAGAAGTGGCCTGCAGCTACCAGTCCCTTCACCACGGCATCGGTAAACGCGGTCCAGCCCAGTGTCCGGTGTGCTCCAGGAGATCCCACCAGGGTGGTGAGGTGGCGATTGAGCAGGAGTACTCCGTGAGAGGCCCACGGGCACACATCACCGTGGGGTGGGAGGTCAAGACCTAGGTCGTCCCGGAGTTCTTGACGAATGTTGCGCAGGCTTGGGGGGAGCGGGGTGATGTTGCGTTCGACAGAGAAGGCCAGACCGCTCGCGTGAGATTGTCCTGGGTAGGGGTCTTGGCCAAAGATCGCGCACGCGACTGCCTCTGGCGGGGTGTCGAATGCTCGCAAGATCTTGTCTGCAGAAGGCGTCATCAACGCTTTTCTCGCGGGCGAGGAATCCAGTTTTCGACCAATGGCGGAAAGGGCAGCAATACCCTCAGGGCCAACAACCGCCGCCCACCGTGAGGGCAGTGAACTCGGCAAATACTCCTCGAGTAGGCCCTGGTCCATAACCCCAGGTTATTGGGTGGTGGTGGTGCGCATCTCCTGCACCAGGGCAACCCCTAGGTCATAGGACTCCCTGCCACCTGGCTGGATCAGAGCTGAGTACCAGGAGTCGGCATAGAGGGAATTGTGGATGGCCGGCACGATGACCTCATCACCCCATTTCCAGTAGGTCAGGGCACCATCGGCGGTTTGGCCGACGTTGAGTTGCTGGGCCAGAAGATCATCAATCACGGTCGGCCTGATTGCATCGTCCACGAGAGCCGTTCCCAAAATGATATTGATGCCTGTGTCAACTTCCCCTGGGATGGCATACAAGCAGGACAGTCCACCCACGAGTTCTTCGGGCGTTTGACCCTCCACATAGATGGGGTCATTGCTGGGACTTCCAGGACCGGCGATGAGCTCCACACCTTGAGCTTCAAGAAGTGCTGCGCCAGCGTCGTTGAGCAGCGCCGTGCAATCCGAGGGACGCGAATAGGTGAGCTCAACCGGGGCTTCTTCTTCGACCGTTTCTTCCACGGTCACAACTTCCTCAGTCACGAGGGTGTCGCTCGCCGTCGAGCACGCTGCGAGAAAGAAGACCAGAGTGACCGCGGTCAGCGAGCCCTGCTGTATCCGCATGGACTTGGACACGGTCATCACCTCTCTGCCTGGAGTATAGAACCCGGCTAGGGCAGAAACCTGGCGCCACGATAGTCTGCAACCGTGTCGTTACTTCACCAGTTTTCCGCCACGGAGCTGGTCTCGATGCGTCGATCCGGCGAGCTCTCCGCACTGGAGGTCGTGGAGTATTTCCTCGACCGAATCGACACTCACAACCCCTCGCTTCACGCGCTGGTCACCCTCACAGCTGAGCGCGCCAGGGAACGCGCTGCGCAGATGGATCAGGGTGCGATCGAGCCTGGCCTGTTGTGGGGTCTGCCGTTTGCGGATAAAGACCTGACTGATCGCGCCGGAGTCCCGACCGGCGCTGGTTCTCGGGTGACTGAGGGAGCGCCGCTTCCGACGGAGTCAGCTCCGATGGCGAAAGCGATGGATGTCGCCGGGGGAATCAGTGTCGGTAAGTCGGCGGTCTGCGAGTTTGGTCTTGCTTCCTACACCGAGTCCTTGGTGCTTCCACCGACTGCCAATCCATATTCGCTCGAGCACGGGTCGGGAGGCTCGAGCGGTGGTGCAGCTGCAGCCGTGGCGGGGAGACTGCTTCCGTTTTCTCCCGGCAGCGATGGTGGCGGAAGTGTCCGTATTCCGGCCTGGGCGTGTGGTCTCGTGGGGCTCAAGCCCTCCCGGGGGCTCATACCTGGGGGAACCGGGTTCGACTATCTCGCAGGTCTCGTGGTTCCTGGACCCCTCGCCACGTCGGTGGCTGATGCAGCACTGCTACTAGAAGCTCTTCTCGGTAGTGGCCAGACCTATCGTGCCACTCACCCAGGGCACGAAGGGGCCATGAGCGAGAAGGCGCTTGTGCCCCCTGGGCCCTTGCGCATTGGTGTCACCACGAGGCATCCCTGGGAAGACTTTGTCGAGACAGACCTCCACCCCGTTGCGGTACAAGCCCACACCAGAGTTCGCGGCGTCCTCGAAGACCTCGGTCACACGGTGGTGGAGCTCGAGTGGACCCCTCGTGCAGGTTATGCCGAGGCGTTTATGACTATCTGGAAAGCCTCTGCGGTGGGTTTGGAGCTCAGCGCCGATCAGCGCGCACTCCTGGAACCCCTCACCGCTTATCTCGTGGGGGAAGGCGATGCTCTGCGTGCCGGAGCCCTCGCCGCTGCTCTGCGCGAACTCTCCGCGTTCGAAGAGCACACTATTCGCGCTTTCTCTGATGTGGATGTGGTCCTAACCCCGGGTCTTGCGACCGCACCACCGCCCATCGGTTTTTATGACCTTGAGAACCCGGAGCGAAATTTTGCGCAACAGGTCCAGGTCACGCCCTACTCGAGCTTTGTGAATGTGGCGGGGCTTCCCGCGCTGGCGCTGCCGGTGATGCTGAACCCTGAGGGTCTTCCCGTCGGGGTGCAGTTGATTGGTCGACCGGGTGGAGACACCACCCTTCTGCAACTGGGCCACGAGGCGGAGTCGGCGCTCGGTTTCAGCCCGGCTACGGTGCCGCCTGGTTTCTAGTTGGTGTAGACCCCGAGCGTTCTGGCGGCATCGAGGGTGAGGGGTTGAGCCTCACCGAAGGCGTAATTGCTGGATACCCAGGCCCCACAGGTTTCCTCTGCCAGTGATGCGGGGCAGGGGACATCGACGACGAAATGGGCTTCGGTAGCGATGTAATCGAGTGATTCATCAGAGGTCGTCGAATCGAAGGTGTAGAGCGTTCCTCCGCCGGCTTCAGCGCTGCCCGCTCCTGATGCTCGAAGGACAGCGGTGACATCGCCGAGCACCTCACCACTGACAATGGCGACGCTCGTCACCGACACGCTTTCGCTTGCGGGGAGATACCAGGTGCACGAAATTCGAAGGTCGGAGCGAACGGCTTTGAGAAGCGGAATCAGCTCTTGGTTCGTTGTCCCGTAACCAAAGTCACCCTCGCTGGTGTCGCCGACGTTGGTGCGAAGTTCCTCGAGCAGGGTGGTGGAGAGATCGGCCGAATACATGGTCTCGCAGGTCGGCAAAGCGAGCCCTTCGTCGACGACTTCCTCTTCCGTCTCTTCGGCGGTCGTTTCGGACGAGGACTCGGTCTCTGCCGTGGTGGTCTCCTCAGCGCTTGTCGACTCCTCGGTCGTGCTGTCTGCAGAGTTCAACACTCCCCAGTCCTCCAGGACCGAACACCCCGAGAGCCCCAGAATCAAAGCACTGGCGAGAGCGAAGGGGGCGAAGACTCCAGTCCTGCGGGACATACCTTCTCCTCGATTAGGTTCCGTGATACTGCTCCACGGGAAGATCAACCAGCGAAGCTATCTTTCGCCAGTATGCCTCAATCAAGTCGGTATCTCCGGCAGCGGGATGGGTGGGTCCCTCGGGTGTGAGGCCATCGAAATACGTTCCATTGGCTACTCCGAGTTCGGGGGTGTCCACCAAGTGCACGAGTGGGGCCGCTCCCGCCTCAGCAGAGATTTGCATCCATCCGGTGAGGGCAAGAATCAGCTTTCCACTGCGCGACTCAGCACCAAAGCCCGATCGAACATAACCGGGGTGGACGGGGTAGCTCTCCAGGCCTGTGCGCAGTGCTAGGGACCGGGCATACAAAATGACGCCAAGCTTTGCCGAGGCATACGGCCACCACCCAGCCCCATAGCGTCGGTGGTCAAAACTCAGATCATCGAGGTCGATGCGCCCAAACCGCGACACCATCGACGAAGTGTGAATCACCCGACCTCGGGTATTCAGAAGTTTGGGAATGAGGCGTTCGGTGAAGACTACCGAGCCCAGCACGTTGCGCTGAAGAGTGAGTTCGTGACCGTCCGAACTGAGTTGCTTGGTCGCCACGATGCCCCCGGCATTGTTGACCAGCGCGTCGATGCGGTCGAATCGTTTACCCAGTGTGTCAGCGAGCTCTCGCACCGCAGAGAGGTCATCAAAGTCGCAGACAAAAGGAATCCCATCCATCATGCGGGCGACTTCTCGTGTCCGCTCCGGGTTTCTCCCGACGACCGCGACTCGCCAGGACCTTCTCGCCAGCTCCCTGGCGACTTCGGCTCCAATTCCGCCACTGGCGCCGGTTATTACTGCGGTTCGGTCCACGGGACCCTTTCGTTGGTATCTCCAGCCTATGGGCTGGGAATTATTTAGTCACCCTCGAAAACTGCAGGCTGCTTGGTCATGAACGCTTCCATACCGCGTTGGACGTCTTTGGTTATCATGAGCGCACCCAACCGAGCGGGAAGTGCCGCGTGCTCTGAGGGAGCATCGAGGACTCCCGCGCGCGCTGATGCGAGCGTTGCCTGAACGGCCAGAGGAGCTTGAGCAGCAATCCGCTGCGCAATCGCCGTGGCCTCCTCCAGAGGAGAGCCCTTCACCACCCGGGTCACGATGCCCATGCGGTGGGCGTCAGATGCGCTGATGGTGTCTCCGGTGAGGAGCACGCTCATCGCGTTACTCCAGCCGGCGATGCGAGGCATCCGGGTCGTTCCACCACCAAACGGCAGGATTCCCCGGGCCACTTCGAGTTGGGCTAACTGGGCGTCCTCGGAGGCGACAACCACGTCACTGGCGAGCGCCAATTCGACTCCGAGGGTGAAGCAGATACCTTGAATGGCCATGACGACAGGCTTTCGCAC
>JAYOYJ010000036.1:0-11136 GCA_038153485.1 Pontimonas sp. | reverse complement strand
CTTCACCTCTGTGAGGGGAACATCGAGAGCGCTGGCGAGTGTCACCACGCTGTAAGGCTGATCGGCGACCATCAACATGGCCTCGAGTTCGCGTTGCAAATCCCTTGTTATCTCAGTCATCGGTGCGCTCCTCGCCTCCCCACTCTTCCCCCAAATGGGCAAGAGCATCCTCACCGAAATCATGGGCAAACCACTGGATAGTGAGCTCACCCAATGGCTCCACCTGCTGGAACGTAATTGCTGCTTCTCGATAGAGCTCCAAGACAGCGAGGAACCGTGCGACAACAACGCCGCGTTCCTGAACTCCCGCGATCAAGGAACGAAAGCTCACGGGGTTGCCGCTCTTAAGTAAAGCGACGACATGAGCTGCCTGCTCGCGGATACTGACCAACGGCGCGTGGAGATGCTCCAGCCCCACGGTGGGAATCTCCTTGGGAGCCAAAGCGAACAGTGCGAGAGCCTGGAAATCCTCGAGGCTGAGAGTCCACTGAAGCTCGGGAGCAGACGCCCGAAATCTTTCCTCCAGCTGCACCTGTCGAGGGTGGCGGTGTGACTCACGCTCGAAGTGCTCAGAGAACCACGAAGAGACATCCTTGAACGCCCGGTACTGAAGAAGCCTGGCAAACAGAAGATCACGGGCCTCCAGCAACTCGACATCATCGGGGTCAACAAACTCACCTTGCGGGAGCAACCCCACGATTTTCATATCCAAGAGGGTGGCCGCGACCACAAGGAATTCACTGGCCGCATCGAGTCCGGCGACACCCTCGAGGTGTTTCACATACGACAAGAACTCGTCGGTGACTTCACCCAACGACACCTCGGTGATGTCGAGTTCACGCTTACTAATCAGGCGGAGCAATAAATCGAAAGGGCCATCAAAATTGGCGAGAGATACCTGAAAACCATCTCCCACCGCGGCGCCTTCCACCTCGGGAAGGTCCACCGTACTAGGCGATGGAACCACGGGCAATGAGCTCTCGTGCCAGCTGACGGTAGGTCTTAGCGCTGGCGTGATTGGGGGCAAACTCCGTGATGGGGACACCGGCAACAGAGGCATCTGGGAACTTCACTGTCTTACCAATAACCGTGTCCATGACTGTGTCTCCAAAAGCCTCCACGACGCGTTCCATCACTTCTTTAGCGTGGAGGGTTCTTGCATCAAACATGGTGGCGATAATGCCATCGACGCGGATCGACGGGTTGAGGCGTTCGCGCACCTTATCGATGGTGTCAATCAGGAGAGCGACACCTCGCAACGCGAAATACTCGGTTTCGAGCGGAATGAGCACACCGTGAGCGGCGGTCAAGGCGTTGACCGTAAGCAGACCCAACGACGGCTGGCAATCGATCAAGACCACGTCATAGTCATCGAGCACTGGTTTGAGGACCCGGGCAAGAATCTGTTCCCTGGCAACCTCATTAACCAGGTGTACCTCGGCGGCAGAAAGATCAATGTTGGCAGGAATGACATGGATGCCAGCCACTTTGGTGGGCTGGATTGCCTTGAGAACGACTTTTTCTCGCCCGATGAGGAGGTCATAAATGGTGGTGGTGTCGTGAGTGTTGACCCCCAGGCCCGCCGACAGTGCGCCCTGCGGGTCAAAATCCACCATCAAGACGGTGCGGCCATACTCCGCTAATGCCCCACCCAAGCTGATCGTGGTCGTGGTTTTCCCCACACCACCTTTTTGATTACACAGCGCAATCACGCGGGCTGGACCGTGCGACTTGAGAGCCGGAGGCTCCGGAAATTCGCGGAAGGGACGCCCTGTCGGGGCCACCTTCACCGCTGATTTCGCCATGTCGAAAGTCTATAGCGAAGCGCTATCGGGCGCGGGGATGAGAGGTTTGGTACACCTCACGGAGGGTATCGATCGTGACTTTGGTATAAATCTGCGTTGTCGACACCGAGGAGTGACCGAGAAGCTCCTGCACGACCCGAATGTCGGCCCCACCGCCAAGAACATGGGTCGCAAACGAGTGGCGGAGCGTATGGGGGGACAAGGCTTGTGTGAGGTGCGCTCGTTCTGCTGCCCTTTGCAAAATCAGCCAGGCGTTTTGTCGAGACAGTGCACCTCCTCGGTTGCCGACAAACACCATGGGCGTGGGTTTGCCCCGGCCCGACACGAGTGAGGGTCTGGACCTGGTGAGGTACGTATCGAGGGCAGTCCTCGCGTAACTCCCGACAGGAACAATGCGCTCTTTGTTTCCTTTTCCCCTCACCCGGAGTGCTTCCCGACAGCGCAGATCTTCACCGAGCACATCATCGACGGTCAAGGACAACGCCTCTGAGATTCGAGCACCCGTCGCGTAAAGGAATTCCAGAAGCGCTCGATCTCGGAGCGCTGGCGGGTCATCACCGACCACGGTCTCGAGCAAGGTGTTGACCTCAGACACGCTGAGTGCTTTGGGTAGTCGAGCGGGCAATGCTGGAGGAGCAACACTGCTCGTCACGTCATCGGCAACGACCTTTTCCTCCACTAAATACCGGTGGAAGTTCTTGATACTAGATAGTTTGCGCGCCACTGTTGTTGCGGCGCTGTCAAGACCGTGAACAAAGGCCTCAACGTGGGAGGATTCGATTCCCTCAGGCTTCTCGATTCCCCCTGTTTGGAGGTAGTTCAGGTAGGCCTGAAGGTCTCTGGTGTAGGCAGCAATCGTGTTGCGCGATCGGCCACGCTCCAAGGTGAGATAGCGCACGTAGTGCTCGAGATACCTCTCGAGTTCGCTTCGGGGCTTTCCCCCTGACTCACTACTGTCGATGGACATAGGCCGCCAGGAGCGCTGTCACAGCGATTTGATTGCGGATTTTTCCCGTGACTGCTGCCTCAACTGCATCGCGCAAAGGGACGAAACGCATTTCCAGGTCTGCTTCTTCCCCGGTGCGAACATAATCATGCTCTACCGGCCGAAGGCCCGTAGCGATGTAGATATCGATGAACTCGTTGGAGCCCCCAGGGGTGGTATTCAGTGTGGTCAGAAATTCCCAGTTCTCTGCTTCTAGGTCCGCTTCTTCGGCGAGCTCCCGCTTTCCACAGACCAATGGGTCTTCACCCGGAATATCGAGTAGACCCGCGGGAATCTCCCAGTTCACCGACCGAATGGAGTGCCGGTACTGGCGGATCATCATCACCTCGTCGCTTTCATTGAGGGCAACAATGGCTACCGCACCCGTGTGATCGACGAAGTCTCTGCTCAACACCTCAATGTTGTAGGGGAAGGTCTCTCGGACCACATTCCAAATCGCACCCTCATAGACCGTCTCTCTCGAGGAAACGGGAATCGACAGCGACTCGTCTTCAGGGACGAAGCGAGCGGACATCAGCTCGCCTGATCAGTAACCGCAAACAATGCCGACGAGTTGTGTCGCTCGAGCGCCGCGGCGACCAAGCCTGAGAAGAGCGGGTGTGCCCTATTGGGCCTGGAGCGCAGTTCCGGGTGAGCTTGGGTGGATACATAGAAAGGGTGGACACCGCGCGGAAGCTCCACGAACTCCACCAGGCTGTTATCGGGTGAGGTTCCCGAGAAGACCATCCCTGCCTTTTCGAGCGTGTCCCGATACGTGTTATTGACCTCATAGCGATGACGATGCCTCTCTGTCACGGACGCTGAGGCATAGAGTTCGCGCACGATACTGCCATCCTTGAGGGCAGCCTCGTATAGACCAAGACGCATCGTTCCGCCCATGTCACCCTGCCCGGAGACGATATCGACCTGCTCCGCCATGGTGGCAATAACCGGGTGCTTCGCATCGGGGTCGAACTCGGTGCTGGAAGCACCCTCGAGACCCGCCATGCTTCGGGAGTATTCGATCACCATGCACTGAAGGCCCAGACACAAACCCAGTGTGGGTATCGCATTTTCTCGGGCGTAGCGCAGGGCACCGAGCTTTCCCTCGATACCGCGAATGCCGAATCCACCGGGGACACAGACTCCGTCAACATCGGAGAGGGCCCGCTCTGCGCCCGCGGAAGTCTCGCACTCATCACTGGCGACCCACTTGAGCTCGACCGCAGCCTGATGAGCGAAACCACCCGAACGAATCGCTTCACTCACGGAGAGGTAAGCATCGGGCAGGTCAATGTACTTGCCAACAACCGCGATAGTGACGGTGTGTCGAGGGTGATGAACCGCGTCGAGGAGGTCCTTCCAGCCATCCCACACCATCTCCCCCGCTGAGAGACCGAGGTGGTCAATGATGTAGTCGTCGAGATCTTGACTGTGTAACAGAGCGGGAATGTCGTAAATGCTCCCGACGTCCACCGCATTTACGACAGCGGCCTCATCGACGTCACACATCAGAGCAATCTTGCGCCGATTCGAGCTCTCCACGGGTCTATCACTGCGTAACACCAGAGCGTCGGGCTGAATACCGATGGACCGGAGCGCGGCTACCGAGTGCTGTGTCGGCTTCGTCTTCTGCTCCCCCGATGCGCCCATGAATGGAACCAAGGAGACGTGCACGAAGAAGACGTTTTCTCGGCCCAGTTCGTGACGCACCTGACGCGCTGCCTCAATGAACGGCTGGCTTTCGATATCACCCACGGTCCCACCGATCTCGGTGATGATCACATCGGGTCGAGGCTCTTCGTGCGCTTGAAGACGCATCCGTCGCTTGATCTCATCAGTGATGTGAGGAATTACCTGAACGGTATCCCCCAGGTACTCACCCCGGCGCTCTTTAGCAATCACCTCTTGGTAGACCTGCCCCGTGGTCACGTTCGCAGCTCGAGAGAGGTTGATATCGAGGAATCGCTCGTAGTGGCCGATATCGAGGTCAGTCTCCGCCCCATCGTCGGTAACAAAAACCTCGCCGTGCTGGAACGGATTCATCGTTCCAGGATCAACGTTGAGGTAGGGATCGAGCTTCTGCATCGCGACACGAAGCCCACGGCCCGACAGGAGATTACCCAGAGAAGCGGCGGTCAGACCTTTACCGAGAGAGGAGACGACACCCCCGGTCACAAAAATGTGTTTTGTGATGTCCGTTTTGCTCTTTGTCGAGGTGTCCGCCACGGAGTTCAACAGTAACTGATTAACCCGGGTCTTAGCGACGACTCACCGAATGAGTTTTCTCCAGCAGCTCTTTCGCGTGCGACAGCGCAGTGTGAGAGTCCTCCATGCCACCGAGCATGCGGGCCAGCTCTTTGACCCTGTTGTCGCCATCCAGAACCGTGACACTCGAGGTGGTGACCTGACCGTCGGTGTCCTTTACGACGAGTAAGTGGTTATTGGCATACGCCGCCACCTGGGCTAGGTGGGTCACGACAATAACTTGAGAATTCTGAGCCAATCGATCTAGTCGTCGGCCGATCTCGAGCGCACTCGCGCCACCCACTCCGGCGTCTACTTCGTCGAAAACAAAGGTGGGGACGGGATCACTGCCAGCAATCACTACCTCCAGGGCCAACATCACCCGAGAGAGCTCACCCCCCGAGGCTCCCTTGTTCAGCGGCAACGGGTCGGAGCCCGGATGTGCCTGGAGAAGAAAACTGACCTGGTCCACCCCGTGAGCGGCGAGGTCTTCCGCACTCGTCAGGGAAACATGGAATAAGGCGGTCGGCATAGCCAGAGCGGGGAGCTCCTGAGTCACCTGCTCCGCAAGCGAGCTCGCCGCCTGGTGACGAAGCGCGCTCAACTGGGACGCCAGGGTCCGTGTCTTCTCCAGGACCTCGTCGAGCTCGCGCGCCACCTGGTCGATTGTCGATTCATCTTGATCCAGCTCAAGAAGTCGTAGCGAACCCTTCTGCGCATAATCGAGGACGTCATCGAGGGTGGGGCCGAATTTCCTCATCAAGCCGGTGATGGCAGCCAATCTCTCGTGACTATCCTCCAAGGACAACCCCGTGCCGGTTTCCAAACTGGCAGCGTAACCAGCGAGAGACTGGCTCACTTCCTGAAGTTGATAGCTGGCATCTGCAAGTTGGTTTCGGACGCTCTCCAAGGATGCATCGACGCCCACAACCCTCTCAATGGCGCGAAGCGCAGCATCGAGCAGCGTCACGGCGTCTGTGGAATCCAGTCCGCTATCGTCCGAAGCGAGAGCCTGCTTGGCCCCAGCCACTCCGGCTCGTAACTCCTCGGTGTTGGAGAGTTTCGTTATCGCTTCCTTCAGCGACTCGTCCTCCCCCGCCTCTGGAGAGACTGCCTCGATATCGGCAAGGGCTACTCGAAGATCCTCGGCCTCGCGCCGTCGTTGATCAGCCTGAGTGGTCAACTCCTCAAGACGCCGGGCAAGATCTCGATAGCGCTCGAATGACTCCCGATACTCGGTGAGCACCCGATGCAACTCGACTCCCGCGAAGCGATCGAGCGACTCCCGTTGCGCAACCTCAGACTTGAGTCGTATTTGATCACTCTGACCGTGGATAACGACAAGCTCTTCAGCCAACTCGGACAGAGCCGAGACAGGGACACTGCGCCCACCTACCACCGCACGGGAGCGCCCCTCTGCTTGGACTTCGCGGGAGAGAACCAACTCGTCATCATCGAGAGCGGCTCCCAACTCCTCCGCCCTGCCCTTCACTCCAGGTGAGTCCTGGAGGACAAACCTTCCCTCCACCCAGCTAGAGGGCGACCCTGAACGAACTCGAGCCGCGTCCGCTCTCGCACCCAGGAGAAGCCCCAGGGCAGTCACCACCATAGTCTTTCCGGCTCCTGTCTCTCCCGTTACTACTGTGAGTCCAGGACCCAGAGGAAGAGTCGCCTGGGAGATAACTCCCAGGTCGGAAATGGAGATGTCGACAATCACGGAGGTCTACTCCCCCGGGCCCCGCCACCCGGTCACGGGCAGAGAGAACTTATCAACGAGGCGGTCCGTAAAGGGACCGGGATGCAATCTCGCCAATCGAATCGGATGTGGGCTTCTCGTTGCCTGGACACGGGATCCTGGGCGAATCTCAACACTCCGTCTACCATCGCACCACAACACGGCATGGGCAGAGGAGCGCTCAAGAAGCTCCACCACCATCACAGAGTCGGGTCCCACCACGAGAGGTCGGGCAAAGAGCGCATGCGCCGATAAGGGCACCATGAGGAGCGCCTCCACTCCTGGCCACACGATCGGGCCTCCAGCGGAGAACGAGTACGCGGTCGAACCCGTGGGAGTGGACATCACGACACCGTCGGCTCCAAACGCGGAAATGGGGCGACCATCGACCTCGAGAGCCACCTCAATCATGCGCGCTCGTGACGCTTTTTCGAGAGTCGCCTCGTTGAGCGCGAAACTCCGGAACACTTCCTCACCACCATGAGTGACAGCAACATCGAGAACGAGTCGCTCATCAACGTCGTATTCACCCCCGAGGGCCTGCTGCACAGTCCACGAGAGGTCGTCTTTTTCGCTTTCGGCCAGGAACCCCACATGACCGTGATTGATTCCCAACAAGGGTGCACTCGAACCCCGGGTTAACTCCGCGGCTCCCAGAATCGTTCCATCGCCGCCCAACACGATGGTCAGTTCCACCTCCGCCAGAGCAACATCCTCTCCCAGCAAAAGAAGCTCGCCGTCAAAGTGGGAGCGAAATTCTGGAGCCTGATGGGGCGCAACAACAGGCGTGAGGCCGGCACCCGAGAGCTGATCACACACTGTAATGGCAGCGCGCAGAGCATCGTCACGACCGGTGTGGGCCACGACGAGCATGTGCCGTTTCGCTGACATCAGGATCTCCAGCCTATGAATGAGCCAGTTGGTGAATCTGTTCTGACCATTGTGACGGATTACGCCCGTGAGTGGGACTCAGCCAGCACAGATACTCCCTATTTCCAGCCTCCCCGGAGATGGGCGAACCAATGATCTCCCTCGCACGAAGGCCAAGACTCTCGGCGTTATCCAAGACAGATTGGATGGCTCCAGCGCGCAAATCAGGGTCACGGACAATCCCGTCTTTGACTCCCGCTCTGCCAACCTCAAATTGTGGCTTGATCAAGACCACCCAGTCACACAGCCCAACAGCAGTGGTCACCGCAGGAAGCACCTGGGAGAGCGAGATAAAGCTCACATCACACGTGATGAGCGTCGGCGCTTCCCCGATTTCGCGCGACCACCACAAGGCCGTCAAGTCTCGAACATTGAACCCCTCAACGACCGTAACCCGAGGGTCTTCTCTCACCGAAGGGTGTAATTGATCCCTTCCGACATCGAGGGCGATGACGCGACGTGCACCTTTTTCGAGAAGAACTTGGGTGAATCCGCCTGTTGACGCTCCGACATCCAAGCTAACGCGGTCCCGGACACCGATATCCCACTCCTCTAGGGCGGCACGGAGTTTGAGCGCACCTCGCCCCACGTAGTCGGGGTGTCCTGCCACGTGAATCACCGCATCATGGGAGACATCGTGTGAGACCTTCGTCACCACAACACCGGTCACGGTGACATCGCCCAAGCGAATCCGACGCTGAGCCTTCGTTCGCGAGTCCACAAGACCCCGCTGAACGAGCACGTGATCAAGTCGCACGAGAAGCGTTACTCGGATTCGGGCTGATCGAGCATGTCTTTCACCTCGTCATACAGAGCACCCAACGCATCCGCACGCTCTGCGAGCGGAAGATTGCGGAGCGCATCGAGGCGCTCTTCCCACTGTGTGGAATCCATACTCACCCTCACGAATATATCTGCGGATCGACGTCGAGCCCGAAAATCTTCAAACCTGAGTCGTGAATGATGGTCGCTCCCGCACGAATGAGGTCAATTTTTCGGCCGGGCCTGGCAACCCTGATCACGTGATCTTTCCGGCGAACGACGGCTCGACCGACCTCCACAGTTAGAACACCGTCGGAGTCCTCGGACCGGATTATTTCCGGATAGGGCTTATGCAGATCTCGCAAGTCCTCCAACACATAGGTGGGTCGCTGCGACTCATCGCTGGCCAACAAAGTTTTGGGGGTATCGATACCGGTCAGCACCAGTGCGGAGCGGATTCCGGCGCGATTGGCTCCCAGAATGTCGGTGTCAAGGCGGTCACCAATCATCAGGGCATCACCGATTGGACCAAAGCGCTCCAGGGCGACATCAAAGATTTCTTTCTCCGGCTTGCCGGCAAAAGTTGCGAGCCTCCCCACAGCCAGGTGGACAGCCGATACCAGCGCACCATTTCCTGGTGCAACTCCACCCTCCACAGGGATAGACCAATCCGTGTTAGTCGCAACCCACGGAATCTCGGGGCGACGCTGCAATGCGAAGGATGCCTGCGCTAAATCACTCCAGCCCACTTCGGGCGAAAAACCTTGAATGACAGCATCTGGAGAATCGTCTGCCACGCGCGTGATGCGAAAACCTGCCCTCTCCACCTCGCTACTGAGTCCAGGACCGCCGACGACAAGAACAAGAGAACCCGCGGGAACCAGTCGAGAGAGCACCCTCAGGGCAGCCTGTGGTGAGGTGACGACGTCATCGGCGGTCGCGGGGAGTCCCAGCTGGGTGATTTGCTCGGCAACCGAGGCGGGAGTTCGAGACGCATTGTTGGTGATGTAGCCCACCTGTGCGCTCTTCTTTGCCTTACGCACAGACTCCACAGCATGAGGAATCGGATGTTGCCCCTGATAGAGCACGCCATCGAGATCTGCCAGCACCAGATCGACGCCGGTCAGAGGTGTTTCCTTAGGCACCCTCATCCTCCAGTGGCATCTCGACGACGACCATGTCCTCGTCCCCCTCTCCCAGAGCCGACTCCAGTGCTTCAGCGGCTCGATTCGCGAGCTCACCCCACCGCTCGGCCTCTGCTTCTGTGCCCATCATGCTGAGGATGGTGGCGTAGGAGTCGAACAGTGCGGGTGAATAGGAGTACGCAACATCGGGGTTGAGTTGGGGGATTTCCAATTCGCTCAAGGCCAGCTCGAGTTGACCCAAATCCAAACGGGCGCCCGACCGGGCAATAGCCAGCTCAACGGCGATGGGGGCAGCCAACTGTGCTCGATTCACTTCGCCGGCTAACTCCAGGGCTTTCTCGGGACGACCAAGCCCCCTCTCGCAATCGACCATCATCGGGACCTGGTCATTGCTTCCTGACAACCTGCGATACGTCCGAAGTTCCCTCAAAGCAAGAGCGAAGTCACCCACCAAATACGCCGTGATTCCCACCGTCTCCCGGACGACTGGTATGCGTCCAGCCCTTCTCGAGGCTGCCAGAGCGTGTTTGTGGGCGCGCTCAGGGTCCTCATCCACCACACGGGAGGCCATCACCAGGTGTCCTGCCACCCATTCGGCGTTCTCTTTCGTGAGGGCTTTGAGCTCTCGCCAGGCGGAGCGATCCAGTTCACCCGTCGTCACATCGGCGTCAACAGGAGGGTCATCGTGACGGGGCGGAGGAGTCAGGTCCCGGTCTCGAGGGGGACGCGGGCTCCTGCGTTTCTCGAAAGGCTTACCCGTAGAACCGGGTCCACCAAGGCGCTCCCCATCCCGAGGCCTGGACGACCTCGGTCTTTCCGACCGCGCACCACCACCATCCGAAGGGCGTCGCCCACCGGGCTTCCGGGGTCGACGATCTCCTGAAGATGGTCTTGAGTTCTCTGTCATCACGGTGTCCTTATTAACGCAAAATGGCCACCCTTGCGGGTGGCCATTTCACAAAGAAGTCCGGCGGTGTCCTACTCTCCCACGAGGTCCCCCTCGCAGTACCATCGGCGCTGAAGGTCTTAGCTTCCGGGTTCGGAATGTAACCGGGCGTTTCCCCTTCGCTATGGCCGCCGAAACACTATGGATTTATCAGCCTGAGGGCACACCCCGAGGGTGTGCCGTCGGTTCTCGACCGTAAATCGAGAACCACATAGTGGACGCGAAACATCAATTTTCATGTGTTTGTCAAGTCATTGGCTTATTAGTACCGGTCAGCTGCACGAGTCTTTAGTCCTCGCTTCCACATCCGGCCTATCAACCCAGTCGTCTACTGGGAGCCTCTCACCCGAAGGTATGGAAATCTCATCTTGAGGCCGGCTTCCCGCTTAGATGCTTTCAGCGGTTATCCATCCCGAACGTAGCTAATCAGCGGTGCCCTTGGCAGGACAACTGACACACCAGAGGTTCGTCCAACCCGGTCCTCTCGTACTAGGGTCAGATCCTCTCAAATTTCCAACGCACGCAGCGGATAGGGACCGAACTGTCTCACGACGTTCTAAACCCAGCTCGCGTACCGCTTT
>JAYOYJ010000035.1:0-11409 GCA_038153485.1 Pontimonas sp. | reverse complement strand
GACCCTCCATGCGCTCCACTCGGAACACTCCCGTCTGGATACTGACGGTGTCACCGACCTCAGCCATCCGACCCAACTGTTCGAGGATGAATCCAGCGATGGTCTCGTAGGGGCCCTCCTCGGGAACTTGAACTCCCGTGCGCTCTTCCAATTCATCGGGTCGAAGTGCTGCTGGGAAAGTGAACCAGTCCCTGGCCCGAACAACATCGAGTGAGGCACGATCGTGCTCATCAGCAACTTCCCCAATGAGCTCCTCCACGAGATCCTCGAGAGCGGCAATACCCGATGTGCCACCGTATTCATCGACCACGATGGCAACCTGGTAACCGCGTCCGCGAAGCTCGGTGAGCAGCACATCAAGCGTCATGGTTTCGGGAACTCGAATCACCTCGGATTGCAACGCCGAAGCCGGAACCTCTGTGCGCTTATCGACCGGAACCGCAATTGCCTGCTTGACGTGCACAACGCCGCGGACATCGTCGATCGACTCATCGATGACGGGGAACCTCGAGAACCCCGTCTTCTTCGCCAAAGCGATGATGTCCCACGCCGTGTCACTGCGATGCACCGCTTCGACTTTGGTTCGAGGTGTCATCACGTCAATGGCGTTGCGGGATGAGAACTCGATTGTGCGAGAGAGCAGGGTCGCAGTGTCATCTTCCAGTAAGCCCTGCAAAGCAGAGCGCTGCACCAGGCTGGAGAGTTCATCAGCCGTTCGAGAAGCCGACAGTTCCTCTTTGGGCTCGATGCCCATTGCTCGCAAAATCCGGTTGGCACTCCCGTTGAGGAACACGATGAACGGTCGGAACGTCCAGGTGAAGGCCACCTGCAGCGGCACAAGGACACGGGCCGTCTGTCGGGGAACCGAGAGAGCGTAGTTCTTCGGAACCAACTCACCAAAAATCATGGAGATGAAGGTCGCGAGCAAAATACCCAGCACGCCACCGATCGGCCGGACGAAGTCGTCTGGAACCCCGGCATCGGCGAGTGGCCCGGACAGCATCGACGAGATGGCTGGCTCCATCGTGTATCCGGTGAGCAGGGTGGTCAGGGTGATACCCAACTGTGCACTGGAGAGGTGCGTCGATGTGCGCTTGAGCGCCGAGATGGTGATGGAGAAACCCTTCTCGCCTTTAGCCCGTCTAGCCTCCAAATCTGCGCGATCCAAATTGAGTAGGGCGAACTCGCTGCCCACGAAAACTCCCGTGCCGAGTGCTAAGAGCACCCCGACCGAAAACAGGAGAAGGTCTGAACTCATCGGGCACCCATCCAGTGGGAGCCCCCGGGTTTATGACTGGGTTCAGAAGTATCAGACGACGAATCATCCATTGTGCTTTCAGGCTAGCAGGGTTGGTGAAAGCTGCGCGATGACTGCAGGAACTTCACAGGGAAGCCGGTAGGCTTGAGCCAGAGGGTTACGCGACGTGAGAGTGAGCGACAAAGCGTGTCAGAAAACGACACCGTAAAAACACCAGCGGACACATCCGCCGAATTTGGGGCAAACGAATGGCTCGTCGACGAGCTATGGACGTTGTATCAAAAAGACCCCCAGCTGGTCGAGAAGAGCTGGTGGCCCTTCTTCGAATCTCGCGCCGCCGAAGCTGGAGTTTCGCTGCCGGAGCAGGCTGCACCGGCGCCAGCCGTTCCGATCGCGGATGACCCCTCCCCGATGACCTCCCCCATCGCAAAGACAACGTCGATTGCGCCCAAAGAGCAACCCATTCCCGCCGAAGCGCCCACCTCTCCGACCACGATTGTCACACCGGCTGATGATGCAGCCGAGGAAGCGCCCTCGGATCAGGTCAACCCGCTGAAGGGAATGGCCAAGGCGCTCGCTGCAAACATGGACCAGAGCCTCAGTGTGCCCACGGCTACCAGCGTTCGCACCGTGCCGGCGAAGCTCATGATCGACAACCGGATTGTCATCAACAACCATCTTCGGCGGGCTCGAGGTGGGAAGGTCTCGTTCACCCACCTCATCGCCTGGGCGATGATCAAAGCCCTCAAAGAACTGCCCGGTCAAAACGTCTACTACGACGAAGTGGACGGGAAACCCGTTGCCGTCCACCCGGCGAACATCAACCTGGGTATCGCTATCGACATGCCCAAACCCGATGGCTCCCGAGGCCTCGTTGTCCCGGGAATCAAGCGAGCTCAACACATGGGGTTTGGCGATTTTCTTCTCGCCTACGAAGACGTCGTGAAGAGAGCGCGCGAAGGTGCCCTGAGTGCAGATGATTTTTCCGGCAACACCATTTCGCTGACGAACCCTGGCGGTATTGGAACTGAGCACTCTGTTCCCCGCCTTATGCGCGGCCAAGCCTGCATTATTGGCGCGGGTGCGCTGGAATACCCGGCTGAGTTCCAAGGCTCCTCTAAGCGAACCCTCGCGGACTTGGGAATTGGCAAAACCATCACCTTGACCTCAACCTATGACCACCGCGTCATCCAGGGAGCTGGTTCCGGGGAATATCTGAAGAAGGTCCACGAGCTCCTGATTGGCGGAGAGGGCTTCTATGAAGAAATCTTCGCCTCACTCCGAATCCCCTACATGCCAATCCACTGGGCAGAAGACATCGCCGTCGACACGGCTGACCACGTCAACAAGACTTCCCGAGTTCAAGAGCTGATCAACGCGTTCCGAGTGCGCGGTCACCTCATGGCCGATATCGACCCACTCGAATATCGCCAGCGCTCGCACCCCGACCTTGAAATCGAGAGCCACGGGCTGACCTTCTGGGACCTTGATCGCGAATTCGTGACGGGCGGCTTTGGTGGCCGACGCACCATGCTCCTTCGCGAGATTCTCGGGGTTCTCCGTGATTCCTACTGCCGAACCATCGGCATCGAATACATGCACATCCAGGACCCGGAACAGCGTCGATGGTTCCAGGAAACAGTGGAAAAGCCCTACGAGAAGCCTGACCACGATGCCCAGTTGCGCATCCTCTCCAAACTCAACCAGGCGGAAGCATTCGAAACGTTCCTCCAAACCAAATACGTGGGACAAAAACGCTTCAGCCTCGAGGGAGCAGAGTCCGCGGTCAGCATGGTGGATGAAATCCTGCAGGCCGCAACCGAGGATGGTCTCGACGAGGTCGCCATCGCAATGGCCCACCGCGGGCGTTTGAACGTGCTGGCCAACATCGCGGGGAAAACTTACGGCCAGATTTTCCGCGAGTTTGAGGGAACCCAGGACGCCAGCAGTGTCCAAGGCTCTGGAGATGTGAAGTACCACCTGGGAACCGAGGGCGTCTACACGAGCCCTACCGGTGGCCAAATTCCCGTCTACTTGGCGGCAAACCCCTCCCATCTCGAAGCAGTCAATGGTGTCCTCGAAGGAATCGTTCGAGCCAAGCAAGACCGGAAAGAAATCGGTCGATTCGGTGTTCTTCCCGTTCTCATCCACGGTGATGCCGCCATGGCGGGACAAGGCGTTGTCCTGGAGACACTCCAGATGTCCCAGTTGCGTGCCTACCGCACGGGCGGAACCATGCACGTGATTGTGAACAACCAGGTCGGATTCACCACTCTGCCTCACGACGCCAGAACCTCGGTGTATGCCTCAGATGTGGCGAAGACCATTCAGGCGCCGATTTTCCACGTCAACGGTGATGACCCCGAGGCGGTACTCCGGGTGGCAGAGATTGCGTTTGCGTATCGCCAAAAATTCAAGGCTGATGTTGTCATCGACCTCGTCTGCTACCGCAGACGCGGTCACAACGAAGGTGATGACCCCTCGATGACGCAGCCCTTGATGTACAACCTGATAGAGGCAAAGCGCAGCGTTCGAACCCTCTACACGGAAGCCCTCATTGGTCGTGGAGACATCACCCCCGAGGAGTTAGAGGCCGCGCAAAAGGACTTCCACGACCGTCTTGAAGAAGCGTTCCAAGAAACCCACGCGGTCCAAACCGGTGCCATCGCGGTCACCCCGGAGGATCAGGGCGCGATCTCCGATGTCGATCGACCCCAATCGCAACGTGATGAGGTCGTGGGAGAACCTGAAACCACCGGCATCGACCCTGCGGTGTTGAGCCTGATCGGTGAGGCGCACTCAAACCAACCTCCCGGATTCAGCGTTCACCCCAAACTTCAACCGCTCCTCGACAAGCGACGTGAGATGGCGAAATCTGGCGAGATTGACTGGGGATTCGGTGAGCTCATCGCGATGGGATCACTCCTGCTGGAAGGCACCCCGGTTCGTCTAGTGGGTCAAGACTCCAGGCGCGGAACGTTCGTGCAAAGGCACGCCGTTCTTCACGACCGAGAGAACGGTCAAGAGTGGTTGCCGCTGATGAACATGGCAGAAAACCAAGCGCGCTTGTGGATTTATGACTCGCTGCTGAGTGAATACGCTGCGCTCGCCTTCGAGTACGGCTACTCGGTGGAGCGCCCCGATGCACTCGTCATGTGGGAAGCGCAGTTCGGTGACTTTGTCAACGGTGCACAAACCGTCATCGACGAATTCATATCCTCAGCGGAACAGAAATGGGGTCAACGCTCGAGTGTTGTCCTTCTCCTCCCCCACGGTTTTGAAGGCCAAGGCCCCGACCACTCGTCTGCGCGCATCGAGCGGTTCCTCCAGCTCGCCGCGGAGGACAACATGATTATCGCTCGGCCCTCGACACCAGCGTCCTATTTCCACCTCCTTCGCCGCCAGGCATACGCGAGACCGCGCAAACCCCTGGTCGTGTTCACCCCGAAAGCCATGCTCCGGCTCCGCGGTGCGACCAGCAGCACGGCAGACTTTACGAACGGTGAATTCCAGCCGGTCCTGGATGACCCCTCGCAGTCATCGGGTGCAGGAGTTCAGAAGGTTCTCCTGGTGGCCGGAAAGATCTACTACGACCTCAAGTCAGAAATCGACAAGCGTGGCGTCACAGGTATTGCACTGGTGCGGCTCGAGCAGTACTACCCGTTCCCCGCAGCCGACCTCACAGCCATCGCCGCCAAATACTCCGGAGCCCAGTTTGTGTGGGTGCAAGACGAACCAGAAAACCAGGGCGCATGGACGTTCATGGCCATGGAAGCACACGCCGCAGGCCTGCCGGCGCTCTCCGTGGTATCAAGGCCGCGATCAGCGTCCCCAGCAACTGGCTCCTCCAAGAGAAGCCAGGTGGAAGCCCAGCTGATTCTGGACCGAGCGCTCTCTAGCTAGAGCTCTCCAGCGTCTTCTTGATACTGAGCTTGAGCTCCTCCGGAGCGGTCTCGCAGCATGCACTCTTGACCTTCTCGGTGAGCAGATTCCCGACATCGCGCTCATCACAGCACGGGGTACACCCCTGGAAATGATCCTCCAGGTCCGCACAGGCACCCTGGGGCAGTTCACCGTGGAGGTAGTCTTCCAACTTATTGCGAGTCTCCTCGCACCCACAATCAGCCATCAGTGCCCCACCTCTTTCTCGCCGGTATCGTAACCCTCTCTTGCCGCATACTCCGAGAGAGAAGCGCGCAAGAGCTTGCGCCCCCGATAGAGACGACTCATCACAGTGCCCGTGGGAGTGCCCATAATGTCGGCAATATCTTGGTAACTGAAACCCTCCACATCGGCAAAATAGACGACCATGCGAAAATCTTCCGGAAGATCGTTGAGCGCATCCTTGACCACACTCGAGGGCATGCGATCCAACGCCTCTGCCTCGGCGGAGCGACCTGAGGCTTGAGCGAGAGACTCCGACTCCCCCAACTGCCAATCTTCGAGTTCGTCGATCGCCGACTGAAAACCCTCCCTCGAGCGTTTGCGGTAGAGATTGATGTAGGTGTTGGTGAGAATCCGATACAACCAGGCTTTCAAGTTGGTGCCCTGCTCGAATTGGTGGAAAGCCTGGAAGGCTTTCAAATAGGTCTCTTGAACGAGGTCAGCGGCATCAGACGGATTTTTGGCTAACCGCATCGCCGCTGCATAGAGCTGATCGGCAAACGGTAGGGCTTGTGCGGCGAAATCAGGGGATGACTCGGAGTCACCAGGATGTGAAGAGGTCATCAGCAGGGAGTCTAATGAGCCCGCCTGTGGGGCTTCTCTCAGCGCGGACAGTGCCACAAGTCCCCCTTCCATCTGGTTCTAAACCGTTACTCTGGACAACGAATGAGCTCACTGGATAATTCCCCGCACTGGAGCGCCCCCGAGCGCGCCCAGCCCCTTGAGTACTCCCTGTCCTTGCCAGGATCAAAGTCTTTGACCAATCGGGAGCTCATTCTGGCAGCGCTAGCCGATGGACCCTCCACAATAAAGCGGCCACTCCACTCCAGGGACACTCGCTTGATGATTGATGCTCTGCGGTCTCTGGGTGCGACCATCACCGAAGCCCCTGGAGACAGAGCCTTTGGTTCCGACTTATCGGTCACACCGATACCCGCGAGCCATCAGGTATCTGCCTCCATTGACTGTGGTTTGGCGGGGACGGTGATGCGTTTTGTCCCACCTCTGGGAGCGCTGGTCACAGGAACAATCCGGTTTGACGGCGATATCGGTGCCAGGAGGAGACCTATGGGCACCACACTGGATGCGCTTGGCCAGTTGGGGCTCGAGGTGGACGATGAAGGGCGCGACACCCTGCCTTTTTCGCTGACAAATAAGGGGAGCGCGCTCGGCGGTGAGGTCAGCATTGACGCTTCAGCATCGAGCCAGTTCGTCTCAGGGCTCCTGCTGATGGCAGCCCGGCTGCCAGACGGCCTCTCAGTGACGCATACGGGCTCCGAGTTGCCCTCCCTCCCCCACATCGAGATGACGGTGCAGTGTTTGCGGGCCCGAGGTGTCGAAGTCGATTCCTCCCCTCCTGGAGTGTGGAGGGTGCCACCTGGTCCCATCGCAGCTAGAGATGTTGCGATCGAACCAGATCTTTCCAACGCCGCACCCTTTCTGACAGCAGCACTCATTACGGGGGGACGCGTCAGTATCGAGGGGTGGCCCACCGAGACCACGCAAGTCGGATCCGACATTCCCCGTATATTGGAGCACTTCGGTGCAACCTCAGACGTTTCTGGCACGCGACTCACTCTTGACGGTGGCTTGGGTTGGCGCCACGGTGCCACCATCCCAGGAGTTGACATGGACCTCTCCCACGCGGGAGAGCTCGCTCCTACGGTGATTGCTCTCGCAGCCCTAGCTCAGAGCCCCAGCGTCTTTCATGGAATCGGACACCTTCGAGGACACGAAACGGATCGACTGGCAGCGCTGGTGGAGAACATTCGAGCACTCGGCGGAATAGCGGAAGAGACAGCTGATGGAATTTCTCTCACGCCGGCTCCGCTCGATGGAGGTATCTGGAAAGCGTTTGCGGATCACCGGATGGCCACCTCCGGTGCACTGCTAGGGCTTGCCATCCGCGGAGTTGTCGTCGATGACATCTCCAGTACCAGCAAGACTCTGCCTGAGTTTCCCGAGCTCTGGACCGGGCTTGTGGAGTCCCCCGCACCATGAGAGACAACGACCTCGACCCCTACGAGGAGTATGAGCCGCGGGTTCGACCGAGTAAATCGGGGAGCAAACCCCGAACCAAGAACCGCCCCCAACACGAGAGTGCGGAAACAGGATTCGTGATTGCGGTCGATCGTGGCCGCTATCGGGTAATCCTCGCCGAGGGCACCGAGCAGGAACGCCTCGTGACCTGCACGCGGGCCAGCGAGCTGAGATCACAGGCGATTGTCACCGGCGACCTCGTCGATGTCGTCGGTGACACCACAGGCGATGAAGGGACCTTAGCGCGAATTGTGCGAATCCATCCGAGGAAGACGGTCCTGCGGCGAAGCGCTGATGACTCGGACACGTTTGAGCGCATCATTGTTGCTAACGCCGACCAGTTGCTGATGGTGGTCGCTGCCGCGTCACCCGAGCCCCGATTGAGGCTGATTGATCGCTACCTGGTGGCGGCCCTGGATGCGGGAATCACACCTATCCTGTGCATCACGAAGACCGATTTGGCCTCAGGCGAGGAGCTCCGTCGCTACGTCCACGACGCGGGAGTCCAGGTCGTCGAGCGCTCACCTGACGACCCGGCACGGGACGAGCTGGTCTCACTGCTCCGCGACCACGTGAGCGTCGCGGTGGGCCACTCCGGAGTGGGCAAATCGACCCTAGTCAATGACCTCGTTCCCGGGGCTGATCGGGCGGTGGGGGACGTCAACGAAGTCACCGGGCGCGGTCGACACACATCATCATCGAGTCAAGCCCTTCGAATCCCTGAAGGAGGCTGGGTTATCGACACCCCTGGAGTCAGAAGTTTTGGACTCGGCCACGTGACGAGGAGCTCCATCGTGGAAGGTTTTCCAGAACTCCTCCCCTACACGCTCGAATGCCCCAAAGCCTGCAATCACCTGGAGGATTCCAGCGAATGTGCGCTCACCCAAGCACTCAACAATCAGGCACTGGGTGGTCAAGAAGTTGCCAGGGCGCACTCCCTGCAACGGCTCATGGCAACCCTCAACGAGGGACCCGAGTAGTCCAGAGGTTCCAAGTCCCAGAGGCTTAGCTCTACTACGCTCAATCGGGTGACAACACACACCCTCCACGATGACCTGGCACTAGCCAGGGTCGTTGTTGCACAAGCTGACCTGGTTTCACTTCCCCGCTTTCGCGCCCAAGATCTCGTGGTCTCGACCAAACCCGATCGCACCCCCGTCACCGACGCCGACCAGGCTGTTGAAAAAATCATCCGAGACACCATCACACAATCAAGGCCACACGACGACATTTTCGGTGAAGAAATGGGCACCGATTCGGCCACCACAGGGCCCGCGGCTGGCAGGCAATGGATCATCGACCCTATTGATGGCACAGCAGGCTTCCTACGCGGACTCCCCGTATGGGGGACACTGGTAGCGCTCGCCATAGACGGGATACCCGTCGTTGGCGCCATCAGCGCTCCAGCACTTCGTCAGAGATGGTTTGGAGCAACAGGACTCGGTGCCTGGACCACGGTGAGCGGGTCGAGGGAAGAAAAGCCTCTGCACGTGAGCGAGGTGGGTACCCTGAGCGACGCCACAGTGTCGTACAACAGCATCGCGCAATGGACGGGCGATGGCCGCGGGGACGAACTTATGAAGCTCACCGAGGCAGCATGGCGAACTCGAGCCCTCGGGGACTTCTGGTCCTACATGTTGGTCGCTGAAGGCAGCATTGATGTGGCGGGAGAACCCGACCTCCAGCCCTACGACATGGCAGCAATTCAGCCCATCATCGAAGGGGCAGGAGGTCGCTTCAGTTCACTCGATGGCGAGGACTCGATATGGACGGGGAGCGCGCTTGCTACCAACGGCCAGCTCCATGACGAAGTCCTTAAACACGTCACGAAAAAGACTTCATGAGGGCTCAAGGCGGCGTTGTCGCGATTACTATCGCTCTCCTGATGAGCGGCTGCGCAGCAGGTTTACCTCAATCAGGCGATGAAAGCTCTACCGATTCGGTGACCCTCTTCGACTTGGAGTTAGGTGATTGCTTGAATGACGCGGACATTCCGTTGCGCTCCGACATGACCGATGCGCCCCGGACCAGTTGCGACGAACCTCACGATTCTGAGCTTTTTGCGATTCTGGGTGTAGAAGGATCTGCATTCCCCGGAGAAAGCGAACTCGTCGCGCAGGGCCAATCTCGATGTGCGAGAGCGTTTGGGGATTTTGTGGGCATTCCCTTTGCGAACTCCACTCTAGATTTTCGCTTCTACTATCCGACGGCAAGCTCCTGGGCACAGGGCGACCGAACCATCTACTGTGTCGCATTTGACCCGGGTCTCCAGGTCACCGGCTCACTGCTGAACTCCAGGAGGTAGGAGAATCTCCGTATGAACACTCCCGACATTGTCGTCCTGGGTAATGCCAACGTGGACCTCACCACCTACGTCGAGCACGCCCCTGCAGAGGGCGAAACCGTTATCGGCCATGAATTCACCATCGGTATGGGGGGCAAAGGAGCCAACCAAGCGGTTGCCGCCGCTCGGGCAGGCTCCGAGGTCGCGTTCATCGGCAGGCGCGGAGATGACGCCTTTGGCGACCTGGTCCACAGCTCGCTCAGCGAGGAAGGCCTCCACCTGGAGCATCTCGGTCAAGTCCCAGGACCCTCCGGAAACGCCACCATCTATGTGGAGGATAGCGGGGCTAACAGAATTGCCGTTTTCCCCGGGGCCTCCGCCACCCTGACTCCCAACGACGTCATAACAGCCGTGAAGTCTTTGTCTGGGGCTCGGTATTTTGTGTCGCAACTCGAGGTCTCCCAGGAGATTGTTCTTGCGGGTCTTCGTGCTGCCGGTGACGAGGGAATGATTCGTATCCTCAACACCGCGCCGTATTCACCTCTGATCCCTGGTATTGCAGAAAACACTGACTGGTTGATAGCCAACGAAGTCGAGATGGAAGGCCTGTTGAGCGAGGCCGGAGTTTCTGACTCTGTTGATGGCTCCCTCGAAAAACTAGAAGCCTCTATCCCCCAATGGTCGGGGGCTTTGGGGTGCAATCTCGTGGTAACACTGGGTTCCAAGGGGGCTGTTGGCTTCACCTCTGAGGATGGCGCCTTCTTCGCTGAAGCGCCCGTGGTGAACGCGGTGGACACCGTAGGCGCTGGCGATTGTTTCGTGGGTTACTTTGTCTCGCTCATGAGTGAGGACCACAAGTGGCAAGGAGCACTGAGGGGTGCCGTAGCTGCAGCGTCGGAGAGCGTTCAACACCCCGGAGCGCAATCGTCATATCCGTCGAGGACCGACGCTGACATGTTTCGAAAACTAGCCAAGACTGTGTGACGATTTCCACAGCGCACCATCGGTGGAGATGCCGGGAATCGAACCCGGGTCCACTACTTCGAACCATAGTCTTCTACGGGCGTAGCTTATGAAATCGTTCTACTTGGCCCCGCTCTTTGTCACAAGCACCTAGAACGACAGGCCCAGTATCAGTAAAAAGTCCCGATGATTCCTGACACCCGCATCATCAGCAAGCCTTCTTCACGACGCCAGGAACTGAACCGAAGGCATATTCAGACTGACGGACTTGTCTGCTGCTTAGGCAGCGAGAGCGAAGTCGGTGCGCTTTGTATTGGCACCTATAGTTTGCAGAGGACATTTACGAGTTGACTCTGCATTCTCGGCCCGCTTCCCTATGGACTCACAAGCAATGTCGAAACCGATCATCCCCGTGGTCCTTCACTCCCAGAAGGGAGAGAAGCGTGGTGGTGCGCTGTGGAATTGCGTTCATTCAGATGCCCTAGGGCACCCACCACTATAGGTGCCGAAGCTATGAACGACCTAGGTCTTGGTGAGATTTCCGGACTCGAATGTCCATGAGAGCAAAAATCAGCGCGAAACTCACAAGTCCCACCACCACCAGAGCCGCCACAGCAAAGGCATCGTGATACCTCGCTGTTTGGGACAGGGTGGCCTCTTCGGCGAGCACAAAGAAGAATGTGGAGAGAGCTGCCGCAAG
>JAYOYJ010000034.1:0-11592 GCA_038153485.1 Pontimonas sp. | reverse complement strand
TGCGACTCCTGGACAGCGGCAACCGTGACGTCAAAGACATCGGCCACCTTCTTCCTGATTAGCTGCCGTGCTGGCAGACGCATCGGTGTGGCAGGAGGTCTGGGGGGACCTTCGCGCTTACCCTGGAGCCATGGGCCACACTGCTCTCATGCTATCGGCGCTCGCCACCAGCGCTGTCCCCGGTTTTCAAGCTGTGAGTGCACAAACTCTCTCGAGTGCGGAAAAAGATGTCGCCCTGGTCCATGACGTGAACCAGAAAGCCTGGCTCGTCGAGCTACCCACCTCAGCCTCTGCCGAAAAGGCCCATGGCGAGAATCTTCGCGCCATCAAGTCGCTCAGCGAGGGGCTTCGCTCACGACTGACGTTTGCCGTCCCGCGCCTGGCGGGTTGGACTGAGGTCGGAAACTACACCCTGAGCGTGTGTGAGTATCTCCCCGGTGAGGCGCCCTCGGCGAAGAAGATTTCTCCAATTTTGGCGGCGTCCATGGGCGCAAGCCTTGCCCAAATTCACGCGTTGCCGACCAGCAGCGTGCAAGATTTTGACCGCCCGGCCGAGAGTGCCTTGGATTCGCTCCGTGAGTGCGCAGGCGTTGTGGACCGTGCAGCCGCGACCGGTCTCCTACCTCAGGCGCTCCTGCGACGCTGGGAGACCGCCTGCGAAGATGCGAGCCTGTGGCAGTTCGAGCCCACCGTGATTCATGGTCTTGTACAGCTCGGGCGTTTCTTGGTCGAGTCTGACAACGTCGTCGCTATCGACCAGTGGCGCGACTTCCGAGTGGGTGACCCCGCCAGGGATCTCGCATGGCTCACGACGCCCGCGAGCAGTGCTTTTCACTACGCCGCCCTCACCGCGTACCGAAGCGCCCGAGGTGTGGCCGATAAGTGGATTTTCCAGCGCGCGCGTTTCTATGCAGAACTCGATGTGGCCAAATGGCTCCTGCACGGGATTGACTCACAGAACGACACCATTACTGAGGACGCCACCGCGATGCTCCAGGCTCTGCACGATCGAGTATCCGGGGATATGGACCAAGCACTCACACAGCCCATTTCTCAGGCGAAACACCCCCTGGATTCCTAACCCCATATCTCGCCAAAGATTTTCTCCAGGTCTGCAAGGAACGGAGTTCTCTCCGGGGTAAGAAGGGTCGAGCTTTGGGCATACCAAAAACTCGCCGTCACGGACTCTTCTGGTTGACTGTTCCATTGCGCCCAGGCCGCCCGGTAAGCGGCGAGCTGAAGGGCTTTCGCTTCAACATCCTTCGCATCGACGGGCATTGCCCCGGTTTTCCAGTCAACGATGTGGGGGCCCTCGGCGCCGGGAAAGACGGCGTCAATTTTGCACACCACCAAGTGTCCTGCCAGGGGTAGGTGGAGCTCCTGCTCGATAGCGAGAGGGGTGAGGTTCGAAAACGGTGACGCCTCAAAGGCCGCGATCCACTCCTCCATGGAGAGATCGTCGGGCTCTCGTTCCTCGTCAAGGCCACCCAGAACATACTGCGGTGTTCCTCCGAAGTGCTCCTCGACGTAGCGGTGAAACAGTGTTCCTCGCAGGGCCTGGGCGTAAGGCTTCTGGGGTAGTGGTCGGCGAAGAGCTTGTCGCTGTGCCTCAGGGTTGAGATACCAACGCTCGAGCGAGGACGCAGAAACGCGGACAGGAATCGTGATGTCCGCTCCCTGGGGTGTTGCGGTAGCTCGCTCGAGTCGACTTAGCAGCTGGCTGGCCTGAGGAGTGTGTGGCGCCTGCGGGAGCGAGCGGATTGCCTCACGAACGGCCTCAGCCGAGCGCTCCACAATCGCACGCCTCGAACCCAGAGGATCTCCTGGCCAGAAGCGCTCGGTCGAGGATTCACGCTCGGGTGGAGTCTCGCTCTCCGGGTGCCTGGGAAGAGCATCGATGAGCCCCTGCTCCTCACACTCGCGCAAGAATTTCGAGGGCGCTCGGGGAGTGGTCTGATGCGCCCAGAAGGAACCGCTCAGCAAGAGACGATGCTTGGCGCGGGTGGCCGCCACGTACATCAACCGGCGCTCTTCCGCCGCCCGGTATTCCTTCACCCGCTCGACAAAGTCCTTTTGGAGGTCCACGAGCTGTTTCCTGGTTTCGGCGGTGCGCCAGGGCAACAGCGGAAGTGACGCTCGGTCGCCACGGAACTCATACGGCAATTCACCCTGCACGAGCCAAGCCGCGGTGTCACGCGCTTTTGCGGGAAGCTCATCCTCCACGAGACGAGGAATTGCCACAACATCCCACTCAAGCCCTTTCGCTCCGTGGATCGTCAGAACTTGAACACAACCCTCCTCGGGCGCTTCCGCTCGGGGGGTGAGGTTGTCTCGCCTCTCCGCGTCCTCCAACCACTGCACAAAACCGTGGGGGCTGGACTCCTCGGCGATCGCCAGATAGGTATGCAGTGCTTCGTGAAAGGCTTCCCTGACCGCCCGAGAGCTCACTCGCACGGGGTTTGCCGCCACTTCCACGTCGAGCCCGAGGTGCACCTCGATTGCACTCACCAGCGAATCGAGGTCTCCTGTCTGCAACTTCGAGAGTGTCGAGAGGGTCTGCCACACATCCTGGAGCCGCTCCGAGGCGCTCGAGGAATAGTCCCTCCATTGAGAATGGTCGTCGGGAGCTCCCGCAATAAATCGAACTGCATCGAGCACACCGGGGGCATCGTGGGCGGAGACTGAGGCTTTCAGTCGCCCCCGGACATCCTCGGGTAGGGCCACGCCGTGATAATCCCTGCCCTGCAACCACCGCACGGTCCCCGCCAGGGCGTGCAGATCGGCGACACCGAGTCGCCACCTGGCGCCGGCAAGCAACCGAATGAGCTCTGACTCCGCGGAGCTCTCTGCGAGCACGCGGAGGGTGCAGACAATATCGGCGATAGCCGGGTCATCGAGCAGACCCCCGATTCCTAACACGTGGACGGGAACACCCCGCTCGCTCAGTGCATCGACAAAAGCGGCCTGATGGGCGCGTGCCCTCACCACAATGGCGGCACTCGGTGGGGTGGTGGCCTCAGCGAGCAGATCGGCAAACCACGCCGCCACGCGATGCGCTTCCTCCTCGATGGTCTGCTCATAGACCACCTCGACCGGGTAGTCGGTGGCTTTCGGAGCAGGTTTGAGGGTAGAGACCTCAACCGGCGAGGATTCCCTCAACGGGGCAGCAATCACGTTCGCAGCGTCAAGAATGCGAGAGCCATTGCGCCAGGAAGTCGACAAACTATAGGTCGTCGCCTCTCCGAAGTCGGAGACAAAATCGGTGAGGTTGCTGCTACTGGCTCCGCGCCACCCATAAATGGCCTGGTGGGGGTCCCCCACCGCCATCACCGGGTGCTCCCGAAACAACGCGGTCAGGAGTGTTGTTTGCGCGACACTCGTGTCTTGGTATTCATCGAGCAAGACCACCTGATGACGCTCTCTCACCTGCTCGATCGCGTGCGGAAAGCGCTCGACAATATCGAGGGCTAGAGCAATCTGGTCGGAAAACTCCAATACTCCTCGCAAACGCTTTGCTTCCTGAAACTCCTCCACGAGGGCTCGAAGAGTCCCCAAGGAACCCACCTTCTCTACCCATTCCTCGACCTGTTTGTAGGCGCCCCTCCCCCCGGGTGGAAGGTCCACGAGGGTTTCAAACTCGCGAGTGAACGTATCCATATCCTCTTGCGCCACCCGATTTTCCTGAAGGCGAGCACCGAGTGTTCGAACCATGCGCACGAGAGCTGGCACCGTCATGTCCCATTGGGAGAGTTCCGGCAGAGTGCTTTGGGACACCACACGAGTGGCCAATGCCCAAGCGCTGGCTTCGGAGAGCACTCTCGCGTCAGGGTCTCGACCCAGCAAGACCGCGTAATCCCGATAGAGCGCCGAGGCAAAAGAGTTATAGGTCGACACGCTAGGGCTGTGGAACTCATCAGTGGTGGGCGCCAGACCGCGCTCGTGGAGAGCGCGCAGGCGGGAGTGAATGCGGCCCTGAAGTTCACCCGCTGCTTTTCGCGTGAAGGTCAGACCGAGGAGGGCATCGGGCTGAACGTGCTCATTCGCCACGAGCCAGAGCACGCGCAGCGCCATGGTCTCGGTTTTTCCCGATCCTGCACCGGCAATCACTCGAGCTATTCCCTGGGGTCCAGCCTCGATAACCGCAGCCTGTTCCGCGGTGGGCTCAGGAAGCCCCAGTGCGGCAGAGAGATCGTGAGCGCTAAGCATCGCCACACACCTGCCCGACAAAATGCCACCGGTGACGAGATGGAGTCCCCGCGGGGCCAAAGCTCAGAGGTTCCCCCGTGAATTCGTGGGCGGCCATCAGTTGCGCTGCCTGCTCCACCCTCGTCAGAAAATCGGCCAGTCCCTGCTCATCCACGGGTGGTTGGGTGGTCAAGCGATAGGACTTCCCTCGGACTCCCTCGGTAACAAAGAGCAATGATGCCCCCGCTGACGTCGAGCCTTCCGGGGCAACCTCGGCAAGCGCACCCGAGGCTACAGCCCACTGGTAAGCCAAGAGTTGTGGGTCTTCGACAACCTGACTCTCGGTGCGGGTTGACCCCGTCTTGAGGTCCACCACCATGACCTGACCTTCGGGCGTGAGCTCGATCCGGTCGATATATCCGGTCACCCGAGCGCGACCGTGAGTGAGCTGGAAGCGCTGCTCGGTGGCTGCCACACTCCAACCCTCCGCCTCGTGATCCCGGAGGTAGTCGGCGAGGGCCTCCACCATGCGTCTGGCGCGACGGCGTTGGAACTGTTCAATCCATCCCGCTTCGTAATCGAGCTCGGCAAATCGCTCATCCACGCTGCTCCACAATATGTCCGCTGTTCCCGAGGGGTGTTCTTCGAGTGCGGAGTGGATGAGGGAGCCCAAACCCCGTTGTGGGGTGGGGTCGTGGCGCGCGATAGAGCCGAGGAACCACTCGAGGGGTGATTTTTCGAGAGTGTCGATGGCCGACGGGGACACCGGGATAGGACCCTCTGGATAGAGCGCCTCTTCAGTCGAGGGTTCCAGTAATCCCCACCAGCTCTCGGGATGAGCACCTCGAAGACCGCGCTCGTGAAGCAGCGCCAAGTCGTGGGCGTAGGGTTTTCCGTCTTCCCCCCGCTCGAGTGCCTGTTGGAGCTTACGCCGAAGACCACCCACCACTCCGGGAATCGAGGCAGGCTGCTCCTCGGAGGATTCCAGCCTGGTTGCCAGACGATCGACGAGCGAAAAGAGTGGACTGGGTCCCGACTCTTCGTCGTGGGTGACGGTCACGATAATGCGCGTGGTGGCTCGCGAGAGGGCGAGCACAAAGACTCGCAACTCATCGTCGAGGACTGCTCGACGCTCATCAAGAATCTCGCCGGGTACGCCGCGATGAGCGTGCACCATGTGGTGGGCGCCCAAAAGTGACTCGCGGGGGCGCAGATCAGGCCACACAGCCTCTTCGAGCCCCGCAACGATGACCAGGTCAAACTCCCGTCCGGCTGCGCCGGGGGGTGTGGACACCACGACGCTCGGCCAGGCGGGCTCAGGAATGAGAACGTCGTCGGGGATTTCCGCGCCGAGCAGAGCGTCGAGAAAGAGCTCAGGGTTCGCACCGGGTTGGTTTTCGACAAAATCGGCGGCTTGCCGAAAGAGCGCCACGACAGCATCGAGTGCGCGTTCCGCGGGAGGATTCGCTCCGGCCCCGTGAACCGCCTCAGCCCACTGTGTGGCAGCCGGGGATCCATCCCACACCCTCCACAGCAGATCCACTACAGGAGAGTCCTCGGGTGCGCTCCGGATGTCGTCAAGGATTGTCGCGACCCGCTGGGCTTTCCGCGACACCGCATCGGGCAGCAGAGCGAAGCCACCACGGTGGCGCAAAGCATCGGCAATCATCTGGTCTGCCGGTTGGTAGGGCTCCTCAGGGTCAGCGGCGACGCGAAGCGCAAACCGGAGCGCACGAAGCTCCTGCTGAGTCATTCCGCCATACACACCAGCCAAGGCATTCACTGCCGTCGCGGAAGTCAGCGGAAGTACCCCTCGACCCAGCGCGACCATGTCCACTAGTGCCCTCGCGGCTGGCTCGTCGATGAGAGTCATTCCCGCCATCGCGGTGCGAGCGGGAACACCGTGGGCAGCCAGTGAGGAGGTGAGTGAGCTCACTCGTGCGCCGCGTCTGGCAATCACAGCGATGCGATCCCAGGGCACGCCATTCTCATGGTGGGCATCCAGGATGATGCGGGCGATGTCGGCTGCTTCCCGTGACGAACTCGGCGCCACGAGGCTTTCCACTTGGCCTGGTGAGGCTGTACCCAGGGCCTGACGTTGCTTCCCGGCACCCGCAGTGCCTATTCGCTCCGTCATGCTCTGCACGATGGTGCGAATTTCTGCGCCGTGCCGATAGACGGTATCGAGAATGATCGGCTGAACACCCCATCGACCCTGCAGGTGGGACAGGGCTGAAGGCTCACTTCCCCGGAACGTACTACCCGACACATCAGGCTCGCCCGTCACGGTCACACCCAGACCCGCTTCTCTGAGAGCGTCGAGGAGTTCGAGTCCCGCCACCGTCAGATCGTGGGCATCATCCACTCCGATATGCACCAGGTCTCGCCAGGCTTTGGGCAGAGCCTCCCGGACGATGCCCTCTGCCCGGCGAATAATCTCCGCACTCGTATACGCACCGGGTCTCGCACTGGCCAACACCGTGCGAAGCTCCTCGCCAAACTCTGCCGCCGCCACCCATTCGGGACGCGTGTGCTCGGACGCGAGCTCCCTGATGCGCTCGAGGCTCAGGTCGTGCTCGCTGGCCCGAGCGAGCCATTCGCGAAGCTCGGTACGAAACCGGGGTGAGGTTCGCGCGAGGTCTCCCAACGGTTCTGGCCACGCGGGACCAGAGCCATCCTCGAGGTGGCCTTCGAGAAGCGCCTGAATGTCGGCATCGAGAAGCCTGGCCCTAATCAACTCGGGCTCGGAAAGTCCCCTCTCGCGGTGATGTTCAGCGACGAGTGCGAACGCGAACGCCTGCAGAGAACGAGCCCTCGGCCCCGCGGTAGTGACCCCGAGCGCCACACCCACCTGATCTCTGACTCGACTCGCCATCACACGCGTGGGCGTCAGGATAAGCAGGCCATCGGCGGACACACCCGCTCGATGGAGGGACACCATCCGCTCGATCAGGAGCGTGGTCTTGCCGCTACCTGGAGCTCCCAGCACTACGGCACAGTCGCGCGGGGGTGTGCCGAGTAACGAGGTGCTGTGCGAAGCCATCCCCTGGAGGCTAAACCACACAGGTGACGTGTCGTACGCTAGACACCGTGGATATACGCATTGGAATTGTCAACACTGCCCGGGAACTGATGTTCCAGACCACGCAGTCCGCTGCGGACATCGAGAAAGCGATTGCGGAGTCGGTGGGGTCAGACAACGGAACGCTGCGCCTCGAAGACGACAAAGGCCACGTGTATGTGGTGCCCTCGAGGAATCTCGCGTTTGTCGAAATCGGGCAAGAAAAGTCCCGCAAAGTCGGCTTCGCCCCCTAACCATGGAACTGGTTCTCGTCGTCACCTTCGCTGGCATCCTCGGTTTGGCGCTGCGCTACCTGATCCCTGGCCGGGAACACCACGGACTTGCCGTGCTCCCCGCCTCCGCGATTGGGCTTGGCTCGATCGGCTGGCTTGCAGCAATCTGGGTGGGTCTCGATGCGGGGGGCCCCTGGGGATGGGTGGTAGCCCTCGGTCTGGCTCTAGTGGGAACTGTGGCGCTGGGGCTTGTCCTCCCGAAGCGCCGCAAGGCCGCCGATGACGCCCTGTGGAGTGAACTCACCCACTCTTAGGCGGTCAGTCCCAAACGATCGAGACGGCGCGTGTGAAGAGCCACCACGTCGGTGAGAACAGGTTCGAGTCGCACCTCCGCGTCGACCTCAGTCATGGCTGACTCAACGAGAGCATCCCGACAGATCAACATGGTGTCGCCGACGAGTCGACGGCACCACAGACTAAGCCTCGAAGAATACTTCTCATCCACAGCGAGAAACCGCTCCAACACCCCCGCGAGCAAGTCCTCATCACCACGGTCGGCCAGGATGTCCTGCAACTCCCCGGTAACCCGGGGATCAAAACCTTCCGCAAGTCGGTGCCAAAAGTCGCGTGTGAAGCCGGTCACCACATACGCAGTACCCACACCCTCATACCAGCGAGCGCTCTCCACCCGATCGAGGTGTGCCGCTAAACGCTCGCGGGGAACCGCCACAGCATCGGCGACATCCTCGACATAGTCCTGTAGGAGCGTCCGAAAGCGCCGGTAGCGATCCATCGCGTGACCGGACGCCAAACCTAAATCTTCGGCATCCTGTGAACCCCACGCGCCACCGGCGAGAGTGGAGAGTTTCGATGCCAGAGCCTGGTGCAACACACACGCACTGGACAGAGAATCAGCGAGCGGTGGCGCGAGTGTCCCCAGATCAACTTTCGACGCGACACTCTCTTCGCCGCGAGGGGTAACAGAGAGAGACGGGCGATCGGCTTTGTTCTTCTTTTTCCACCACCAGGGCATGGCCCCAGCTTAGCCAGGGAGGAAGGGCCACCTCCCGGTGCACCGTCTAGACTGGGGCGTACATAAAGACAAAAGGATTCCCCTAGACGTGAAATTTTCCGACCTCGGTATTGATGCCGATCTGGTCGAGGCGCTTGCAAGTAAGAGCATCATCGAGCCATTTCCTATTCAGGAACAAACCATCCCCATCGCCCTCACCGGCCAAGACATCATTGGTCAGGCTAAAACGGGAACGGGCAAGACCTTCGGGTTTGGCCTTCCCCTCATTCAGCGGCTAGGCCCCAACCCCGAGAAGGGCGTGAAGGCTCTCGTGGTGGTTCCCACCAGAGAGCTCGCGGTCCAGGTGACCGAAGACATGGAATTGGCGACTAAGAATCGCTCCACCACGGTGGTCTCGATTTATGGCGGCAAAGCCTATGAGGGCCAAATCGAACAGATTCAGGCGGGCGCCCAAATTGTGGTGGGAACTCCCGGCCGATTGCTGGATCTGGCTTCCCAAAGACTGATTTCGTTTAGCGGCATCGAGGTCATGGTCTTGGATGAAGCAGACAAAATGCTGGACCTGGGTTTCTTACCGGATGTGGAGAAGCTGTTCTCCCAAACGCCCCCCACCCGTCACACCATGCTGTTTTCGGCGACCATGCCGGGTCCCGTGGTGACCTTGGCCAGGCGTTTCATGAATAAGCCCATCCATATTCGTGCCGCGGATCCAGATGAGAGCGTGACTCAGGCCAATATTGAGCACTTCGTCTATCGAGCCCACCAGATGGATAAAGACGAGGTCATCGGGCGCATTCTCCAAGCAGAGGGTCGCGGCAAAACGGTCATTTTCACCCGGACCAAGCGGGCTGCGGCGCGCCTCATGGAGGAACTCAACGACAGAGGCTTCCAAGCTGGCTCCGTCCATGGCGACATGAGCCAAGACGCTCGTGAGCGTTCCATGGCCGCCTTCAAAGCGGGCAAGAAAGACGTCCTCATAGCCACCGATGTGGCGGCACGCGGAATTGACGTGGATGACGTCACCCACGTCATCAACCACACCATTCCCGAGGACGACAAAGCCTATTTACACCGCGTGGGCCGCACCGGCCGTGCCGGAAAAACGGGTATCGCGGTGACGTTCGTGGACTGGGACGACCTCCACAAGTGGGCTCTGATCAATAGAGCTCTCGAAATGGGGATTCCCGAACCGGTGGAAACCTATTCCTCCTCTCCCCACCTGTTCGAGGATCTCAAGATCGAACCCGGCACGAAGGGACGCTTGAAGCTGACACCGATACCGCAGAAGGAAAAGCAGGCCGGGCAGCCAGCGAAGCCGAAGCGTGAGCAGCAGAAGAAACCGCGTGCCCACGACCCCTCCGATCAGGGTGACTACCGAGGACGCGCGCGCACCAGGCAGCGCCGGCGCACACGATCTAGCTAAATAAGCCGAGTCCTGTGACCTGCTCCAGGATTCTCTCGAGCTCGTTCGAGGCTGTGGTGTTCTCACCCAACTGGTTGGGTTTGCGCGTGCCGTGGTAATCACTGGAGCCGGTGCGAATCAGCGAAAACTCGGAGGCGACATTGCCTAACACGGCTTTGCCCTCCTCAGTGTTCTCCCGGTGGTCAATCTCAAGACCCGCAAGACCAGCCTCAACAAACACCTGGTAGTCCTCAAGCACACGGGCCAGGGGCTGGTCGTGGCGCACTGCGCCCGAGCGCGCCCCGGTATAGGGGTGGGCAAGTACCGGAACTCCCCCGGCATCTCGAATCACCTGGATGGCCCGGTGGAGCCTGGGGGCATAGTGCGGCACGTGGTAGGGGCCATCCGCCCGTAGCGGACCCTCAAACGCTGCCGTCGTGTCGGGGAAATACCCTTTTTGAATCAGAATCTGGGCAATGTGAGGACGCCCCGGTGTGGCACCGGGCGGAATGGCTTGGCGGACCTCATCCCAGCTGATGCCAAAATCTGGGGCGAGTTTGTTGACCATGAGGCGCAGGCGATCATCACGGTGTGCTCGAATCCTCTCCATCTCCTCGGCAAGAACCGAGTTACCTGGATCAACGCCATACCCGAGGAGATGCACGCTCCGGGGAATTGCACCGGGTTCCTGATCGATTACTTGAGCGCTCAATTCAATGCCCGGCAGCAGCGTGAGCCCAGATCCTGCAACGGTGTCACGAGCCTCCTCGAGGCCACTCATGGTGTCGTGATCGGTCAGAGCCAGAACATCGATCCCTGCGGCCCTGGCGTGCTCGATGAGCTCGGAGGGCTTGTCATCACCATCAGAGGCGGTGGTGTGGGCATGAAGGTCGATGGCTGCTGGCACGCCTCCATGCTAGGTGCCAGACTAGAGAGATGGCCGAGTCTTCCTCCCCTCCACCTCGGGAGAATCGCTCGACCACGCCCATTTCGGAGGCATTTCGGGACTTTATCCAAACAGGCTGGGCAGACTTTCAGAGTGATGCCGCCTCGCCACTGCCTCATGTTCCCCTCGTGCAGGGCAGACGAGAGGCTGTCAGTGCCGCTTTTCCGGGCACGACACTGATCATCCCCGCGGGGTCGACGAAAGTCCGCTCCAACGACACCGACTATCCCTATCGACCCCATACCGCATTGACCTATCTCACGGGATGGGGATCTGGCACGACTCCAGGAAGCATTCTGCTGGGAACACCCGAGGGTGCGACGCATCAGTGGGCGCTGTTTGTTCTGCCTCCAGCCCCCCGCACGAGCGATGAGTTCTATGCAAACCCCGCCATCGGCGAATTCTGGACGGGTCGGCGGCCTGGGCTGGCCGACGTCGGAGTGTGGCTGGGGCTGGTGACCAAGGATATGGAGAGCTGGTCCCTCGATGACCTCGATCTGACCTCGAGCGCCGTAGCCGCCTCCGCCGAGGAGAGCCTCACGCGCGAGATTCGAGAGCGCCGAAGCACACCAGACACCGCTAGCGATGACCGTCTCGACGAGGTCATTAGTGAGATGCGCCTGGTGAAGGATGACTATGAGGTCGCCGAGCTTACTGAGGCTATTGCCGCCACCCATCGGGGCTTCCAGGACATTATTCGGGCCCTCCCCGACGCCGTGGGTGATCCGCGTG
>JAYOYJ010000033.1:0-12060 GCA_038153485.1 Pontimonas sp. | reverse complement strand
CATCCAACACAATTCCGAGGGCTTTGGCGATCTGCCAGCTCGCCACAGTGGATGTAGCGGGGTAGAGGGGGATAGGGCGCTTCGCCCACTCCTCACTGCCCTGAACTAAAGCCTCCTCATCGCTGAAGAGGTCATAGTCGGGGTGGGCGAGTTGATGCTCCCCCCGATACTCCCCCACCTTTCCGGCAAACATGCCCCTGGCGCCGGGAACCAAATCATTTTGTCGCCAGGCCTGGTTAAAAAACGTCAGCGTGACTAGGCCGGTCCCATCGGAGATGACGACTTCGAGGACGGAACCACGCTTCTGACGCATGGGACGCTGTTTGGCCGAAACCACCTCGGCAACCAGCGTGACCTGGTCCCCGATCGGCACTCCCGCGATCGACGTCAGCTCACCCCGACTGGCATAACGCCTCGGATAGTGCTGGAGCAGATCCCCCACAGTGCTATACCCGAAAGCCTTCTGGAGGGCTTTCTGGGTCCGATCGCCCAGGATGCCCTGCAGTGTGGTGTCTAGCCCCGCGCTCACCCTGCCACGCTATCGCCTGGAGGCCGTGCCCTCTGGAAAGCCCGCTAGCGTTGGGGAATGACCAGAATCATCGCCGGCGAGGCAGGCTCACTGCGTCTGGCGGCACCGGACAAGGTCTCCAGGCCGACCTCTGATCGGGTTCGGGAAGCAATCTTTTCGAGGCTTGAATCCCTGATGAATCTTCGAGGGGCACGCGTCCTCGATCTTTTCGCGGGGACGGGAGCTCTGGGATTAGAGGCAGCCTCGAGGGGTGCTAGCGCTGTCTGGTTAGTCGATCAGCACACGGGTGCAAACCGGGGCATACGAGACAACATCCAGACGATCGCCCTAGCTCTTAGCCACCAGCCAGCGCTTCACGCCACGAAAACCTCGGTGGGAGGGTTTCTGGCCGGGTCTCCCCCCGCAGTTGTGTCTCTCGCATTTCTCGATCCCCCCTACGACTACGCATCACAGGCGCTCGATGATCACCTCGAGGCACTTCGCTCCTGGCTGCAAGGAGACGCGATTATCGTCGTGGAGCGCTCAGCTCAGAGTGCTCCACCCCAGTTTCCCGAAGGTTTTGACGACCTCGGGACAAAGAAGTATGGGGATACGACGGTTTACTGGGCGAGGTTCCTAAAGGGATCCCAGCCGCCTGCCTGAGCATCGAGATCAACGCCTTCGTGGCTCACGCCGGGGGATCCTCCCTCGACGACCCCCACGGGGCGAAAGCCCTCCGGTGGGGTGACACCGGGAGGGAAGGTGGCGAGGAGGCCGTGGTCTTCTCCCCCATACAGAGCATGGTCATCGAGCCCGGCTTCAGGATCCAGGGAGATTCGAACACCGCTTGCTTTGGCTATCCGATATGCGTCGAGCACAAGACCATCAGAAATGTCCATCATCGAGGTCGCACCTGCTGCTGCAGCCAAGGGCCCCACTGCGATGGGCGGAGTGGGTCGCAGATGATGCGCGACGGCGGGGTCTCTGCGCACCAATGCGGCAATCTCGAGCTCATCATCGCCCGCTGCCAGTAAGGCCTGAAGACCCCTGTGTGAGAGCCCGAGCTCGCCCGCAACACAGGCAACATCACCGGGTCTCGCTCCGGAGCGCACAACCGGGGCTAAGCCCTGCATAGACCCCAAGACCGTGACGGCAATGGTGAACTTATCTGCTCGGGAGAGGTCGCCACCGAGCACTCCAGCACCCGGTGTGAGGGCCTCAATTCCCGCTGCGAAACCCTCAGCAAGGCCCAGCAACATTCGAAGCGGTGTGGTGTGCGGCACCGCGACGGCGATCTCATAACCGACCACCGCACCGCCCATGGCGGCAATGTCCGCGGCATTACTGGCGATGGCTTTGAAGCCAATATCGGCGGGCAGTGACCATTCGAAGCGAAAATCAGGCCCCTCGATCATCATGTCCGAAGAAACGAGCACCTGGTTATCCGGCAGTCTCACCAGGGCTGAATCATCCCCAAGACCCAGGACCACCTGGTCACTGGTGGGCAAGATGGGCAGAACCCACTCGAGGGCTACGTTTTCGCCCAACTCACCCACTGTGGAATCCAGCGGCGCCAAGGAATCGCTCATCCCCCCACGCTAGCCTTTCTCTGTGAAGGCTCTCACCCCGGTGGCACTCAGTCTGCTCGCAACAGGGTTCCTCGCCGGATGCTCACCCACGGTCGCCCTGGAGCCAGCCATCAACGCCAACAGCCCGGCGTGCGCGAATATGGCGGTAAGGCTTCCCGACACCGTCGCAGACCTCCCCCGCAGAAGTGTCAATGCTCAGGCCACCGCAGCCTGGGGTGAGCCGGTCGCGGTCATCGTGCGGTGTGGACTGCCGACACCTCCCCCCTCGACTCTCCCGTGTGCGAGCGTGGAGGGCATCGATTGGCTTCGCGATGATTCCGATGCACCCCGCTTTGTCTTCACCACCTATGGACTCGACCCCGCCACCGAAGTCATCGTCGACTCGGAGGTCGTCTCGGGAACCACAGTCCTACGGGACTTAGCTCGAGCAGTCGGGAGCCAGTCGGCACCGATCGGCGAATGTCTGGACCCCTCGAGCGTGCTGGACTAGCGGGGAGACCTAGCCGCGCGGGCCATCGAGGCCCACTAATTTCCCAGCAATTCCACCCGCAGCGCGAAGCGCAACCCCTTGACCGAAGCCGCTGTGTGGCAGCACCACCGGGTGATCCTTGGCTTCAGTCAAGGCATCCTCGAGCACGCGGAGAGCCGAGTGCTTCGGTGCCCACAAGTACAGCGACAAAGCACCGGGAATCGTGTTCACCTCGTTGACAAAAAGCTCGCCCGTCTTCTCATCCCAGAGCAGGTCCACTCGAATAATGCCGGCCAGGCGGGAGACCTCTGCAACCCTGGTGGCAAGCTCTCGGGCTTTCTCATGAATGGCCTTGGGAGCCTCCGCGGGGAACTCCCGGGGAGCGTGGGTGAGACCTGCTCCCCCGCCAGCCAGATACTTCTCTTGATAAGAGTAGAGACCTGTCTTCTCTCCTTCGGATCGCAATGGGCGCTCAAGGTCCGTGAGCTCCAACTCGGGATAGGTCCTAAACGAAATGTTCAGATCGACAAGCTCTGGTCGATAGGGCTCAAGGACGGCTCCCGCTTTCAGGTGGGGCGAGGTGGTGAGCAGGGTCCTTGCGGTCTGAATATCGTCGACAATTTCGATCCCGATCGAAGAGCCGCCAAATCGGGGCTTGACAATGTAGGGGCCGGGGAAGGAGGGATCCTGGGTGGCGAGGACTGCTTCGCGAGGCAGTGAAGAGATTCCGGCTTGAGTAACCAGGCCGCCAAAGGCGAGCTTGTCCATTCCCACCGCACCGGCGAACACACTGGAGCCAGTCGCGGGAATTTCCATGAACTCAAACAGTGCTGCGGCTCCGCCGCCTTCGCCCAGACCACCGTGGAAACACAGGAGGGCGGCATCAATCGAGAGGGGCTTCTTGCCCATGCCTTTCTTGGGGTAAATCCCCGGCTGGGACGACAGAACTAGCTCGAGCTCTTTGGAGCCAGAAGGAGCTCCGGTCAAGAAGTCTTTAGCTTCGGAGAGGGCTGGAACCTGAAACCATGCACCATTGGGAGCGAGATAGACCGGAATGACGTCGTGCCCGCCGTCAGAGAGCACTCGCTCCGCTTGGAGTCCCGTCAGGATGGAGATTTCGTGCTCCGGGCTGGGGCCACCAAACACTACGGCCCAGGTGCTCTGGCTCATGAGGGTCCTCGCCTGCTAGCACTCCCCGGTTTAGGGGTAATGATCGGGTAGGTCGTTCTCATAGAGAATAACGCCCTGGTCGCCAGCAATCTGGAGGGCATGGGTGACGGCGTCTCCTCGCGTGTCGAAAACATCGGCTATCCCGCCCGCACCCTTGAGCAGCGCTTTGCGGTTGGTGCGACCGACGACGACCAGAGTTCCGCCCGCCTTCACCACCGATGCAGCCAGTTGGGAGTTTCGCTCGACCTGGACGGGGCCAAGCTCCACCATTCCCGGCGTGACAACCACCAGCGGAGCTTTTCGCTCCTTCGCAAGCTTCGCGGCGGATTCCACCGCGTGCTTCGCTCCCGACGGGTTGGAGTTGTAGGTGTCGTCGATGATGGCCACACCGTCGTCGTGGGTGGCGACCTCAGCGCGGTGGGCAGCGACGGGCAAATGCGCGACTCGAGAGAGCGCCTGGTCGAGTGGCACCTCCAACTTCCAGGCGATACCCAGTGCGACCGCAACGTTGACCGCGTGCCCGAAGGGGGGCATATCCATGGGGCGGGGGCTTGCTCCCGGCCCATAGGTGATGGTGCCCAAATCGGGGTCGACGACGACGTCCGCTTTCTTTCCCTGGGCGCTCACACGGATGACCTCTTTGCCCTGCCGCTCACACTTGTCGGCCAGAGCGCGGAGTTCTTTCTGATCCACGGGAAGAACCACGACGGGAGCTTTCTCCGTGATCTCGGATTTGGCCCGGAATATCGCCTCTTTTGACCCCAATCGCTCCATGTGTGCTTCTCCGATGACCGTAATAGCGGCGATATCCGGGGGGAACCAGTTGGTGAGTTCTCGAATGCGCCCTTCGGCATTCATCCCCATCTCGGCCACAAACACGCTCGTGCCCGCGATCAAGTGTTCATTGATGGTGCGCGAGAGCCCCATCAGATTGTTGAAACTTGCGGGGGAAGCCATGGTGCTGTGAGATGCGCCCACGATGTGAGCGACATAACCCTTTGTCGAGGTTTTCCCATACGACCCGGTGATGGCCACGACCGTGGGCTTCACCTTCGCGAGGCGCTCCTGTGCCTGGTGAACAAACTTCATCGAGAGGTTCCGCTCGAGATACCAGAGAAACCCCAGGGACAAATCGGCGAGGTTTGCCGTGAACAGAATGGGGATGAGAACTCCAGCCGGCCCGAGCAGGAACACGGTGGGAACACCGATGAGGACCTGGGCAAGAAGAATTCCGGAGTATGCCCGGATGGCTCGAGGAGTCCAGGCCAAAGGGCTGGTCACTCCTCGGAAAGGCAACTTCCAGGGGGTGGGAAGAATGAACAGCGGTGCGAGGACCGCGGCCCACGCAAGCTCTGGCATCTGGAACCAGGCAGGGCCTTGCACCGATACCAACGCACAGATCGCAGCGATGAGCCACCACAGAGCGCCCAGCGGCCTGCGATCAAACCAGAGACGCTCCATGCGGGCCACCTCGCGGGGCAGATAGTGGACCCGCTGCGCAACACGAAGCCATTTGAGATTTTGAAGGGCCGCCGTGAGGATTCCCGAGGTGATGGCGGCGAGAAGTATGAGGGTCTCGGTGGCCATCGGTGTCCTTCTAGTCGCGGAGTGCTTCGGCCACAGCCGATGCGACCTCGTCTTCGAGGGTACCCTCCAGAAGGTGTCCGGCCCCGGAGACAACCCGGAGCGTTGCGTGGGGAAAAAAGTCGAGTGCTCGCTGGGCTGCGGCAAGGGGTGCAGGCGTATCGAGCTTTCCCCAGACCATCGTCACCGGGCAGGTAACTCGTGTCGCGTCGTCGAGATAGTCCTCACCAATGACCCCGACGAGGATCTCCCGCATGACTCCCGATGCTTGGCGGTAATCCTGTGATCCGTATCTCTGGCGCGTAGATTCCATCACGGACTCGGGAACGAGCCGCGCCCGGCGAAGCGCCCTAGCAAGCCGGAATACCGGCTTCGGAGCGCTGCGTGCTTGGACTCTGGTCAGCGGGACACCGGTGAGCACCAGGTGTGAGACGAGCTGGGGATGGGCGGCAGCCAAGCGCACGGCGATACGACCGCCAAAAGAGTGGCCCACGACCACAACCGGGTCCCTGCCCTCGAGAGCCTGTGCGATCACTTCGGCGTAGTCGGCGCTTGACCACGCGTGGGGTGGAGCGGGTGCCGGACCAAAGCCTGGCAGGTGAATCGCGAGGCCATCCTGGCCCGCCAAAATCCGTGCAAAATCAGCACCGCTTCTGCCCCACCCGTGAAGGGCAATGACGCGAGCGGGTTCGCTACCGAACTTCTCGGCAACGAGGGAGCTCGTCCCGACCGTGGTGAGCACGACTACTCGCCCTCGGGGGTATCCGAATCGGTGGCGAAATGCGGTGCGAGTTCGCGCGGATCCCTGGAGCCATCCAGAACCTGACCGACCTGGGTCACGATTGGCATCGCGATGCCTTGGCGCTGGGCGAGCTCCAACACCGGCTTCACCGCGGAGAGCCCCTCGGCGGTTTGGTTCATGGTGGCGACCACATCGGTGAAACTGTGGCCCTGACCGAGTAGGCGTCCCGCGGTGTTGTTTCTCGATAGAGGCGACTCACACGTAGCAATGAGGTCCCCGAGTCCCGCAAGACCCGACATGGTTTGAGGTTTTGCCCCAAAGGCTGCCGCGAAGGCGCTGATCTCCGCGAGACCCCTCGTGATAATCGAGGCTTTCGTGTTCTCCCCATAACCCACGCCATCGGCGATACCGACAGCCACAGCGATGAGATTCTTCAACACCCCGCCGAATTCGGTCCCCACGACATCGGTGTTGATGAAGGTCTTGAAGTAGGCGTTGGTGGCTGATGTCGCCACCGCACCCGCAACCTCCTCACTTTCTGATGAGGCGACTGCCGCAGTGGGTTGTTCTTTCGCGATTTCGAGTGCGAGGTTTGGCCCGCTGACCACGGCAATCCGTGAGGAGTCGATTCCTTCCTCCGCGATGACTTCGCTCATCCGAAGACCGGAACCAGCCTCCACCCCTTTCATCAGGCTCACCACCAGGGCGTCCGGAGAGATGTGGGCGCTGGCGTCCTGAAGATTCGAGCGCAAGTGTTGACTGGGGACGGCCAGGTAAACCTGGCTGGCACCACTCAACACGTCTGCCATATCCGTCGAGCAGTGCAGATTTCTTGGGAGATTAATCCCGGGAAGATAGTCGCTATTGCGATTGGTGTTCTGAATCTCGCGAGCTATTTCTCCACGCCTGGCCCACAGTCGAACGTCTGAGCCTGCATCCGCGAGGACTTTCGCGAACGTGGTACCCCAGGAACCTGCTCCCAGCACGGCGAGGTGAGTCATCGAGTCTCCTTCGATCCAGTTCCATCATGCAGGGTTTTCGGAGGAGTTTCGCCTCGCAGTGAACCCACCAACGCGGCAATTTCGTGCATCAATGCCTCGGTTGCTTCTTCGAGGAGCTCCCTCGTGAGAGGTTTTCCCTGATACTTACTGAGATCAAACGGTTCGCCCACCACTGCATCAATGGTGGTTCGAGGAAAGACGCGAATTTTTTTGGCGTAGCGACCCATCCAGTTCTGTGTTCCCCAATGGGCCGCCGGATAAAGCGGGATGTTTTGCTCGAGGGCCATCCGAACCGCACCCGATTTACCTTTCATGGGCCAAAAGTCGAGGTCTTTCGTTAATGTCCCCTCCGGATAGACAATGACCCCCTGGTTTCGGTCGGTCAAGAGCTTTGCTGCCTGCAGAGGTTTACCCAACTGGGCAGAGGCGTCTCGTTCGACAGGAATTTGACCACTGAAGCGCATCAACCACCCCAGTGCGGGGACGCGAAACAGAGATGCCTTAGCCAAGAAGCGTGGAGTTCTCCTGAGTTTCCACACCACCACACCCATGACGACGGGGTCGATTTCGCTGTAGTGATTGGGCGAGAGGATGAAAGGACCCGAGGTCGGCAGGCTGGAGCCTGGTCTTATGCGAAGCTTCACCATCGCCCCGAAGATGGGAAGAATCAACACGGCGATGATGCGCCACCGAATTTCGGCAGAACGTCGAGGCTTCGAAGTCTTCGACACGGGAGCTACGCTCCCAGTTCGAAGCTCACACCCAGCGCATCGAGCTTTTTGAGCAGATGCTCATAACCCCGGGAAATGATGCCGATGTTGCTCACCTCGGAAGTTCCCTGGGCCGTCACCGCGGCGATCACGTGGCTAAAGCCGCCTCGAAGATCAGGGACTCGGATGTTGGCTCCGTGCAACGGAGTAGGTCCGGTGACAACGGCAGCTTGTTCGAGGGGGCGCCTAGGGACCCGACGGGTAATGCTCGCGATGCCTTCCTTATAGACCTCGATGTTGGCTCCCATTTGAACGAGAGCGTCGGTGAACCCGAAACGGTTTTCGTACACGGTTTCGTGGACGATGGAGCGGCCCTCAGCCTGGGTGAGCGCAACCACCATGGGTTGTTGCCAGTCGGTCATGAAACCCGGGTGCACATCTGTTTCGATGACCACGGGTTTGATGGCTTCACCGGGGTGTCGAAAACGGATGCCCTCATCGTCGATATCGAACAGTCCTCCCACTTTGCGATAGACGTTGAGGAACGTCATAAGGTCCTGCTGTTTCGCACCCCGAACATAGATATCGCCGTGGGTGGCAAGCGCAGCTGCTGCCCAACTGGCGGCTTCGTTGCGGTCGGCAAGCGCGGTGTGGTGATATCCCTGCAGGGTCTCGACACCTTCGATGACGATGGTCCGGTTGGGCTCCACAACGATGATGGCACCCATCTTTTGCAAGATGGCGATGAGGTCAATAATTTCTGGCTCGATGGCTGCGTTGGTGAGCTCTGTCACTCCTTTGGCCCGAACCGCAGTGAGCAGGACCTGCTCCGTGGCTCCCACACTCGGGTAGGGCAGGTCTACCCGTGCTCCAACCAGACGCTGCGGTACCTTCAGGCGGATGCCTTCGTAACTCTTTTCCAGTTGTGCACCAAAAGCCCGCAGTGCATCCAGGTGAAAGTTGATGGGACGATCCCCGATCCGGCAGCCCCCCAAATCGGGTATGAAAGCTTCGCCAAGCTGGTGCAGGAGTGGACCACAAAAGAGGATTGGTATACGGCTCGAGCCTGCATGGGCGTCAATTTCGGCGAAGTGCGCGCTCTTGACCCCTCGTGGGTCGAGGACCAGCTCGCCATCGGCATCCTCGGTGACACTGACGGCGTGTGCTTCGAGCAAACCCCGCACCACGGCAACATCACTAATTTCCGGCACACCTTTCAACGTGCTGGGGGTGTCAGCCAGTAGCGCTGCCACCATGGCTTTAGTAACGAGGTTCTTTGCCCCTCGGACCGACACCTCACCGACCAGTGGTTTTCCACCCTCAAAGATGACGGTGTCCGCTGCTTCCGGCTGGGTCACGGCAGCCTTGGCGGCTGGCGTTCCGGCCGGGGTCATTTACTGACTCCTCGGGGGCAGTGTTGCCGGCCTCCAGGAATCTCTGGAGGATTCGAACGCATCGATTTTGTCCGCTTGTTGGAGGGTGAGAGCGATGTCATCTAGTCCCTCCATGAGGCGCCAGCGCGTGTAATCGTCGATGTCAAACGCGGAATGTACCGCTCCACACCGTACCTCACGGGCTTCGAGGTCAACGGTAACGTCCAGGCCCGGGTGTGCCTCTATTTCGGCCCAGATGGCCTCCACCACAGATTCCGGTACCACCGCGGTCACCAGCCCCTGTTTGCCCGAGTTGGAGCGGAAAATATCCCCAAACCTGGAGGACACGACGGCTTGGAAGCCATAATCCCTCAGCGCCCACACCGCGTGCTCTCGCGAGGATCCGGTGCCAAAGTCGGGACCCGCCACGAGCACTCTGCCCTGGGCGTAGGGCTCTTGATTCAGAACAAAGTCGGGGTCATCCCGCCATGCTGAGAACAGCGCATCGTCGTACCCGGTCTTGGTCACGCGCTTGAGGAACTTGGCGGGGATGATCTGGTCGGTGTCGACGTTGCTGCGCCGAAGCGGAACGCCGACGCCTTCAATCAAGGAAACCTTGTCCATTAGACGCCTGCTTCCTGCATCAAATCTGCGGGACTCGACAGAGTGCCTCGGATAGCGGTCGCAGCAGCGACGACAGGCGAGACCAGGTGGGTTCTGGCACCCTTGCCTTGGCGACCTTCAAAGTTTCGATTGGAAGTGGACGCGGCACGCTCGCCTGGCCCCAGCTGATCCGGGTTCATCCCCAGGCACATTGAACACCCGGCAAAACGCCATTCGCCCCCGAATTCTTCGACGATCTTGTCGATACCTTCGGCTTCGGCTTCCAGCCGAACCCGGGCTGAGCCCGGAACCACCATCAAGCGCACATGATCCGCTTTCTTCTGACCTTTGATGATGGAGGCAAAGGTGCGCAGGTCATCCAGGCGGGAGTTCGTGCAGGAGCCCATGAAAACCGTGTCCACCTTGATGTCTTTCATGCGGGTTCCAGGCTCCAAATCCATGTATTCGAGTGCTCGAAGCGCAGCCGCTTTTTCATTGGGGTCCAAGATGGTCTCGGGATCGGGAATGGCGTCATTGAGCGGCACGCCTTGGCCCGGGTTGGTGCCCCAGGTCACAAAGGGTTCTAGTTCATTGGCATCCAGAAAGACTTCGGCGTCAAAGACGGCGCCCTCGTCTGTGGGCAGGGTCTTCCAGTAGGCGACAGCCTTGTCCCAGTCTTCGCCCTGAGGTGCGTGCGGGCGACCCTTGACATACTCAAACGTGGTCTCATCCGGGGCGACCATTCCCGCTCTCGCCCCAGCCTCGATCGACATGTTGCAGATCGTCATGCGCCCATCCATGGATAGTGAGCGAATCGCGGACCCTCGATACTCGAGGACGTAGCCCTGACCGCCACCGGTTCCGATCTTGGCAATGACGGCGAGGATGATGTCTTTCGCTGTCACACCGGGCTTGAGCTCACCCTCCACGGTGATGGCCATGGTCTTAAACGGCTTCACCGGCAGAGTCTGGGTGGCGAGCACGTGCTCGACCTCACTGGTGCCGATACCAAAAGCCATGGCACCAAAAGCGCCGTGAGTGGAGGTGTGAGAGTCCCCACACACGACCGTGATTCCGGGCATCGTCAGCCCCAACTGGGGTCCCACCACGTGAACAATGCCCTGTTCGATATCGCCCAAGGAATGCAGACGAATACCAAACTCTTCGGCGTTCTTGCGCAGCGTCTCGATCTGGGTCCTCGAGGTCGGCTCCGCAATCGGTTTATCGATGTCCACGGTGGGGGTGTTGTGGTCTTCTGTGGCGATAGTGAGATCGGGTCTGCGAACCTGACGACCGGACACGCGCAGACCATCGAAAGCCTGCGGGCTTGTCACCTCGTGGACCAGGTGCAAATCGATGTAGAGAAGGTCGGGTTCGCCGTCCTTACCTTTCGACACCAGGTGGTCGGCCCAGACTTTCTCTGCCAAGGTGCGGGGCTTAGTGCTGGTCATTGACGTGCTCTCCTTGAGAAAAACGGTGTGTGGGGTGGCCGCAGGAGAAACTCCGCAGCGGTGAGGGCCTGTTTAGCGTCCGCTGCGGCTAGCAAGAAGCGCGAGCCGAAACACCCCCACAGAATAACACTCAGGCCTCTCGAGTGCCCTAGAGCGAGCTGGTCAGGCGCTCTCTCCGAAGCTTCCACAGGCTTGCCCCCACCGACACCGCCATCGCCGCCACGATCACAATCAAGGACTCCCAGGTGCCTATCTCTGGCACCCATTCGACGTGCTCTCCTCTGTTGATAAAGGGGAGCTCATTGTCGTGGAGTGCGTGCAGAACGAGCTTCACCCCGATGAAGCTCAAGATGAAGGCAATGCCGAAATGTAGGTACACCAATTTGTCGATCAAGTGACCGAGCAAGAAATACAGCTGCCGCAAACCCATCAGCGCGAAGACGTTGGCGGTGAACACGATGAAGGGGCTTTCGGTAATGCCGTAGATCGCGGGAATCGAGTCCACCGCGAACACCACGTCAGCGGTTCCAATCGCCACCAGCACGATGATCAAAGGAGTCCAGAGCATCCGGCCTTTCACCAGAATCCGGAACTTGAGGCCGTGAAACTCGTCAGTCATATCCAAGCGGCGCTGGAGGAAGGTCAGGAGCCTGTTTTCGCGCTCCACATCGACTTCTCGACCGGAGAAGAACAGCTGAATACCAATGACGAGCACGAAAGCCCCAAAGACGTAGAAGATCCAGCTGAAGCTCGCAATGAGGGCAGCACCCAGCAGGATGAAGACCCCCCGGAACAGGATGGCGAGCAAAATACCGATCATCAGAATCTCTTGCTGATACTTCCTGGGTACAGCAAAGGAG
>JAYOYJ010000032.1:0-12198 GCA_038153485.1 Pontimonas sp. | reverse complement strand
CGTCGAGTCGATTAGCTTGGGCTTCGTCTTTGGCGAGCGCCCACGGTTCCTGTTCGGTGAGGTAGCCATTGGTCTCTTCAACAATGCGCCAAATCTGGCTGAGGGCCTCATGCGGAGCGAACGCGTGCATCGCGGTGTTCGCCTTCGCCACAGCATCGGTGATGACTGACTGGAGAGTCGTTTCGGCCTCGGCAGACCCCCCTGCGGGATCAGGAACCACTCCTCCGCGATAGCGATGAATCATCGCAATGACCCGCGACGCTAGGTTTCCCAGCCCATTGGCCAGCTCCGCCTCGTATCGTGCGGAGAGATCCTCCCAACTGAACGAGCCATCAGACCCAAACGTGATGGCGCGGAGGAAGTAATACCGGAAAGCATCAGAACCGAACACATCGGTGATGTCCGAGGGTGCGATACCGGTGAGCTTCGACTTGGACATCTTTTCGCCACCCACCAGCAGCCATCCGTGGGCGAACACGTTGCGCGGGGGCTCCAGACCGGCAGCCATCAACATGGCCGGCCAAATGACCGCGTGGAAGCGGGCAATGTCTTTACCCACCAATTGGACGGCGGGCCAGCGACGAGCGAACTCCTCGTCGTTCGCACCCCAGCCCGTTGCGGTGATGTAGTTCAGGAGGGCTTCAAACCACACATAGGTCACGTGGTTGCTGTCAAAGGGCAACTCGATGCCCCAATCGATGTTGGAGCGCGAAATGGAGAGATCCTCCAGGCCGCGGTTCACAAACGCCACGATTTCGTTCTTCACACTGGCCGGTTGAATGAAATCGGGCCTCGTCCGATAAAGCTCCAACAGTTGGTCTTGGAACTTACTCATTGTGAAGAAGTAGTTCTCTTCTTTGAGCACCTCGATAGGTCGGCCGTGGATTTGGCAGACCTTCTGGCCCTCAAATTCGTCGGTTCCTTCGGCGAGATCCGCGGGTGTCTTATATTCCTCACACCCCACGCAGTAAAAACCCTCGTATTCGCCCTGATAAATGAACCCGTTGTCGTGCAGGAGGGTCAGAAACTTCTGAACCGCGCTCTCGTGGCGCTCCTCCGTGGTGCGAATAAAGTCATCGTTGGCAAGGTTCAGGGTGCTCAAAAGAGGCTTCCACGCCTGTTCGACCAGCCGGTCTGCCCACTCCTTCGGCGCAACACCGTTCGCGAGTGCGGTGCGCATAATCTTTTGCCCGTGCTCGTCCGTTCCCGTCAGAAACCAGGTGTCGATGCCGGAATTGCGCATCCACCGGGACAGCGCGTCAGCGGCGACTTCGGTGTAGGCATGCCCGATATGCGGCACGTCATTCACATAGAAAATCGGTGTCGCGATAAAGAAAGAATCGGACTGCTGTGTGGGCATCGAGGCTCAATCCTACGCGGAGTCCCCGACACTTTCCTTATACAGGGTGCTCTTGGGAATCCCGGTCTCCTTAGCAACCACCTGGCACGCCTCCGAGCGCCCCATTCCTGAATCCATGAGCTCGCCCACCCGAATAACCGCCTGAGGCAGATCAGTCGAGCCCGCCGTCGCCCCACCAATCACCACCACAATCTCGCCCTTCACGCTCCCCGAGAAGTGACCTGCGAGCCCTGCGAGCGTTCCTCTCTGAATTTCTTCGAACTTCTTCGTGATTTCGCGTGCGACACAGGCTGCCCGATCGTCCCCGAAAACGGACGCTGCGTCCAGGAGCATCTCGTGAAGGCGGTGGGGTGACTCAAAGAACACCATGGTGCGCGATTCGCCCGCCAAGGATTCGAAATACCCCAGACGGCCCTTCTTGGGCACAAAACCCTCATGAGTGAATCGGTCGGTCGGCAAACCACTCACCGCCAACGCGGAGAGTCCGGCACTGGGACCTGGAATCACACTGATGGGAATTCCCCGCTCCCTGGCTCCTCTGGCCAGAACAAAGCCAGGGTCGCTAATCGCTGGCATCCCGGCATCGGAGACCACCAGGACGTCCTCCGTGACGGCACGCGTCCATATTTCTTCCGCGATGGAACCCTCACTGTGTTCGTTTGCTGAAAAAACCGGTGCATCGTTACTCACCCCTAACCCCGCCATCAGCTTGCGCAACACCCTGGTGTCCTCCGCCACCAGGAGATCAGCACTCGATAATGCCTCCGCCAATCGAGGGCTAGCGTCCCCGAGGTTCCCGAGGGGTGTTGCAGCGAGAATCAGCACCTCATCATTGTTGCAGTTGAGCTTCGAGAGCTTCCTCGGTGGTCACGGGCAAAAGGCATGCACCTCGGTGACAGACATACGCGATAGGGCTCGCCGCTTCCGTACGACCTTCCAGCAGACCAACCCCCACCTCCAGGAAACTGCGTGCTTGCTCTGGGCTGAGACATAGGACCAGCGTTCCTGGAACCCGGCTGCGACGAGCAACCTCAGCTAACTCGGTGGGGCCATCCGAGATGACGATGATCTCTCGGTGATCTCTCGCGAGCGAGGAGAGAGCCTGGAGAATTCCTCCAGCGCCGAGCGGGGTGAGCATGGCCTGCGAGACATGGGGGGCAAGGAGTGCTTTCGCTCGCTCTTCGTCGCCTTGATTACCACGAAGGATGGCCGCCAGGAGTAAAGCCTGAGCGGTCATTGCGATTCCAGATGGTGATGCTCCCTCTTGAATATCGGGTCTCACACTCAAGCCGTTGTCGCGCATGACGTCGTCGACTCCGAGAGAGTGTTCCTTTCCCTGGAGAGAATCGAGAAGCCGAAACGCCTCCCCCACGAATCGCGCTTCACCCAGTGCCATACCCAACTCCAGAAGGCCAAGGCTCAGGCCTCCATAATCTTCGAGGGTTGCAGGAGCGCTACTAGGAATTCCCCCCTTGGATAAACGAATGAGGGTGCCATTCTCACGAACGTGGTTCTCGAGCAGCATCGTCGCCACGCTCGACCCCAGCGCGCCCGGTTCACCGGGAACTCCGGCGAGGTGAGCGTGGGCAAGCGCGGACAGAGCCATACCGTTCCACCCGGTGATGACCTTGTCATCCACCGCAGGCGGTGTGAGCTGTGATCGAGAAGAGGCATCGAGGGCGTAATAGCCCCCTTCGCTGGATTCGCCCTCGATGATGCTTTCACTATCCTGCGCTGACCCAAACCCACCCTCCACGAGGAGTGTGGAGCGAAGGAACTCGACAATCGCCGCGGCCGTTTCGAGGTCGCCTTCCCTCGAATACAGAGACAGCAGCCCCGCATTGTCATAGAGCATGCGCTCATAGTGGGGCTCACTGAAGTCCCTCATCGTGGAGTAGCGGAAGAAGCCTCCTTCGAGGGAATCCCGGAGATCAGAACCTGCATACGTGGACAAGGTTCGAGAAACACACTCCGCTGCCAGCTCGTGACCGGCGAAGCCCTCCCCCTGGAGGAAGCACAAAGCGGGCGAGGTGGGAAATTTGGGGGCGCCCCCAAAACCACCGAATTCGGTGTCTTCCTGGGCAACCAGAGCCTCGACAATCACCGACAGCTGCTCCACCGAGGGGAAAGCCTGATTGCTCGATTCATTCTCCAGTGCGCCTGTGGCATCCGCGAGCGCCTCGACGAGGGCCCTCGAGCTCTGGAGAACCTCGTCGCGCTTCTCCCTCCATGCCGTCGATACCGCGTCGACAACCTGGAGCAGAGAGGGTTGTCCTCCCCGAGGCTCCGGAGGTAGATAGGTCTGGGCGTAGAACGCTGCGCCTTCGGGGGTGGCGAAGATAGTGAGTGGCCACCCCAGGTGATCCGTGAACGCTTGGGCTTGCGCCATGTAGAGGGCATCTACTTCGGGGTGCTCCTCCCGATCGACCTTGATTGAGACCACCTTCTGGTTCAAGATGTCGGCGGTCGCTTCATCATCGAAGCTCTCCCTCGACATCACGTGACACCAGTGACAGGTGGAATAGCCAATCGAAATCATGACCGGGCACTCCCGCCTCGCAGCTTCAGCGAAAGCGTCAGTACCCCAGGGGAACCAGTCCACGCTCTGGTGAGCGTGAGAGAGAAGATAGGGACTGAGAGCGCCGCTGAGGCGATTCACACCGCTTACCAGTTGCCATCCATCGGGTGTGTTCCCACCCGGCGGTCAGCATCCATCGCTGCCATGGCTTCCATTTCGGCCTCGGAAAGTTCAAAGTCGAACACGGAGAGGTTTTCGATCATGCGCTCTTTGCGCACCGTCTTCGGGAAAACCACCACGCCTTCCTGGAGGTGCCAGCGCAGGACAATCTGCTGAATGCTCTTACCTTGTGACTCGGCGATGTCCTGGAGACCGGGTAGTTCAGCGAGGTCATACTTTCCTTGACCCAGAGGACCCCACGCCTCGGTGAGGATGCCTCGTGGCTCCTGGAACGCACGTAGTTTTCTCTGCTGGAAAGCGGGGTGAAGCTCGACCTGGTTAATGGCTGGAACGATAGTGCCCTCCTTGAGCACACGCTCCAGGTGCTCGGGCTCAAAGTTCGACACCCCAATGGCCTTGGCAAGGCCTTCGCGGTGGAGCTCTTCGAGGACTAACCAGCTGGCGACATACTCATCGCGCAGTGGTGCCGGCCAGTGAATGAGATACAAGTCCACATAGTCAAGACCCAACAACTCCAGGCTGGTCGCCAAGGCGCCTGCGGTCGTGTCTGCTCCCTGGTCTGAATTCCACAGCTTCGTGGTCACAAAGAGTTCATCGCGGGGAATCCCACTCTTGGCGATGGCCCGACCCACCGCTGCTTCGTTGCGGTAGATCATCGCGGTGTCGATGTGGCGGTATCCCACCTCGAGCGCATCGAGAACAATCTGCTCGCAGATGTCGTCATCGACTTTGAAGACGCCGAGTCCCAATTGGGGAATCGAGTCTCCGGTGTTGAGGGTGAGCGAGAGCTGGCCATCCGGGGTCTTCATGTCATCATCCTCACACGCCACCGGGCCAAAAGAAAAGGCAGGGGGAGGAGACTCCGTCGCTGTCTCCTCCCCCTGCACTCCTTAGTTTAGTGAGGGTTTGCCCTTACCGTGACGATGTTGCGTTGACCTCGTAGGAGGTGTTGGTGGACTCGAAGAAGTTCACCAACTGCAAGGTGTCATTCGCTGTCGCCATCCACTTAGCCGGGTTGGAGACGTTGTATTCGGTCTCGAAACCGAGCTCCTCCAGGCGACGGTCAGCCAAGTACTTCACGTACTGGTTGATGTAGTTCGCGTTGAGCCCGAGGATGCCGTTGGGGAGCAGGTCGTGGTTGTACTGCTCCTCCATCTCCACAGCGTCGAGAATCATCTGGCGGATCTCTGCAGCAAACTCAGGAGTCTGCAGGTCGGGGTTCTCCTCCAGCACGGTGAGGATCAGGTTGATACCGAACTTCAGGTGCAGGCTCTCGTCGCGGACGATCCAGTCGACCAAGGATCCGAAGTTACGCAACAGGTTGCGCTGACGGAAGCTCAGAGCGACCATGAAGCCCGAGTAGAACCAGATGCCCTCGAGGATGACGTTGTAGGCAACCAGGTTGCGCACAAAGTCTTGCTTGCCCTCGGTGGTGGAAATGTCGATGGTGTCCTCGGTCATCCGCCGGATGAACTTGACCTCGAAGTCTTCCTTGCGGGCCATTGAGGGAACCTCGACGTGGGAGGCATAGGCCTGTTCACGGTCGATCGGGAACGTCTCGAGGACGTACTCGAAGCTCATGCAGTGGTTGGCCTCTTCCCACATCTGCTTGGCGAGGTAGAGGTGCGCCTCGGGTGCGTTGATGTAGGGGTAGACACCAAAGGCCAGAGCCTTGTTCACGAGCAGCTCGCTGGGGTTGAAGTAGCTCATCAAGAAGGTGATGGCGTGTCGCTCTTCATCCGTCATCTTCTTGAAATCAGCGATGTCCTCACCCAACTGAATCTCGTTGGGGAACCAGGTGTTGGCCACAGCCTGGTCATAGAGGTCCATTGCCCACTTGTATTTCACAGGCTTGAGCAGAAGACCTTCTTGCACTCCTTGTCCAAGGATTCCCATTGTTTCTGTCCTATCTCTAGATCGTTATTTATGTGGGGTGGAACTACTGGCAGCTATCGCACTGCAGAAGGTCCATAGGGTCTGTTGGGACGGCGTAACCGTCGATGGTTGTGGAGTCGAAGTCCATGGTGATTAATCACCTGCCTTCGCGGCGCCGCCGAATCCGAAGCCCTTCTTGGGGGCACCCGATCCTGCGGCAACGGGCTCGGCCGAAGCTGGTGCGGCAGCACCGAAACCCTTCTTGGGCGCTTGGCCGCCCAAGCTATTGATTTGCTCGGCCTTGTTGACCTTCACCGTTGACTGCTCGGCGGTGTGGCGGGGCTTCATGTGCAGGTAGTAGGTGGTCTTCACGCCACGCTTCCATGCACCCGAATAAATCGACATCAAGTCGTCCATGTCCCTGGTCTCGAGGTACATGTTGCGACTGATCGCCTGGTCAATCCACTTCTGCGCTCTCGCTGCCACCTCGAGGAAGGCGAATGGAGAGAGCTGGAAGCTCGTCTTAAAGGTGTCTTTGATGGACTGAGGAATGGACTCGATGCCCTGAATGTCACCCTGGCTTCGCAGGATGTCCTCCCTCGTGGACTCCCACAAGCCGTGCTCGCGCAGCGCGTTCACCAGGTTGCGGTTGACCTCCAGGAACTTTCCGGAGCTCGTCGAGCGGCTGAAGATCTGCGAGAACTGCGGGTCGAGACCCGGAGTGGTTCCCGCGACCAAACCAATTGAGGCGGTCGGTGCAATAGCCATGAGGGTTGCGTTGCGCATACCGCCCTTGACCTTCTCGCGCAGGGAATCCCAGTCGAGACGGGTAGTGCGGTTGACCTCGACGGGTACGCCACGGTCGGCCTCGGTGAGGTCGATGGTGTCCAGCGGCACCAGTCCCTTGGACCAGCGAGAACCCTCGAAGTTCTTGTAGGAACCGCGCTCGCGAGCCAGGTTGGCGGACTCATCGATGGCGGCATAGGAGACGTGCTCCATGATTTCGTCGATGAGGTCGTATGCCTCTTCGCTCTCATAGCTGTAGCCAAAGCGCTCGATGACGTCAGTGAAGCCCATGACACCCAAACCAACAGCGCGGTTTTGCTCGTTGGAGTGGTCAGCCTCTTTCACGCTGGAGCGGGTGATGTCGATGAGGTTGTCGAGCTGGCGCACCGCAACGCGGGCGCTCTCCTCGATCTTCGCCCAGTCCATTCCCCCGTCGACGACGTGCTGGGAGAGGTTGATTGAGGCGAGGTTGCAGACCGAGACGTTGTCGACATCCTGCGGCAAGCAAATCTCGGTGCAGAGGTTGGAGAGGTGAATAGTGCCGGTGTTGTTGTTGATGGCACGGTTGTTGATGGTGTCCTTCCAGGTCAGCCACGGGTGGCTGGTGGCCTGGAGAGAGATCAGAATCGCTTTGAATTGCTCGCGAGCACCGATCTTCTTGAACATGTTGAGCTTGCCGGCTTCGGCCATCTCGATGTACTCGGCGTACCGCTTCGAGAATTCAGCACCGTAGAGCTCATTGAGGTCGGAGACCTCGAGCGGGTCAAAGAGGTACCAGGGCTCGTCGTTCTCCACACGCTTCATGAATTCGTCCGAAATCCACACCGCGGTGTTCGCGGTGCGGGTCCGGCGGTAGGGGTCACCGGAGTTCTGGCGCAGATCAAGGAACTCAGGGAAGTCCAGGTGCCAGTTCTCCATGTAGAAGCAGAGCGCTCCGAACTTCTTGCCGCCGCGAGACACCGCGCGCAACACGGAGTCGATGGTGTGCATGAAGGGGATGGGGCCCGTGGACGTGGTGTTGTTGGAGCGAATGGGTGAACCCTGGGCGCGAAGCTTGGTGACGGCGAGACCGATTCCTCCGGTTCCCTTGGTCAGCCACATGACATCGCGGGTGGTCTTCGCGATGTGCTCGATGTCGTCTTGCATCTCCATCACGAAGCAGTTTGCGAGCTGCGGGTAGCTCGTTCCACCATTGACCAGCGTGGAGCCCGCAGCCAGGTACTCGAGCTTCGACATCTTCTCGTAGAACTTCAGCGCCTGGTCGGTGGGGTTCTCCTCGTTGAGTGAGAGTCCCATGGCGATGCGCATCCAGAAGTACTGGGGAACCTCGAGCGGGTCGCCGTTGCGACCCTTGATGCCATAGCGGTTGTTCAGGGTGACAACACCGATGTACTTGAGGAGTTCATCGCGACTGGGCTCCAGGGCGGCTGCGAGACGGTCGAAGTCGAACATCTGGGTGAGGCGCTCATCGAGCAAACCTTCCTCCACTCCGCGACGGACGTTCTCTTCGAAGTGCTGAACGTGGAGCTGCTTGAGGTCCTCTGCCGATTCGTAGTCACCGAGCACACGCTTGTAAATGGTTTTCACGAGCAGACGAGAGGCCACCACGTCGAAAGCAGGGTCATCTTTGACGTTCTGCAGAGCGACCTGAATCACTGCTTCATCGAGCTGCTGGGTGGTGATGCCATCGAACAGCGTCAATTCGAGCTCGCTCGCGATCTGGGTCACCCAGGTGATCGAGTCGTCCAGCCCCTTTGCTGCTTCCTCGATAGCCAGGTTGATCTTGTTCGCGTCGTAGGGCTCACGGTCGCCGTTGCGCTTCACCACGGTGATGTTCACAGTTATCTCCTCATTTTTCTGGCCCGGGGGACCACAAATCACGTTGTTTTCGGTTGAATTTCCGTCCCCGGTGGTGCTCAGAGGGCACTTTTTCCTTCGACAGCTTGACCACTATATATGGCACTTCTGACAAATTGCATACCCCATATCTTGTGGGCGTGTCCTCCACACCTGTGGACAACTTTGGCCCTTTTTCCACAAGCTTGGGGAGAGATTCTGCACCGCTAGAGCCCACTGTTTCAGGGACCACCGACGCCGAGACTCCCGGCGTAGGCTTGGGGGGTTGTGAACAAATACGCCGACCTGTTGAAAACTCCCGGAGTGGCCAGAATTATCTCTGCCCAGCTCACCGCGAGGCTCCCCTCGGGAATGATCTCCCTGGCGTACCTGCTCCACATCGAGCAAATCTTCAACTCGTACGGTTTAGCCGGGCTCGTCCTCGCGGCAACCAGCTTCGGGCAAGCACTCGCGGGACCCCTAACCTCCCGGTGGATGGGCCACTGGGGTATGCGGCCCGTCATCACCCTCACGATCGTGGTCTCCGCAGCAAGCATGGCCGGAATTGCCTTCGTCCTGATGCCCATTGGTGCCTACATCGCCGTGGGATTCATCGGCGGGCTTGCCACCCCGCCGATTCAACCCGCTGTGCGGACCATCTACCCCACCATGGTGACCTCCAAACAACTCACTCCCCTGTTTTCACTCGATGCCTCCGCGCAAGAAATCATCTGGATTGCGGGGCCCGTGGTCACCACCTTTATTGCCACCCAAATTTCGACCGAGTTGGCGATCATGGTTGCCGGTGCGTTCTTGATTTTCGGTGGACTGTGGTTCCTCTCCTGCCGAGAGCTTGGCGAAGTAAACATTCCCCGAAGCAAGAACAAGATGGGTGTGGTCCTTGGCAAACCCGCGGTGGTCCTCGCCACCGTGGTCGGGTTTCTCCTCATCGGCGCAGCCGCAGCTGTCGAGGTTGCCGTCGTCTCCGTCTTCGGTCACGGCGGGCCCGAAGCCGGCATCATCCTCTCCATCTGGGCGATCGGATCCATCATCGGAGGCTTAGCGCTCGGAGGAATGGCTATCGGGCCCTGGGCCCTGGCCGCGCGGATGCTCGTCGTGTTCATCGGCATTGCGATGGCCGGAGCCTTCCTCGATTTCTGGTGGATTGCGTTCGCACTATTGATTGCTGGCGCGGGCATTGCGCCCGCGCTTGCGGTGATGTTCGCCATCGTGTCCTCGAGCGTCAAGTTCTCCGACACCGCCGAGGCGTATGGCTGGATGGGTTCGGGCCAACTCGTGGGAGCAGCGCTCGGCTCTGCCGTTGCCGGATTCGCTATCGATGGCTTTGGCTCACTCGGTGGCTTCGTCGCCGCGAGCATTTTTGCGCTCATCGGGTTCCTGGTGCCAGCGATTTTCCGGGGCGCTCACCCCGATTTGAGGGGCAAAGATGCGACACCCCTTCCCGACACCGAGCCGGTAAGGGTCATCAGGCGCTAGATAAACAGCACCGGAACCATAGAGGCGACAAGCGCTAGGGCCATCACGGTGGTGAACACCCTGCGCGATCGGGGCGTGCGAAGCCACCGGGACAACAGTGCTCCCACAAATACCCACACCACAGCGCCTGGCATGGTGAAGCCAATGAACATCGCCAGGGCAATCAGGATGCTCAGCGGGCCCAACTCGACCGGAACGTAGGCCGTGACGAAAGTAGCAATCACAATCCAGGCTTTCGGATTGACCCACTGGAACAGGGTGGCCCGCCACACGGTCGTCGGTTTACCCTCGCCCTCCCCGGGCTCTGGCAGGGCAGCTCGATAGATGCGCCAGGCCATATAGAGGACATAGGCAAAACCGACATATTTCATGACCTGATTGACCGTCGGGTAGGCGGCAAAAAATGCCCCCAACCCCGCACTCATCGCGATCACCATGGTCGAAAGCCCGATCACCATGCCGAGCAGGTGAGGAATCGCCCCGCGATGGCCAAAACGCCCCGACAGTGTGAGAAGGATGGTGTTGTTGGGACCTGGGCTCACCGAGGTGACAAAGGAGTAGACCGCCATCAAACCCAGGAGCTCTAAATCCACTCCCACAGACTAGGCCTCTACACTTCCTGGAATGGACGCTCTCTGCACGGTCTTTGTGAGGCTCACGCCCCTCCCTGGAAAACGAGACTTCACCCGAGCCCTCATTCTGGAGCTTCTCCCCGAGATTCGCGCTCTCGACGGGTGCGAAGAGTATCGAGTGTTTGATGCAGTTGATGGCGATCTCATGCTCTATGAACGCTTCAGCACGAGGGAGCACTGGCAAGCCCACTTTGATGCGCCACCGATTGTTCGGCTCAAAGCGGAACTCGTGGACGCAGTCGAGCTTCCGGTGGAGCGCCTGGAATCCTACGAGGCTTAGGGAACCGGGTCCCCGAGAGCACCCAGCAGATAGTTCTCCAGTGTTCCCTGGGCCGAAGCCGAGTTTGCGTGCTGGCCCTGGAACTGGCTGGTGCCATCCGTGCCACACAACCCCAGAATCCGTGACGATCCACCGGGGTGTGAGCCAATCCAGTGGGTCAAGTCATAGACGTTGTCGCCGATGATGGCCCAGCAGCTCTCTTCAGAGTTGTTGGCGGCAACGGTCTCCAGGCCGAGAACTGCTTCGCCCTCGGATGCTCCCGTTCCCCCATCGGGCTCGACTGGAATCATCTCCTCTTCGTCCATCTCGATCACAGTGGAGTCGCCACCCTCGATGCGATCCGACCAGGTTTCTTCCGCTCCGGAATGACCCGCCAGCACCGTGATCACCACGGCAATAATCCCGACGACCACCACTACTCCGCCGATGAGGGCGGTCAGAACTTTTCCACGCTTCGAGCTCATGCGCGCCACGATAAGCCAGATTCCTGAAAGGAGCGCGAGAGCAACAGCGAGGGGAGGCAGCATCTCGCCCCACTCCGAGTGCTGACCAGCCGATCCCACACGAGCTTCGAGTGCTTCGCCTGACTGCTCCGCAATGATTGCGGAGATGGCACCCAGCACTGCTAGCGCGACGGCGGGAGCACGGTAGTGCTGGCGAAGCCTCGGAATAGCGATGACCAGAATGAGGCTCAGGACAGCCAGAGGCACAAGTACCACGACCGCGTGGGTAATGAATACGTGAACGGGCAACCCCGCGACTAAATCAAAGGGTCCCTTCGAACCAACTCCCATGCTCACGAGTGTAGGAATCGATTTCCCCCGGGTGCTGAGTGACACCACAGAATTCGCTCACAGGGCGGTAAGTTGGTCAACCGTGGAAAATAGTGCGGTAATTGCCTCGTCGAGGAAAGTGCGAGGCGCACTCGATATCGCGATGGGGCTGCTCATCATCGCCGCCTACATTGACCTCCTCTCCGGACAAGTGGCCGAGGGAACCTTTACACCCGGAACCCACTTCGCTTATCTGACCAACCAAACGAGTTACTCGAACATCGTGGTGCTGATTGCGGGTGGACTTCTTGCCTGGCGGAAAGCGGCAGACACCGTGCTCTATGCGACCGTGCGCGCCAACTTCACGGTCTATGCAGTGATTGTGGGGCTGGTCTACAACTGGCTCCTGCGAGAACCCGACCATTTTGGTTTCCACAACGAGGTCACCCACGTCGCAATAC
>JAYOYJ010000031.1:0-13006 GCA_038153485.1 Pontimonas sp. | reverse complement strand
GCATCGGTGTTGCCGGGCACAACCTCTTCGATGTGGCCTTCGCTCACCTGTTAGCCGAGCGTCGAGGTGTAAGCGGAGCAGTTGACTTCGAAATGCTGATTGGAATGGCCCCCGACCAAGCCGATGCCGTGCGCGAGACCGTGGGTCGCCTGCTTCTGTACACGCCGGTCGTTCATCCGAAAGAATTCGATGCCGCGGTGGGTTATTTGGTGAGGCGACTCGATGAGAACGCGAGCTCTGAGAACTTCATGTCTGCGGTGTTCGATCTCCACGACAACGACGACATTTTTGCTCGAGAAGAGCAGAGATTCCGCGACTCCCTAGCAGCGCTGAGCGCGAAAGCACCGCCTGTTCACCGCGCGCAAAACCGGAACACCGAGGCGCCCCGAAAGATCACAGCGGCAGAGCCTTTCCACAACGAAGCAGACACAGACCCCTCGATCGCCCATAATCGCGAATGGGCTGAGGGTATTCGCTCGCTTGCGGCATCGAAGCGAGGGACATCACTCGGTCTGGAGTCTCTCCGAAAAGGTGGGATCCCCGAATCGCTTGGTCCCATCAGGGGTGGAATTGCCGTCGATGATGTGGTGGCCAAAGGCCGGAAAGCAGGAGCTGACTGGGCGGCAAAACCCGCCACCGAGCGGGCAGCCATTTTGTTGAGCGCTGCCGACGAATTGGGCGTCAGGCGAGCAGAGCTCCTCGCAGTCATGATGCAGGAGGCCGGCAAGACCCTGCAGGAAGGCGATCCTGAGGTCAGTGAAGCTATCGACTTCGCTCGGTATTACGCCCAGCTAGCGCAAGACCTCGAGAAGGTTGATGGCGCCCAGTTCCAGCCCGCCCGCTTCACCCTGGTGACACCACCGTGGAACTTCCCCGTGGCCATCCCGGCCGGATCGGTTCTCTCCGCGCTTGCCGCAGGAAGTGCTGTGGCAATTAAGCCAGCCCCGCAGGTTCGTCGCTGTGGGGCGGTCATGGTGGAGGCGCTGTGGGCTGCGGGAGTTCCCAAGGATGTCCTCCAGTTGGTCGATGTCGAGGAAGGCCAGATAGGGCGTGGGCTGATTGCTCATCCGGGGGTGGATCGACTGATCTTGACCGGGGGTTTCGAGACCGCCCAATTGTTCCGGTCGTGGCGGGCTGACCTCCCCTTGTTGGCCGAAACCAGTGGAAAGAACGCACTGATTGTCACGCCGAGTGCTGACTTTGATCTCGCCGTGGCAGGCATCGTCAAGAGCGCTTTTGGTCACGCGGGACAGAAATGCTCGGCAGCCAGCCTGGTGATTCTGGTGGGTTCGGTCGCGAAATCTGAGAGGTTCCGTCGCCAACTCATGGATGCGGTGACCACGTTGCGAGTCGGCTATCCGGATAATCCGGATTCGGTTATGGGGCCTGTCATTGAGCCACCTGGTGCGAAGCTGGCCTCCGGTTTGAACGAGCTAGGTCCGGGAGAGACCTGGTTGCTGGCTCCCCGGTCGCTGGATGACGCGGGTCGATTGTGGAGTCCCGGTGTGAGAGATGGTGTGAAACCGGGAAGTACGTTCCATCAGACCGAATACTTTGGTCCCATTCTGGGGATTATGAGCGCGAAGAATCTCGATGAGGCAATCTCTTTTCAGAACGGGGTCGACTACGGATTAACCGCGGGAATTCACTCGCTCGATCCCGATGAAGTGGCGTATTGGCTTGATCGGGTCGAGGCAGGAAACTGTTACGTCAACCGGGGCATCACCGGAGCTATCGTGCAGCGCCAACCCTTTGGCGGCTGGAAGAAATCCAGTGTGGGTCCAGGTGCCAAAGCAGGCGGGCCGAACTACCTCATGGGTATGGGCTCCTGGCGGAGGACACTCTCCGCCGCTGACGCGAGCCTCGCGCTAAATGATTCCCTCGTGGCACAACTTCTTCCCCTCGTTGAAGAGGAGGACGCTGAAGCCCGAGACTTCTTCTTGCGCTCCCTGGCCAGTGATCAACAGGCCTGGGCTGAGGTGTATGGGGTCTCGACTGATGAGACAGGGCTCACCGTCGAGCGGAATGTGTTCCGCTATCGCCCGGGCGCAGTGACAATCCGCTGCGCCGGTTTTACCCCCCTAGCCGAGATTGTGAGGGTGTGCCTTGCTGGAATGCGAGTCAGAACTGCGGTGAGCCTGTCTATGACCGACCGCTTGCAGGACGAGGTACTCTCCCTGCTTCGTGAGGGTGATGACACTTTTGCGGGCCTTGCCGACTACGTCGTGGAGACGGAGAGAGAATTCGTGTCCCGTGTTTTGGGAAACCCGCCCGAGCGCATTCGACTTCTCGGTTCGCGCGCTGATGCTCTCTCGGTCGCGTTCGATGGCGCACCTGAGGTGGCCATTTATGGTCACGAAGTCACCGAGTCGGGGCGTGTGGAGATGCTGCCGTTTGTGGTCGAGCAAGCAGTCTCACTCACTGCCCACCGCTTTGGGGCAATCGATCCGCGCTTGCGAGACTTGGTGGTCTAGTCGCGAGGTCGATGAATCAAGTTCGAGAGCACAATGGAGCTCTTCGTGTGATTCACGTTGGGAGCTATGCGCACCCGCTCCAGCGCGTCCTCGAGGGCGCCGATGTCTTTTGCCCTGAGGTGGACAATCGCATCCGCGTCACCGCTCACTGTTCCTGCGTCGATGACCTCGGGGACTCCGAGGAGAATCCGACGGAGATCTGTGGGAGACACGGTGCCTTGGCAGAACAGTTCGACGTAGGCCTCGACCGCGAGACCCTCCACCGTCGGGTCCACCAGAACGGTAAAACCTCTGATGGTGTCGTCGGCCACCATCTTGTCGACACGTCGTTTCACCGCTGACGCCGATAAACCGACGATGTCGCCGATATCGCCGTAGTTCGCCCGGGCGTTGTGCCTCAATTCCCCGATGATTTTGTGATCAATTGCGTCCATATGTGCAGTGTATGCAACAAATCAGCCTTTGAGGGAGTAAAAACGCAGAATACCCGCGTTTGAACTCTCGAAATGAGCGTTTCCTGCGTGAGAGACTCGAGTCATGACAATGACGCTGGAGACTTCGGTAAACACCCACACCCATCCTGGTCAGGCGACAAAGCCGACCGTATTGATGTGTCGGCCCGAGCACTTCACGGTGAGGTACCGGATCAACCCCTGGATGCACCCTGAAGACCCCACCGACACTTCGCTTGCGGTGAAGCAGTGGACCACGCTCTACAACACCTACGTTGATCTCGGATTGACTGTCCACCTCATCGAGTCACTCCCCGGATTACCCGACATGGTCTACGCGGCAAACGGTGGATTCGTGCTCGATGGCATCGCATACGGGGCACAGTTCCACTATCCAGAGCGTCAGCCCGAGGGCCCTGCCTATATGGAGTGGTTCCGTGCTCAGGGGTTGGATGTCCGCGAACCCGAATCGACCAACGAGGGTGAAGGGGATTTCCTTCTCGTGGGAGACACCATCCTGGCCGCGTCAGGATTCCGCAGTGACACCTCCAGTCATCAGGAAATTGCCAACATTTTTGGCCGCGAAGTCGTGTCCCTCCAGTTGGTTAACCCCAGCTACTACCACCTCGACACCGCGCTTGCAGTGATCGATGAGACCACCATCGCCTATTTGCCGAGCGCGTTTGACGAAGCGTCGCTGGCTATCCTTCGCGAGCGCTACCCGGAAGCCATCATTGCGACCGAAGAAGACGCAGCGTTCCTCGGTCTCAACAGTTTCAGCGATGGCCACAATGTCGTGATTGCGGAGCGTGCCACCACCTTCGCCCGAGACTTAGCTGATCGCGGATATAACCCCATCGGTGTTGACATCTCCGAGCTACTGCTTGGCGGAGGGGGCGTTAAGTGTTGCACTTTAGAGTTGAGGGCATGACTCGCCGACTGACGACTCCCGATGTCCTGGAAATCGAACAGCGCTCACTGACCAGGAACTACAACCCCCTTCCGGTTGTCGCGGCCAAAGCCAAAGGCGCGTGGGTGTGGGACGTTGAAGGGAAGAAATACCTCGACTGTCTTGCTGCCTACTCGGCGGTCAACTTTGGTCACTCGAATCCGAAACTGATTCGCGCAGCGAAGAAGCAACTGGGGCGGGTAACACTGACCTCCCGGGCGTTCCATCACGACAAACTGGGGCTTTTTGCGAAGGAACTCGCAGAGCTCTTGTCGATGGACATGGTGCTTCCCATGAATTCGGGTGCGGAGGCTGTCGAAAGTGCCATCAAGGTCGCCAGAGCTTGGGGCTATCGGGTCAAGGGAGTTCAGGCCAACAAAGCGACAATTGTGGTGGCCAAGAACAATTTTCACGGTCGCACCATTTCGATCGTGAGCTTCTCCTCGGATGAATCATCGAGAAAAGACTTTGGTCCCTTCACTCCGGGCTTTGTGCAGGTCGAGTACGGCGACATCGAGGCTCTGGAGAGAGCAATCACCGATAACACGGTGGCAGTAATGCTGGAACCCATCCAAGGTGAGGCCGGCATCATCACACCGCCGAAGGGCTATCTCAAAGCGGTTCGAGCTCTGACGAAGAAGAACAACGTTTTGATGATTGCCGATGAAATCCAGTCAGGGCTCGGTCGCACGGGCGCCACCGTTCAATGCCAGAAGGAAAAAGTTCAACCGGACATGTTCATCCTCGGCAAAGCCCTCGGAGGGGGCATTGTTCCGGTCAGCGCTGTCGTCGGGAAAGCCGAGGTCATGGGGGTTTTGAAGCCCGGACAACACGGCTCCACGTTTGGGGGAAACGCTCTTGCCGCCGCGGTGGGTTTGGCCGTCGTTCGGTTGCTTGCCACCGGAGATATGCAAAAGCGCTCCGAGCGATTGGGAAAGCACCTCCACAAACGCTTGAAGAAACTCGTCGGCAAAGGTGTCCTTGCGGTGCGGGGCGCTGGTCTGTGGGCGGGAATCGATATTGACCCTCGCTTGGCCACGGGTCGTGAGGTCTGCGAGGCGTTGATGGCTAAAGGTGTCTTGGCGAAAGATACCCACGGGTCAACGATTCGCCTCGCACCCCCGATTGTGGTCTCTAAGAAGGACTTGGATTGGGGAATCGATCAGCTCGAGACTGTTCTGCGAGAACTCTCAGCGAAATAACATCGCCCTGCTCTTCCCACACGGGTTAAGTTAGGCTAACCTAACTTTGACCCACTCACACAGCGGTGATAGTCCCTCATCCCTTCGTCTCTCAAGGAGAACAATGCTTGCATCTGCGCGCCTTCGTGGTGTTGTCCTGACCCTCGCCTCGGTCTTTGTGCTGGTCGGCTGCGGGGTCACCCCGGACGCCGAGGTTGCAGATCAAGTCGACCCCACCGAGGTGTCCGCTGAGGAAGTCGTCATCGAGCCCGTGGCGGACGATTACGTCATTCTGTATTCCGGCCGGAACGAGAGCTTGGTGCAGCCCCTCATCGATCGGTTCACCGAACAAACCGGCATCACCGTTGATATCCGATACGCCGGGAGTTCGGAACTGGCTGCCCAGCTTCTCGAAGAGGGCGCGGATAGCCCTGCGTCAGTGTTCCTCTCCCAAGACGCTGGAGCGCTGGGAGCGCTCAGCCTGGAAGGCCTCTTTGCAGAATTACCAGCTGACATCACCGGTCGAGTCAACCCCGCCTTCACCTCCTATGACGACAGCTGGGTGGGAATCACGGGTCGTGCTCGCGTCATCGTGTATGACAGTGAAACCCTGACGGCGGAAGAACTTCCTTCTACGGCAGATGAGATTGTGGCCCCCCAGTGGTCAGGAAAGGTGGGAGTTGCGCCGGGTAACGCGAGCTTCCAATCGTTCGTTACCGCTTATCGCGTCCTCAGAGGTGAAGGACCAGCCGACCAGTGGGTGTCCGGCCTCAAGATAAATGACCCGCAAATCTTTGAGAGTAATGGGGCAATTCTGGAGGCGGTCAACGAGGGCACTCTCCCTCTAGGGCTCATTAACCATTACTACTGGGAGCGTTTGGCCTACGAGAGAGGGGCAGAAAACCTACGTGCTCAATTGCATTTCACCGAATCAGGTGACCCCGCCTCCATTGTCAACGTGACGGGTATCGGCCTTCTCGAGGCTCAAAGCTTTGATCTGGATGCACTCGAGCTCATTGAGTTCTTTGTCTCTGATGAAGCCCAGCAGTATTTCGTCGACGAAACCTTCGAGTATCCGCTGGTTCCAGGAATCGATGCTCACGAAGGCCTGCCTGCCCTGGATAATTTGGCGGTGGCTGACTTCGATCTCTCAGACCTCGCAACCTTGAAACAGACCCAAGATCTCCTCCGAAAGTATGGGTTGATTCTCTAAACCCGTCAGGGTAGGAAAGGCCTTTGTGCCCACCACCATCGCACCCGAGCACACCCCTGCGTCAGCCGCCGGGGTGTCTCTCGTGACGAGACCACCAGCCTGGTTGACCACTCTCGCGCTGCTTGCGGTTGCCACCGTGGCAATACCGCTTGTTTACCTGGGGGTGCGAGCCTCAGAGGTTCCTTTCGCAGAGGCTCTCGGAATCCTTTCCAGACCGCTAGTTGGAGAGCTAGTCCTCAACACCATTGGTCTGAGCGTGGCCGTATCGGCCACGGCCATCGCGATGGGCACGGTGATTGCCACGATTGTGACGAGGCTTCGCATCGGGGCGGCGAGAACCTGGTTGTTGGTGTCGGCGTTGCCCTTGGCGGTGCCCTCCTACCTCGCTTCCTATGGCTGGCTCGTCCTCGTGCCAGGACTTAATGGGTTTTGGCCGAGCTGGGCACTTCTCAGTGCCGTCACCATTCCCTATGTCACCCTTCCGGTAGCGGCGGTATTGCGGGGAACCTCCGCTGACGGTGAGGCAGTGGCGAGAACACTGGGCTTGCGACCCACTCAGGCATTCTGGCGGGTCACGTGGCCCCAAGTTCGACCCGCTGCCATTGCCGGTGGGCTTCTCGTCTTCCTCTACACCCTCAGCGACTTTGGGTTGGTAGCGATGTTGCGGTTCCAAACGCTGACCTGGGGTGTTCAGCAGGCTTATTCGGCGAGCTTTGATCGGTCACAAGCAGCACTCTTGGCTCTGTTACTGGTCGTTATTGCCATCGTCGTGGTGGCAGCGGAGCGTGGCGCTAGGGGTTCTGTGACGAGGACGACCGCGGTTCACTCCACGAAAGAACCTCTAACTCCCCTCGTTCGGGTGCTGTTCACATCGCTGATGGCTGTCCCACTAGCAATCGGTGTGCTTATTCCTTTGGTGGGTTTGAGTGCTCGCCTTGCCGAGGCAACCACTCTCCGCTCAATCAACGTCGAGCGACTTGCCGAGGCCACGATCACCACGATGGGAGTCTCTCTCGCTGCGGCACTGGTGGCCCTTGCGCTTGCGCTCCCGATTGCCGCATTGGGTGCAAGGTATCGGGGCCGGTGGGTCTCTGTTGTCGAAAGTGCTGGATACCTCTCCAACGGGCTTCCAGGAATTGTGGTGGGTCTCTCGCTTGTTTTCTTTTCGCTCTCCGTCGTTCCCGCGCTCTACCAAACCGTTGTGATCTTGGTCTTTGCTTATGCGGTGCTCTTTATGCCGAAGGCTTTGGGAACGGCCCGGGCAAGCATCGAAGGGGTCTCGGTTGACCTCATTAATGTGGCTCGCACCTTGGGGGCGTCCTGGTTTCAAGCCTGGTGGCGGGTGACTGTTCCCCTTGCTCTTCCTGGCATTGGAATTGGAGCTCTCTTAGTTGCCATCACCACCATGAAGGAACTCCCCGCCACACTGCTGCTCCGACCACTGGGCAGCAACACGCTCGCGACGGAGTTGTGGTCGAGGACGGCGGCGGGAGAGTTTGGTGCTGCCGCCCCCTACGCCGCCGTGCTCGTTCTGGTTGCAGCAATTCCTGCGATGATTCTCTCTGGTGTTCGCTCGGTAGCGAAGGAGGAGCTGTGACCACGCTGACGCTGGATAACATAAGCCTCTCCTATGGCTCGAGGCAGGCTCTGCGGGAGGTGTCGCTCGTGGTTTCCTCGGGATCACTGGTGGCGATTTTGGGCCCATCCGGGTGTGGGAAAACCACTCTCCTCATGGCTTTGGCCGGACTGGTCTCCATTGATTCAGGGACCATCACCGTGGGGTCGAGGGAGCTCTCCTCCGCGGGTCATCGCGTTCCCCCCGAGCAACGGGGCATTGGTTGGGTTCCCCAAGAGTCTTCCCTGTTCCCTCACCTCAACATCGGAGACAACATCGGTTTTTCGCTTCCCAAAGGGCGCAGACGCACCGAGAGAGTAGAGGAGCTTGCCGCCCTGATAGGGCTGCAAGGATTCACCGATCGCGCACCGGGACAGCTCTCGGGAGGGCAGGCACAGCGCGTTGCGCTGGCTCGAGCACTCGCTCCAGAGCCGGATGTCTTGCTCCTCGATGAGCCCTTTGGTGCACTCGATAGCGTCCTTCGACACTCCCTGGGCAGGGATGTCGCGAGAATACTGCGGGAGCAGGAAACAACGGCCATCATGGTCACCCACGACCGCGAAGAAGCCCTCGATCTGGCGGACTTTGTTGCTGTGATGGATAACGGTCGGATCGTTCAGGTGGGGACACCGCTGGAGATCTATGAGTCACCGGCAACACCCTGGGTCGCATCTTTCGTCGGTGACACTGTCGAGCTCGAGGGTGTCTGGAGAGACGACGCTCTGAACTGTCAGCAGTGTGGGGCCAAAGAGTTCTGCGGACCCGGAGAAAACCGACTGGGATGCACGGGCCACGTCCTCTGCTCGCTGGGTGATGTGGCGGCCACCTCGCAGGGTGCGGAACCTCAACACGGCGACACGGTTCGCGTGGTGGTTCGGCCCGAGTGGCTGGTTCCCTCTGCATCGGGAATCCCCGCCAAGGTGAGAGGAGTCTCCTATGCCGGACACGATGCGCTGGTGGAATTCGAACTTCCCGGCCACACCGATCGCGTCCGCGCGCGGATTGCTGCGCCCTTCCTCCCTTCGATCGGACAAGATTTTCATTTGGCACTGCGCCATCCGGCGTTGGTTTTCCCTGTTGACCACCAGGAGTCCGCGTTAGCCTGAGAGCATGAGCGCCCAGCATGATGTGGTCTCCTCCTCGGTTCTGACCGATGAGGTCCTGACGGGCATTCGGAATCGTGCTCCTGGATATGACCAGCGCAACGAGTTCTTCCACGAGGACCTCGACATCCTTCGCGAGCGTGGATACCTGAAGCCGCGGTCGCTCTCTCAGATGTCCTCCGATCAGAGGCGACTCGCCGCACATGCGCCGGCCACGGCACTGGGACTGGGTATGCATCTGACCTGGATGGGTGTTGCAAGGGACATGGTGAAGCAGGGTCACGACGAGTTTCAGTGGATCCTCGATGACGGTGAGGCGGGTGAGCTCTTTGCGTTCGGGGTGAGCGAGCGCGGTAATGACCGGGTTCTTTCTGACTCACTCGTGAGCGTTCAGGAAGTCGAAGGCGGTTTCTCCTACACCGGCCAGAAGATCTTTGTGTCCCTCTCGCCCGCGTGGACGAGACTGAGTCTGCTGGGCAAACTCGGCGACGACATCATTCACGGCTTTATTACGCGGGACCAGAAGGGGTGGTCGAACACTCCTGATTGGGACACCCTGGGTATGAGGGCGACTCAGAGCTACACCACAGACCTCGAGGGAGTTTTCGTCGACCACTCGAAGGTGGTCAGGCGTGTGCCGGTGGGGCCCAACGATGACCCCTTCACAGTTGCCATTTTTCAGAATTTCCTGTTGCTGGTCTCCAGTGTGTATGCCGGGATTGCCGATCGAGCACTCGAGCTCACCGTGGAGGGGGCGACCAGTAAACACAGCGCTCTGGATGATGGAGCCAGCTATGCGGATGATCCGGACATCCGACGCCAGGCTGCAGCATCCGCGATTGCGGTGGACGCCTTGACCCCGCAACTCCAAACGTATTGCACGTGGGTGGACAGAGGGGAACCGGCGCCCGAGCATTGGTTCCGACTGCTCTCGGGAATGAAGCATCAGAGTGTGGAGACGGCACGACGCGTCGTGGACACCGCGTTACGGATTGTGGGCGGTGGGGCGTATCGGTCGTCACACGAGCTGTCGAGGCTTCAACGAGATGTCCTCGCGGGTGTCTACCACCCGAGTGATACCGAAGCGGTGCATCGGACGATTGCCTTGGACCTGTTTGGACCCACGCATTAAGATGACGGCATGGCCGCACCGAAGCGCGTAGACGAAATCTTTGTCGATTCCTACGGGGTCACCATTCACTATCACCGCTGGTCCCCACGGGGTAAACCTCGGGCCATGATTCAACTCGCTCACGGTTTGGGAGAGCACGCACTTCGATACGACGGGCTCGTCACCAGACTTGTGACGGAAGGCTTCGAGGTGTGGGCTGATGAACACCGCGGTCACGGTGCGACAGGCCTCGAGCAGTGGGAGGGTGACTTCAGCAAACTCGGACGATTAGGTCCGGGAGGCATGCCCGCCACCGTTGCAGCGGTTCGAGCGTTCACGGGCATCATTCGCGAAGCGCGCCCTGGCGTACCGCTGTTTTTCCTCGGGCATAGCTGGGGCTCGATCATCGGACAGATAATCCTCAATCAGGGCGGGGCTGCAGATTTCGACGGGGTCATTCTCAGTGGAACGGCGTATCGGATGCCGGGGTCGATGGACTCGGGAGAGTTAAACCGCAAACACAAGCACCTTGGTTCGATTGGTGCCGAGTGGCTCTCTCGTGATGTCGCCGTTCACGAAGCCTGGCGGGATGACCCGCTGACTTTTGTGGCCGACACGCTGAAGCTCTTCGGCGTGGTCGATTCGGCGAGGTTGCTGGGAACACCTCGAGAACTCGGGCGGGATATCCCCCTTCTCATCATGATTGGCTCGGATGACACCCTCGGTGGAGAGAAGAGTGTCAAGAAACTGGCGGAAGCCTACCTTCGCAAGGGCTCTAGTGACGTTGAACTCATTGTCTATGACGGTGCTCGCCACGAAATCTTCAACGAAACCAACAAGGACGAGGTCATGGATGACCTCGTGGCCTGGATTGCCGGGAGGCTCGAAGCCCGCACACTCTAGGGTTAAGGGGTGCACGCAGAGTACAAAGTTCCCGGTGGAAAGCTTGTTGTCGCCGATATCGAGGTGGACGCCAACCGGATTTCTGTGTGTCGAATCGCGGGAGATTTTTTCCTCGAACCCGACGAAGCGTTGGAAGCCATCAATGAGGCCATAGTCGGTCTGTCCGCGAATTCGTCGAGCGAGGACATCACTCGAGCTGTGACTCAGGCGATTCCCGCTGACGCGGTAATGATGGGCTTTAGCCCGGAGGCGATTGGAACCGTGGTGAGGCGGGCGCTGACGGGTGCGAAGAGTTTTCTCGACTACTCCTGGGAATACCTTGCGCCTGAACCGCTCGAGCCACTCACCCAGATGGCACTGGATCAGGTCCTCGCCGAAGAGGTGGGTGCAGGTCGACGCGGTCCCACTCTGCGCCTGTGGGAGTGGGCGAAGCCTGCCGTGGTCATCGGGAGCTTTCAGTCGGTCGCCAACGAGGTGGACCTCGAAAATGCCGAGAAATACGGCATGGAGGCGGTGCGCCGTGTGAGTGGTGGTGGAGCGATGTTTATGGAGCTTGGCACCGCCATCACCTATTCGCTCTACGCACCAGCGGAGCTCGTATCGGGGATGAGTTTTCAAGACTCGTATGCGTTCCTGGATGACTGGGTAGTCCAAGCTCTTCGAGGGCTCGGTATTGAGGCCTCCTACAAGCCACTGAATGACATCACCAGCCCCACCGGAAAAATCGGTGGGGCTGCCCAGAAGCGTCTGGGCAGTGGCGCAGTGCTTCATCACGTCACGATGGCGTATGACATGGACGGCGACCGGATGGTCGAGGTATTGCGCATTGGTCGAGAGAAGATCAGCGACAAAGGTGTTCAAAGCGCCAATAAGCGGGTGGATCCGCTCAAATCACACACCGGGCTAAGCCGAGAGGCCATCATGGACCACTTGGTCACCTCGTTTGCGGGAGCGTACGGTCTGACCCCCGGTCAGATCACGGCCGAGGAACGAGAGCGCGCCACCATCCTTGCTCGGGAGAAGTTTGCAACACCGGAATGGTTCCACCGAGTCCCGTGAGCCAGCCTGAATCGAGTCGCCGTCGGGCGCGGGTGAGAAGTGTCATCCTCTCAAGCGCACTTGTAGTGCTCATGCTTGCAGCGGTGCTGGTTTCCGCTGTGCTGGGCCAGCTTTCGATCAGCGTGACCGAGGTCATCGGAACTCTTCTGGCACGTTTGGGGATTGCAACCGCGTGGGCGCCGGCAGACCCCGTGATTGTCGCAACCCTCGAGGTGGTGCGCTTCCCGCGCATAGTCATGGCGTTGGCGGTAGGCGCGGCCTTGGCTGTTGCGGGAGCACTGATGCAAGCAGTTTTTGGAAACCCGCTAGCGGAGCCAGGAGTGGTCGGGGTTTCTGCTGGAGCGGCACTCGGTGCCTCCACCGCCATTGTGTTTGGTATTGCCGCAGGCGGAGGCGGGGTGGCCTTGCTAGCTTTTCTCGGGGGTCTCGGTGCAACCCTTTTGGTGTATGCCGTCGCGAGGGCCGGCGGGCGAACGGAAGTCGTCACGTTGCTCTTGACGGGCATTGCGATTAACGCTTTCGCCCAAGCCGGGCTCGCCTTCGTCTTGTTCCTCGCGGACACTGCTAGCCGTGAACAGATTGTCTTTTGGCAACTGGGATCGCTGGCGGGATCTGTCTGGTCCGAAGTCATCATCGTGCTTCCCGTTTTGGTGGTGGGAACAACCCTGGCTGTCCTGTTGGCGTCGAAACTGGATCTTCTCTCGCTCGGTGAGCGCAATGCAAGGCATCTGGGTGTCGATGTGGAGCAGTTGCGCATTATTTCTATTGTGCTCGTGGCTTTGCTCACCGGTGTTGCCGTGGCTTTTGCGGGAATCATCGCCTTCGTCGGTCTCGTTGTCCCCCACATCATTCGGATGGCGCTTGGCCCTGCCCACCGAGGATTGCTCGTGGCGAGTGCTGTGGGAGGCGGTGCGCTCTTGGCTATTGCTGATCTGCTGACTCGAAC
>JAYOYJ010000030.1:11101-13025 GCA_038153485.1 Pontimonas sp. | reverse complement strand
CTTGAATCTTGTCTTCGGTGTCGACCAGTTCCGCTTGCAACTGCAGGAAGTTTTGGCTCGCCTGGAGCTGGGGGTACGCCTCAGCAACCGCGAAGATGCTCTTCAGAGCGCTCTGCATCATGTTTTCTGCTTCCGCGGCAGCGCCAGGATCTCCGGCGCTGAGCGTCGCCGCACGCGCCTTCGTGACATCCTCGAACACTTGCTTCTCGTGAGCGGCATAACCTTTCACGGTTTCGATCAAATTCGGAATGAGGTCCGCGCGACGCTTGAGCTGAACTGTGATGTCGCTCCACGCTTCATCGACACGAACATTCAAGGTGACTAGGCCGTTATAGGTGACCCAGAGGTAAATGCCGACAACCGCGGCGAGCCCCAGCACAATGCCGAGAATGATGAGTGATTCCATAGTGAAAGGCTAGAACGTTTGTCTGTGGAATAGGTGAGGGTGCCCCGGCAGGGACTCGAACCCTGACTGGGACGATTTTAAGTCGTCTGCCTCTGCCAATTGGGCTACCGGGGCCAGGGCCCCATCCTAGCGAGCGCCGACTTTATCCTTCGTGGCCTTCTTCGGTGCGCTCTGAGGCCTGGTGGCGAACTCTTCAAAGAAGTCGCGGGGGCGCTGCACTTTACGAACACTGGAGAAGTCGCGACCCCAGAAGAAGTGCACCAACCAGTTGGTGAAGACGCGAGCTTTACGCTCCCACATCGGAATCGCAAACCCGTGATAGAAGCGGTGCGCCAGCCAAGCCAAGACTCCGACAAGAGCGATGTTTCCGCTCTGGAAGACGCCATAGCCCACACCCAAACCAGCAACGGCCCCCAGGTTCTTGTGGACGTAGTTCTTCGGCTCTTCACCTCGGATTACGGCCACCAGGTTCTTCGCGAGAATCTTGCCCTGACGGACTGCATGCTGAGCGTTGGGAACGCAATATCCACCCACTCCCCCGCCGGAGAGGTCGGGAACGCGGGCAACGTCGCCAGCAGTCCACATCCCCTCGAGGATGGTGTCGCCATCTTCAACGCGAAGATCGGCCCTGGCACAAATACGCTCGCGCTCATCGAGCGGAATGCCCGTGCCACCCAACATCGAGTGGGCTTTCACCCCCGCCGTCCAAATCACGATGTCGGTCTCCAGCGTCATGCCATTCGAGAGCTCCAACTTTCCGTCCACCGCGCTGGTCAGCTGGGTGTTGAGGTGAATGAAGGCTTGTCTCTTCTCCAGGTTCCTGATGACCCACTCGGCGCTCTTCAGAGACACCTCGGGCATGATCCGGTCCATCGCCTCAATGAGGTGGAAATGGGTGTCGTCCATGGAAATTGTCGGGAATTCCTTGAGCATCGCCGACACCAGGCTGCGCAACTCCGCAAAAGCTTCAATGCCCGCAAAACCACCACCGACAACGACAACGGTCAAGAGCCGATCCCTCGCGGGACCTGGAGGCATATCGGCCGCGACGTGGAGGTTGTCAATGAGGCGGTCACGCACGGAGACCGCTTCCTCGATGGTCTTCATTCCAATCGCGCAATCGGCGACACCGGGTATGGGGAACGTTCTCGACACAGCTCCCGCGGTGATGACGATGTGGTCGTAATCCAAGCTGAACGATTCTTGACCTTCAGGGGTCACAGTCACGGACTTATTCGCGTGGTCGACACCGGTCACCCGTGCCGTGATGACGCGGCATTTGTTCAGGTGACGACGCAGCGGAACAATCGCGTGACGAGCCTCAATCGAGCCGGCTGCGACCTCCGGCAGGAAAGGCTGGTAGGTCATGTACGGGAGCGGATCGATGACGACCACTTCGGCTTCACCTCGACGGAGAAGCTTCTGAAGCTTGAAAGCGGTGTAGAAACCGGCGTAACCGCCGCCGACAATCACAATTCGAGTCACAAGGGCACCTAGGTGGGGAGAATAAACACGACT
>JAYOYJ010000030.1:0-11091 GCA_038153485.1 Pontimonas sp. | reverse complement strand
TATATGGTTCTTAATGTTTAAAGGGTTTTAGAACCCGGCGTACCCGCCGCCGAAAATCAAATTGCTCGTCACAAGGCACCTATGTGGGGATAAAAAACACGACTCGTACTAATCTAGCGCTTCCGCAAGCGCCACAGAACCAGGGCAGTACCGGTCAAAATCACCACACTCAGTGCGGCGGCAAACCCCACGGTCACGACGTAGGGCACCAGGGACCACCTCGTGTCACTTCGTGCAGGGATTCGAGGGGGCAGTGCTTCTTCTTCCTCCGCCGCGGTGGATTGGGGCCCTAGCGGCACGACAATCGGGTTCCCTTCTTGCCTGCGGTGGATGACTACCCAGTCATCGATGGATCCCAGCGGGTTCGCGCTGACGTAGGGAACATCCGCTGTGAGGGCGTCGTAGGCGTCAATCAGCCCATAGCCGTAGATGGGGTCGGGGATGGTGTCGGTCACCCGGTCGGCAGTCAGGAGCACCCGGTTGATGACGTTCGCCGCGTCCATGTTCGGGTAGGCAGAGCGCACGAGTGCCACGATTCCGGCCACGATCGGCGTCGCACCACTGGTTCCCGACCACGAGACATACCCGCCACCGGGCGTTGCTCCGACGAGTCCCTCACTGGGAGCCATCACACCGATGGTGATTCCTTGGGAGGAGGCCGAGTCACTGGCTTGACCGTCTTGGTCGACTCCCCCCACCGTCAAGACCCCCGGCATCGTGGCTGGTGCCCCCACGGCGACCGTGCCACTTCCTCGGTTTCCCGCCGCCGCGATTACCACGACGTCGTTGGCTGCCGCATAACTGAAGACCCGATCCCAAGATTCTGGCCAATCGCGAGTATTTCTGGTCAGGGAAAGCGAAATGATGTCCGCGTTGTTGTCGACAGCGAACCGAACAGCATTGGCGACCTGCTCATCCGGGGAGATTGTTCCGCCACCAAAACTCATCGACAAACTCAACAGCTCGGCTTCAGGGGCACTGCCCAACACCCCATCAACGCCGTTGTTGCCTCGACCAGCGGCGAGGGAGGCCACCATCGTGCCGTGGCGTCGCTCGGGTCCCACCGGTGTGAGGCCATCGATACTTCCCAACCCGGAGAAATCTGCGCCGCCCACGACAGCTCCCTCGAGATCTTGGTGGGTCGCATCGATCCCAGTATCGATAATGGCAATACGAACCCCGGCACCCCGGGTGATCTGCCAGGCCTCCTCAATCCGGTAGTCCTCGAGCCAATATTGGCGCTCCCTCACCTGGTCGGCGAGAGCGGGGCTCGACTCGAGTACGCCGCCCGGGATACCCAGCAGTGCACCTACCAGCGACAGCGCGAGAACCCGCGTAAGTCGACGCCCTAACACGCGCAGACGTCCCTGCTCCACGGGGTGTCCGCTAGGGCCCAATCTCCGACGGGGTTGACGCCTGGCCCCACCGACAACGAATGAGCCATGAGTGAGTGCAGACACTTCACTCGGCTTGGCATACCGCCAGCTGAAATGCCCTCGATTTCGGGGACAACACCCCACTCCGCGCGGGAGCGCAGGAAGGACTCGTGGGCGAGACGATAGGCCTCCTGAGCCTGGTCATCCTGGGCGAGCCTCTCCTGGTACTCGACCATCTTGCCTTCGGCTTCGAGTCGCGATGCGGCCTGGGTTGCCGCTGGTTGCGTCAAGTAATAGAGCGTCGGAAACGGTGTTCCATCTTCCAGCCGCGGATTGGTCATCACCACAATGGGGTTTCCACACGCACACCGCGCAGAAATCCCCACAATGTCCCTGGCTGGTCGACCCAGCTGCTCACTGACCCGTTCGATGTCGCTGACACTAGGTTTCTCCGCAGTGCTCATGGAGTGGTGTTCCGCTCGGGGTCCATAAGCTCCGCGTGGTAGTCACGGGACGTGGTGGCTGCCACCAGGTAGGAGGCGAGCAAAGATTCGCGCCAATCCGTGATGGCCTCCAGGATTCCGGTAGAGATTTCCAGCTCTTCTTCCTCCACCGGCTCGCCATCATCGATCACCAAGTAGGTGATATCTCCGGGGTATACAAACAGCAAGCGCTCCCTGGCTTGGGTCTCCACAAAAGCCGGGTCCTTCCACCGCTCCCGTTGCTCCTCCAGTGCAACAACCTGCTGCTCGCTCTCGGCAAGCGCTGCCTCCAGGGCAGCAATCTCTTGTTGTTGTTCGGCAAGAACCCTCAGGGTGGGTGACAGGATCACCACCCCAGCAACAATGAGCACCAGGAACGTTACGACAAAGCCAGAAGCTTGCAACGAGAGCAACACCTGCGCAGCATTGGCTCGACTCGCCCGAGTCTTCGGGGTTTTCTTCCGCTGCGCCTTGGCCACGGCATCAGTGTAGACAGGGGACCTCGGTGTCTCCCGAGGGCGCGCAGGCCTTAGCTAAAGCGTGGGTACGCTCCAGCTCCCGCATAGCGGGCTGCGCTGTCGAGTTCTTCTTCGATGCGCAGGAGCTGGTTGTATTTGGCGACCCGCTCACTCCGTGCCGGAGCGCCGGTCTTGATCTGCCCACAGTTAGTGGCCACGGCGAGATCGGCAATGGTGGTGTCTTCGGTCTCTCCCGAGCGGTGCGAGAGCACAGCGGTGTAGCCGTGGTTATGTGCCATAGCGACTGCGTCCATGGTCTCGGTGAGTGTCCCGATTTGGTTCACTTTCACCAAGAGTGAGTTAGCCGCACCCTTGCTAATGCCTTCTTGGAGCCTCGCAGGATTGGTCACAAAGAGGTCATCCCCAACTAGCTGAACCTTTCCACCGATCGCTTCCGTCAGGGCAACCCAGCCCTCCCAATCGTTCTCATCGAGTGGGTCCTCAATGGTGACCAGAGGATAGCTCGCGACGAGCTCGCCGTAGTAGGAAGCCATGAAGCCGGCATCGCGCTTCTCACCCTCGAACTGGTAGGTGCCGCTTTCAAACATTTCGGTTGCTGCCACGTCGAGCCCGAGCGCGATATCGGCGCCTGGCTTAAAGCCCGCGGATGCAATAGCGGTCATAAGGAAGTCCAGCGCTGCCCGGTTGCTCGCAAGCTCCGGGGCGAAGCCACCCTCATCACCCAAACCGGTCTGCATTCCTGCTTTCTTGAGCTCTGATTTGAGAGCGTGATACACCTCGGCACCCATTTGGAGGGCCTGGCGGAAACTCGAAGCCCCAATGGGCAAGACCATGAACTCTTGAATGTCGACTGCAGTGTCGGCGTGGGCGCCACCGTTAATGACGTTCATCATCGGTACCGGCAAGATATGGGCGTTGGATCCGCCGACGTACTGGTAGAGCGAAAGATCCGAAGATTCTGCCGCTGCCTTCGCCACAGCCAGTGACACACCGAGAATGGCGTTGGCACCTAGTTTCTCTTTGTTCGCCGTGCCATCGAGGTCTCGCATGAGTTGATCAATCACCCGCTGCTCAGAAGCCTCCATGCCCTCTAGTCCTGGAGCGATGGTCTCGAGCACGGAGGTCACCGCACGCTGCACGCCTTTACCGAGGTAGCGCGCCTTATCGCCATCGCGGAGCTCAAAAGCTTCAAACGCACCCGTGGATGCACCCGAGGGCACGGCAGCCCGGGACGTGGTGCCATCCTCGAGAAGGATTTCGACCTCCACGGTGGGGTTTCCCCTCGAGTCAAGAATTTCGCGAGCATTCAGGGCTTCAATTGCGGCCACGGGGGTCCTCTTCCTGGTGGGGGTGTAACGAGAGCGGGAACTTGGCGGGGTGACGCCAGGACAAGTCTAGTAACGCACGGTCAGGTGTTCGAGGGCTATGGCCCTAAGTCTTTCCAAACCAGATCGTCGGCCGTGGCGACCTCTGCTGAGACACGTGACACCCTCGCAAAACCATCAGCCACCAACTGCTCATAGGCGGCACGCATGTTCTTTTGCTCGGAAACAAGGCGAACCGTGTGGCCGGTGTCGACGAGGTGTTTCTTCAGAGCAATAACGTGGGAGGTCTCCACACCTGCGGGCATGATCAGCGCGACCCGGTCGTGGTTCGCAGCCTCTGGCGCATCGAGGATGTCGACCAAGCGCTCAAAACCGAGCGAGACACCAAAAGCGGGAACCTCTGTGCCGAGAAAGCGCCCGATCATCCCGTCATAGCGACCTCCACCACCGAGTGAGCTTCCTAAGTCCGGGTAAGCAATTTCGACAATGGAGCCTGTGTAATAACCCATACCCCGCACCAGAGTCGGATCAAACCGCAGGACGTCATCACCGATAACGCCTGCCACCTGCGACACCCAACCCACCAGCTCCTGCGCAGCAGTGTGTGCTTGTGCTGTGTCACCCATCAGCGCAGCGATAGCGTCAGCATCATCGGTGGAAGCACTGCTATCGAGAACCGCTGTCATCATGGCCTCATCGAAGCCAGAAGGCAGCCGCTCCCGAAGCTCAGCCATGACACCCTCGGCTCCGATCTTGTCGAGCTTGTCCAGGGTGATCAGTGCACCCGGGTGGTTCTCGGCTGCGATACCAGCGCTCGTGAGCAACTCGGTGAGGAGCCTGCGGTCATTGACCCGGAAAGTGAAGCCTTCTAGACCCAAACGGGTGAGGGCGTCAGCTGTGGCGAGCATGACCTCGACCTCTGCCAGCACTCCCGATTCCCCCAGGATGTCGATATCGCACTGAATAAATTGGCGGTATCGACCCTTTTGAGGGCGCTCCGCTCGCCACACGGGTCCCGTGTGAAACGCGCGAAATACCGGTGGGAGGGAGGCGTGGTGGGTCGCATAAAACCGGGCTAAAGGAACCGTCAGATCGAAGCGCAAGCCCAAATCGGAGAGTTCTGAGGGATCACTCGCGCCTGCGAGATCAGCGGACTCGAGGCCGCGCTTGAGGACCTGAAAAGCCAGCTTTTCGTTGTCTCCACCCATTCCCGAGTGCAAGACACTGGAGTCCTCCAGAGCGGGGGTCTCGATGGCTTCGAAACCGTGACGGTGATAGGTCTCGCCGATGATGGCGAGGATGGCGTCTCGGCGCTCTTTATCGCGGGGCGCGAAATCTCGCATGCCGCGCGCGGAGGTAACAGCCATATAGCGATTCTGCCCTAAGACTCGGGGCTGTCCTGGACCCCATCCCGGGAGGCTCGCTCCTGCTCACGGACTAACTCCTCCCACTTTCTGGTCGCCACGCGCAACGCTCGCTCCGCATCGAGGCCCTGTTCCCTGGCCCGCGCAACCATGGCAAGAAGTTCTGCGCCGAGTTCTCCCTCGCTCTGGGGTATCGGGTGGGTGGGAGCGGGTGCCTGGAGGACGTCTCTCGAGCGCTTGAGAACACTGGCGGCCCTGGCCAAGGCGGAGAGTTTCTCCGGGATACCCTCCAGCACGCTTTCGCGGTGGGCTTTTTGCTCTTTCTTGATCTCTTCCCACCGCTGAATGACCTCGTCAACGCTGCGGGCATCGCCACCTGCGAACACGTGGGGGTGGCGAAGGCGCATCTTCTCATCGACCGCCGCCGCCACATCATGGATGGTGAACGCAGAGCCGCTGGCGTGGGCGGCGATATCGGCATGAAAGAGGATCTGGTAGAGAACATCGCCCAGTTCCTCTTTCACATCCTCAGGACTACCCGCTTCGAGGGCTTCGATCAGCTCGTGAACTTCCTCCATGAGGTAGGGGACGAGTGATTCGTGGCTTTGTTCGGCATCCCACGGACACCCCCCAGGTCCACGCAGGGTCGCCATTGTCTCGACCAAACGGTTCAGGGCGTGCTCGGCTGGCATGCCCCTAGTCTGCCTTCTTCGGCACGGGATACAGGGCCTCGATAATCCCTTCCACCCAGACCACCAGCGCCTGGTCGGTGTAGTCCTCGGGGAGGGGCACCAGGAGCACCCTGGCCGGAGCCATATAGGTGGCCTTCGGGTAAAGGCGCTGCACGCGCACCTGGAGAGATTCCGGCAGGGGCGGTCCAACGATGCGCAACTTGTTGCCCATCACGATGGTCTCCCCAATGCCTCGCGTCATGGCGAGATGTCGCAAGCGGGTGACCGTAACCAAGGTCTGAACAGCCGCGGGAGGTTCGCCGTAGCGATCGGTCATCTCCTCGACCAGCTCGTCGACCTGGTTCTCCGCGGCGCCCGGTGCTGCCGCACCGGAAAGTTTTTGATACATCTCGAGTCGCAACCGCTCCGAGTCGATGTAGTCGGTGGGTATTCGGGCATCCACCGGAAGCTCGAGTCGAAGCTCGGTTTGACCGGGAGCCATGTCATCCCGAAAGAGCGAAATTGCTTCGCCCACCATGCGGAGATACAGGTCAAAGCCCACACCTTGAATGTGCCCGGCCTGCTCAGCCCCCAGCAGGTTTCCTGCGCCCCGCATCTCGAGGTCTTTCATCGCAATCCTGGTTCCCCCACCCAGATCGGTGGTGGAGGCCAGTGTTGCGAGGCGATCGTGAGCCATATCCCCCATCGGAAGGTCATCGTCATAGAGCAAGTAGGCGTAGCCTCGCTCCCGTCCTCGACCCACGCGACCCCGGAGCTGGTGCAGCTGGGAGAGTCCATAACGCTCGGCGCGATCGACAATCAAGGTGTTGGCGTTGGTGACATCCAACCCGGTTTCGATAATCGTCGTCGAGACCAGCACATCAAAGCGTCGCTCCCAAAAATCCACCATGACCCGCTCCAGGTCGGCCTCCCCAATTTGCCCGTGGGCGATCGCCACTCGAGCTTCAGGAACCAGCTCTTGGACCCTGGCAGCCACACCGTTGATGCTGGATACCCGGTTGTGCACAAAGAAGACCTGGCCTTCGCGCAGAAGCTCCCGTCGAATCCCGGCGACCACCTGGGCTTCGTTGTAAGGCCCGACAAACGTCAGAATCGGGTGTCGCGCCTCTGGCGGTGTGGCCAGCGTGGACATTTCCCTAATCCCGGTGACCGCCATCTCGAGAGTCCGAGGAATCGGGGTGGCCGACATGGCCAAGACATCCACGTTGGTCTTGAGAGCTTTGAGCGAGTCTTTGTGCTCAACCCCGAAGCGCTGCTCTTCATCGACAATCACCAGGCCTAAGTCTTTGAATCGCACCCCTTTCCCGAGAAGCCGGTGCGTCCCAATCACAATGTCAACGCTCCCATCGGCGAGCCCCGCGAGAACCGCTTTCGCTTCGGCATCGGTTTGGAACCTCGAGAGTGCTCGAAGATTAATCGGGAAGGGTGCGTAGCGCTCCTGGAACGTCTCCATATGTTGTTTGACCAGCAAGGTCGTAGGGGCAATGAGAGCAACCTGTTTCTGATCCTGAATCGCTTTGAACGCTGCTCGCACCGCAATTTCAGTTTTCCCAAAACCCACATCTCCCGCGATAAGGCGATCCATCGGAATGGGGCGCTCCATATCCGCTTTCACCTCATCGATGGTGGTGAGCTGGTCGGGGGTTTCCACAAACGGAAAGGCTTCCTCGAGTTCTCGCTGCCACGGGGTATCCGGTGAGAAGGCGAAGCCCGGTGCCGCCATGCGAGCCGAATAGAGCTTCACTAGGTCCACCGCGAGCTCGCGCACCGCTTTACGTGCTTTGCCCTTGGTCGAAGCCCAATCCGAGCCCCCCATTTTGGAGAGCGCCGGAGAATCACTCCCCACGTAGTGGCTGAGTTGATCCAACTGATCGGTCGGGACATACAGTCGATCAGGTGGCCCTCCACGTTTACTGGGGGCGTATTCGAGCACTACAAACTCGCGCTGGCTGGTCATCGCGTGACGGCCACCGGTGGATATTTCCCTGGACACCAACTCGACAAAGCGTCCCACTCCGTGGGTGTCGTGAACGACATAGTCACCAGCCGCCAGCTGGAGTGGGTCGACCACGCGGGTGCGCTTGGTGGCAAGGGTGCGACCGGTCCGAGGAGAAGCACTCACAGCTTTGCCATAGAGCTCCTTCTCGGTAACCACCACCAGTCCAGCCTCCGGGGCATGGAATCCCTCATTCAGGAAGCCCCTCGCGACACTAACGACACCCGGGCTTGGCGCCTCGGCGAGTTCCTCGTCGAGGCGATAGGGGATGTCTCTATCGCCCAGCACCTGCCCGGTTCGCTCCACCAGACCGTGACCCGCAGCCACCACAATGACACGGTCGCCCTCTCTGCTGCGCTTGGCAATGTAGTCCCACACCTCGTCACTACCGGTAGTGGTCACGGGCAAGCTCTTAAGGGCCAGGCGATGGGTTGCAACATCACCCGTATCCAGGGAGTCGAGGGACACCCAGGGCCTTGGCACCACCGAGGAAACAAGGTCCCCGCGGGTCATAAACGAGCCTGCCTGCAAGTCAACGGGTGCCTCCGAGCCATCGAGGGCCGCAACATCCCAGGCGGCCTGGAGAAACTCCTGGTTAGTCTCCAACAGCATCGATGCCCGCGCCTGCACCCGCTGTGCTCCCACCTCGATAATGAGGCTGTCCTCCGGAAGCACACTCAGCGGTGGCACGAGGCCTGGGACCAACAGGGGTTGGAGTGACTCCATTCCTTCAGTGGGAATACCTTCCGCGATTTTGGCCAGCAGCTGCCCGAGGCCCGGGTATTCATCCGCGAGTTGGGAGGCCCTGGCCGCTACATCGGGGGTGAGGAGCATCTCTCGAACCGGCTCCAGGACCATCGGGGGAACCTCGTCGGGAAGCGAGCGTTGGTCGGAGACCGAGAAATAGTTCACCTTCTCGATTTCCGAGCCAAAGAAATCCAGGCGAATCGGGTGTTCCGCGAGAGGCGGAAACACATCGAGAATTCCACCGCGGAGCGCAAACTCTCCTCGCCTCGTGACCAAGTCCACTCGCTGATAGGTGGCGTGAACGAGGTATTCCACCCAGGCCTCGAGCGAACGTGAATCATCACCCTGGGTGACCACCCAGGGCTCAAACGTGGCGAGCTCAGGATTAATGGGTTGGACTAGTGCGCGAATCGAGGCCACCACCACCAGATTTCCCGGTGAGTCCGCCGAGACGATCTGACGCAGAGCGCTCCGGCGCCTGGCCACGGTTTCCGGGTGGGGACTCAGACGCTCGTGAGGAAGCGTTTCCCACGCCGGAAAATCCAATACGTGGGTGCCTTCTGGAACCACGGAGCGAAGCTCATCACGAAGCTGATCGGATTCTCTCCCCGTCGCACACACCACCACCGTCACCGTCGGCCGGGGTTCTAACTCCGAAAGCGCTCGAGTGATCGTGGCGGTTGCCCCCTGCGGGACAACGAGTGAGCCGCCTTCTCGAACTTGCGCGAGCGTGCTCGCAATAGCTGCATCTGCGGACACCAAAGAGGGCAGCTGGGCGAGGCTCACTCGGTGCAGTCTATTAGTCGAGAAAGTCTGAAAACCTAGAGGCTAAGAGGTTCTCGGCGGGTGAATCTTCTGCTGCGCAGCCGTCAGTCCCTCGATCACCAGAGCCTCCACCGCATCACACGCAAGGCGTATCACACCGGGTAGCTCTGCTTCGTGCTCAGCACCAAAGCGCTGCAACACATAATCCGCAACCGGTCGCGGGTCGTCGGGTCGACCAACTCCCACCCGAACGCGCGCAAAGTCGGGGGTTCCGAGCGCTCGCTGGATATCTTTGAGCCCGTTGTGACCGGCGTGACCGCCGCCGAACTTCAGTCGCACCACGCCAAAGGGCAGATCGAGATCATCGTGAACGACCACGAGCTGCTTTGGAGGAATCTTGTGAAAAGCGAGCATCGCTTGAACGGGTCCACCCGAGCGATTCATATAACTCGTCAGCGCTGCCAGGCGAAATGTCACCCCCGAAGGGTGGGCCACAGAAGCGATAACACCGTGGCTTTTGAACTTCTGAAAGTCCACGCTCGCTGATTCCGCGCAACCGGCGACCACCAACTGACCGATGTTGTGACGGGTGTGCTCATACTGCGAACCCGGATTACCGAGCCCTACAACCAGCCAATCTGAGCTGGCAGTGCTTTTCTTGCGGGGAAAACCAAAGGGCAGAGTTATTCGCCGCCTGCGTCATCGCCGCCGGAGTCTCCACCAGCGTCGCCACCCTCAGCGGCTGCCTCACCTTCGGCGGCGTCGCCCTCGGCTTCGCCTTCGGCGACCGCGTCGGGCTCAGGCTCAACGACCTTCGGCGGCAGCTGAATGGAGAGGATGAGAGCTTCGGGGTCAGTGACCAGGGTGGCGCCATCGGGAAGGCTGAGCTCGCCCGCGTGAATCTGGCTGCCCTCTTCGAGGCCATCGACGTTGACCGAGACGTACTCGGGAATGTGGGTTGCTTCGGCTTCCACAGTGATGGAGGAGTGGTCCATCTGCACCATGGTGCCGGAGATGGGCTCACCTTCGACGTGAACGGCGATATCAACGATGACCTTCTCACCCTTGCGCACGATCACGAGGTCGAGGTGCTCGATGATCTGACGCACGGGGTCGCGCTGGACGTCCTTGATCAGCACCAACTGCTCACCATCGGTCATCTTGAGCTCGATAAGCGCGTTCGCGCGACGAGCAATCAGAGTGGTCTCGTGGGCGGGAAGCGCCACGTGAAGGGGGTCAGCGCCGTGTCCATAGACGACGGCGGGAATCTTGCCAGACGCACGCAACTTGCGCGCAGCGCCTTTACCAAAGGATGTGCGGATATCAACCGCGACGTGGTTATCTACCATGGACCTGCTCCTACGTTTTCTGCTTTTCTCGAACTCGTACGCTGGGCGTGAGGAGAGACATAGGAGCCTGCTCCACCGCGTCGATTACGAAAAGTTGTTCGCACAACTCTTCCTCGCCGAAGTACCTCGTAATGCTAGCTGAGATTGAGGGCTTCGTCTAATGGTTGAGGGTTGATCTCTTCGTGACGCTCCACGTCAGAAGCCCGATCAGAAAAATGACACCGCCTGTGACGAGCGAAGGCCAGGGCAAAGTGGCCACCAACCCAAGACACCCGACCAGCCCCACCCACGGAGTCACCACCGGGAGAATGCGCTCTGACTCTGGTTGTTTGATTGCTGAAGCGTGGGCAATGGCGTAATAGCTCAACACGGCACTCGAGGATGCCCCCACCAACCACACCGGATCAAAAACGATGACCGCGACAATCGCTGCCACTGCCATCACCAGCTCCGCAATCGCGGGCGAGGAGGTCCTCTTCCACACCACGCCGAGCTCGCGCGGTAAGTCACCCTCCT
>JAYOYJ010000029.1:0-13197 GCA_038153485.1 Pontimonas sp. | reverse complement strand
GGGCGAAAGACTGCTATTGTTCCAGAGGTTCCTGCCCCTGGGGTGGGAATACTGCGAAGTGGAGAAACCTCCCACCCGCGTATGCCGCAAGGCTACCGGGTCGTTGCACTCCGTGATGTCTCAGGTCATCGCAGCGATAAGGGTGCGAGAGAACCTGTGTTCTCTGAAGTTTCCTTCGCTCGCTGGAGTAACCGCAGAACGAAGGGAAGATTGGTATCAGCGATCCCAGAATCAACGACCGCATTCGGGCAAGCGAGGTTCGCCTCGTCGGACCCGAAGGGGAGCAGGTCGGAGTCGTGCGCATCGATGTTGCGCTGCGTCTAGCTCAAGAAGCTGACCTTGACCTTGTCGAGGTTTCCCCGAACTCGAACCCGCCGGTAGTCAAAGTCATGGACTACGGCAAGTTCAAGTACGAGGCGGCTCAGAAAGCTAAAGAGGCCCGAAAGAATCAGGCGAACACGATCCTCAAAGAGGTTCGTTTCCGTTTGAAAATCGATACTCACGACTACGAGACCAAACGCAAGCGCGCAGAGAGTTTTCTGAAAGCGGGCGACAAGGTCAAAGCCATGATTCTGTTTAGAGGACGAGAGCAATCTCGCCCCGAGCAGGGTGTGCGCCTGTTGCAGCGGTTCGCGGAGGATGTTGCCGAATACGGAGTTGTGGAGTTCACCCCCATGATTGACGGTCGCAACATGGTGATGATCATCGCCCCTCTGAAATCCAAAGCGGAAGCGAAAGCGCAAGCGGTGAAGACGAGTAAGAAAGCCCCGGTGAGTGTGCCAGCAGAGGCGGAGACACCCGCTGAAAAACCCGCCGCCAAGACCACCAAAGAGAAGGAAGAGAAGAATGCCTAAGCAGAAGAGCCATTCGGGAACGAAGAAGCGCTTCAAGGTCACTGGCTCCGGCAAAGTGATGAAGCAGGGCGCGGGCATGCGCCACAACCTGGAGAAGAAGCCGAGTCGCGTGACTCGTCGCCTCAACCAAGAGCGGGTGCTGGCTCCGGCTGACGCCAAGGTTGTCAAGAAGCTTCTCAACAAGTAGACGTCATAGCGAAGGAAAAGAATCATGGCACGTGTTAAGAATGCGGTGAACGCCGCGAAGAAGCGTCGAGTTGTCCTCGAGCGCGCACAGGGTTACCGCGGTCAGCGCTCACGCCTGTACCGCAAGGCTAAAGAGCAAGTCATTCACTCGCTGGTCTACAGCTACCGTGACCGTCGCGCCCGCAAGGGTGAATTCCGCCGTCTCTGGATTCAGCGCATCAATGCGGGGGCCAGAGCTCACGGCCTCACCTACAACCGTTTCATCCAGGGTTTGAACCTCGCTGGTATCGAGGTGGATCGTCGCATGCTCGCGGAGCTCGCCACCAACGAGCCCGCTGCGTTTGCCACCCTGGTCGCTGAAGCCAAGAAAGCCCTCCCGAAGGACACTTCCGCTCCTGCGGTGAAGGCCTAAGTTACGGGCACAGGGGGGTCGCGCGATGCGCGGCCCCCTTTCTCATAGGTAGCCATTGTTTAGCGAGTCTTCACCAACTGTTGGGGCGCCCCTCATACTGTTGACACGTGCTGGATAACCCCCGTTCACCCCGCGTGCGCGCGGTAGCGAAGCTTGCCAAAAAGCAACGCCGCCACGAGGCTCGTCTCTTCCTGGTGGAGGGACCCCAAGCCACGAGGGAAGCCTTGGAGTGCCAGCCAGAGCGCATCGAAGACATCTTTATGACTCCTCGGGCGCAGGAGCGCAACTCTGATGTGGTCGCTCAGGCCGAACGTGCTGGTCTCGACATCACCGTGGTCTCCGAGGCGGTCCTGGAGCAGATGGCCGATACTGTCACCCCCCAGGGTGTCGTGTCGGTGGCTCATTTTCGAGACGTGTCCCTGGACGAGGTATTGGGTTCCACGCCTCGCCATCTTGTTGTGCTCCATCAGGTGAAGGACCCGGGGAATGTGGGCAACATCATTCGCTCAGCTGACGCTGCCGGTGTGGATGCCGTGATTCTGAGTGAGCAGAGTGTCGATATCTACAACCCGAAAGTCGTTCGGGCGACCACCGGCAGTCTTTTCCACGTTCCGATCGTCACCGGGGTCGACCTCGCTCCCGCACTGAGCTCCCTGCAGAGCGCCGGTGTCACGGTGTTGGCTACCGATGCCGGAGGAGACAACCTTGCCGAGGTTCGATCACAGGGTGGGCTCGACCAGCCCGTGGCGTGGCTGTTGGGCAACGAGGCTCACGGTCTTGCAGCTGAGGACCAACAGCTCGCCGATCGAATCATTGCGGTCCCGCTCTTTGGGCAGGCTGAATCCCTCAGCCTTCAGACCGCTGCAGCGATATGTATGTATGAGACGGCGTTTGCTCAGAACTCCTGATTCGACGAATCAAGCCCAGTAGACTGGGCGCTCGTGTCAGAGTCACTCTCGATAACCGCCGATAACGCCCAGAAGGCCGTCACAGAGGCCCTTGGCGCTATTTCTGGTGCCTCCTCTTTGGCGGAACTCAAGGAGGTCCGCAACGCACACATCGGTGAAAAATCTGTGTTGTCGAAGATGAACGCGACGCTCAAAGACTTGCCGGCCGACCATAAGGCAGCCGCCGGAAAGCTGATGGGGGAATCAAAGGCCAGCGTGCAGCAGGCTTTTGATGCCCGCGAGGCAGAGCTTCGGGCTGACGAGGAAGCCGCGCGCCTGCGCGAAGAATCTCTCGATCTCACCTCGCTAGGCCCCAGGCGGGCTCCCGGCGCCAGGCACCCGTTGACGGTCTTGATGGAAGACATGGCAGATGTGTTCGTCGCCATGGGGTGGGAGATTGCCGAGGGCCCCGAGGTGGAACACGAGTGGTTCAACTTTGATGCGCTGAACTTCGATGCTGACCACCCCGCACGCGCGATGCAGGATACGTTCTTTGTCGAACCGGTGGATCGCCACCTGCTGTTGCGCACTCACACGAGCCCTGTTCAAATTCGATCGCTACTGGAGCGGGACCTACCCGTTTATGTGGTGGCTCCAGGGAGGGTCTATCGGACGGACGAGCTCGATGCCACCCACACTCCCGTGTTCCACCAGATCGAGGGAATTGCCATCGACAAAGGCCTCACCATGGCCCATTTGAGGGGCACGCTCGAGCATCTGGCGCGGTCCATGTTTGGCCCGGAAGCCCGCATTCGCCTGCGCCCCAACTATTTCCCCTTCACCGAGCCCAGTGCGGAGCTCGACATATGGCACCCCACCTTTGTGGGCGGCGCACGTTGGATCGAATGGGGTGGCTGCGGCATGGTCAACCCCAATGTGTTGCGCTCCGCCGGTATCGATCCCGATGAGTACCAGGGTTTCGCGTTTGGCATGGGTATTGAGCGAACCCTCATGTTCCGCAACAACGTCCACGACATGCGTGACATGGTCGAGGGCGATATTCGCTTCTCGAGGCAGTTCGGGATGGTCGTCTGATGCGCATCCCCCTGTCATGGCTTTCTGAATATGTGAAGCTGCCCCACGATGTGACGCCGGAAAGCGTCCACGAGGCACTGGTATCCGTGGGGCTGGAAGAAGAAGACATCCACAGCTTTGAGGTGTCAGGCCCGGTCGTCGTGGGAGAAGTCCTCGAGTTCGTCGAAGAACCCCAGTCAAACGGCAAGACCATCCGGTGGTGCCAGGTGAGGGTCGCGGCGAAAGATTCACCCACGAACCCCGCTGTCCGGGGCATTGTGTGCGGAGCCGCAAACTTCGAGGTCGGGGATTTGGTCGTGGTGTCCCTGCCCGGCTCCGTGCTCCCTGGACCATTCCCCATCACGGCCCGGAAAACCTATGGACACACCTCCAATGGGATGATCGCCTCCGCCAAAGAGCTGGGATTAGGTGATGACCACTCGGGAATCCTCCGACTCGCGAGCCTCGGAATAGAAGCCGAGGTCGGTACCGATGCGATCGCCCTGCTGGGCTTAGACGACGTCGCCGTGGAAGTGAACGTCACCCCTGATCGCGGGTATGCACTATCACTCCGGGGGATTGCGAGGGAGTACCACCACGCCACAGGGGCGGCCTACACCGACCCCGCTGATCTTGTGACACCCGACCAGGTGAGCGGCTTTTCGATAGCGCTCGAGGATTCTGCCCCTATCCGGGGCGTCGACGGTTGCCAAGTTTTCATCACCCGCGGTGTGGAGGGTGTCAACCCTCTTGCTCCTACACCCGCGTTCATGGTGGCGCGGTTGGCGCTTGCCGGTATGCGCTCCATCTCGCTTCCCGTCGACATTACGAACTACGTGATGCTCGAGATGGGTCAACCCATCCACGCGTACGATCTCGACACTCTCTCCGGTGGAATTACCGTGCGTAGGGCGAAAACGGGTGAGAAACTCGTGACCCTGGACGATGTGACGCGGGAGCTTTTCGACGAAGACCTCCTCATTACCGATGAGAGTGGTCCGATAGGTCTCGCCGGGGTCATGGGAGGCGCCTCTACCGAGATTTCTGATTCCACCACTCGAGTTCTCGTCGAGGCGGCCTGGTTCGATCCGGTCTCAATTGCTCGCGCGCAACGCCGACACAAGTTGCCCAGTGAAGCCTCCAAGAGGTTTGCTCGAGGAGTCGATCCGCTGGTGGCCGAAGCGGCAGCCGAGCGGGTTGTGGAGCTGTTGGAGCGCTACGCGGGTGGCTCCCGGATGACGTTGGGGTCGAGGGTCATGTCCGCGTCCGCAGGGGTGATGCCCACTATCGAGCTTCACCCTAACGCCGTTGCTGAGCTGACGGGAATTGAGGTGTCGCCAGAGCGCACCGAGGAAATCTTGAGTGACATTGGCGCGAGCGTGTCGACGAAGTCGTCGGGCTTCCGCGTCACACCGCCGTCGTGGCGACCTGACCTTGTCGATGCCCCCAGCCTCGTCGAAGAGGTGGCCCGCATTGTCGGTTACGACCAGGTTCCCTCACATCTCCCTATCGCTCCAGCAGGTCGGGGACTCAGCCCACAACAAGCCGCAAAGCGACGCGTGTCCCATGCTCTGGCTGCTTGGGGGATGACCGAAGTGCTGTCGTATCCCTTTGTTTCCCCGAGTGATAACGAGGTGTTCGGGGATCCCTCGCAACCCGGTGTTCCGCTGGAAAACGCGCTGGACTCCCTCGTCAACAGGATGAGAGGGTCGCTTATCCCCGGGCTTTTGGGGGTTGCGCACCGCAACTATTCCCGGGGCTTTACGTCTCTGGCTTTGTTCGAGGCAGGGCTTGTTTTTGAGCCCGGCGATGGTGTGGGGACCTCGAGTATTCCTGCGGGAGGAGTCAAGCCAGATAAGAAGACTCTCACTGGTCTCTATGCCTCCGTCCCTCGTCAACCCTGGTCGATCGGGGGTGTGTTCCTTGGCCCCGCAATCGAGAAATCTCCAGGCCTTCGAGAGCAGGCGAGCGACATTCGAGATGCACTCGATGCGGTGCGCGTGACCTTCGAAGCGCTCGATGCTCCGTATGAGATTCACCAAGATTCGCATCCGGCTTTCCACCCTGGGCGCTGTGCTCGCATTGTTGTTCAGGGTGTCGGGGTGGGCCGAGTGGGGGAGCTCTTACCCTCGATCGCCGGCGAACGGGACTTGCCAGGGCGAGTGTCTGTTTTTGAAATCAACGGTGATGCCGTGCTCGAGGCGCGGGGAGACTCGCCTCACACGGCGCACGCTCTGTCCGTATACCCCGCGGCAACCCAAGATGTGTCCCTCGTAGTCGACGCTTCACTTCCCGCCGATGAGTTGCGCTCAACCCTGATGGAGGGGATGGGGGAACTTCTTGAGTCACTCGACGTGGTCGATGATTATCGAGGCGACGGTGTTGCTCAGGGCCACAAGTCCTTGACTTTCGCCCTGCGTTTCCGGGCACATGACCGCACGCTGACTCAGGCGGAGGCCACTGAAGCGAAAGAGGCCGGAGTCATACTCGCGACCTCTCGCCACGGCGCTACGTTGCGGGCCTGAGCCCTGCTCAGACCTTCAATAACTGGTCTAAGGTTGTCCCTATGACACTGCGGGTAGCGATTGCCGGTGCGAGCGGGTATGCCGGGGGCGAAGTGGCGCGCCTACTTTCCGAGCACCCCAAATGCGAAGTCACCACGCTGACCGCTCATTCACTCGCGGGGCAGAGCGTAGAGCAGGTCCATCCGCACCTCTCATCCCTGCACGGTCAGACCTTCCAAGCAACTACTCCAGAGAACCTGTCCGGTCACGATGTCGTGGTGTTGGCTCTTCCGCACGGGGAGTCTGGTCAGCTCGGTGAGGCCCTCCTCGCTGAGTCACCACCGAGGCTTCTCATCGATCTGGGAGCTGATCGCAGACTGGAGAACAGCAGCGATTGGGACGCTTTCTACGGTGGCACCTTTGTCGAACCGTTTACCTACGCCATGCCAGAGCTTCCCCGACTCAGTGGCCTCACTCAGCGCGAGCTCATCGCCCAAGCGAGCACCCTCGTGGCACCGGGGTGTAATGCCACCGCGATAACGCTCGCTCTTGTTCCTCTCCTGACTCGAGGAATCATCGAGCCAGAGGACCTCCATGCCCTGCTGGCTGTGGGGTCTTCGGGGGCGGGAAAAACTCCGCGGAGTGACCTCATGGCCTCCGAGCTCCAGGGGTCAGCAAATCCCTATGCCGTCGGGGGAATACATCGCCACATTCCGGAAGTCATGCAAAACGTGCGGGTCGCCTCAGGGCTCGACGCGTCGCTGTCGATGACGCCGGTCCTCGTGCCCATGTCGCGCGGGATTCTTGCCACCTGTAGTGGTGTGCGCACCGGGAATCAGAGTGCGGACGATATCCACGCCCTGTTCCACGATGCTTACGATGCGGAACCGTTCGTGACAGTTCTTCCACAAGGCCACTTCCCCAAAACCGGAGATGTGATCGGCAGTAATCAGGTTCACCTGGGGGTCGCCCTCGATGAGCGGGTCAATCGGGTGATTGTGATAGCAGCGATTGACAACCTGGTGAAAGGAACCGCGGGTCAAGCCCTCCAAGGACTCAATCTCGCCCTGGGCTTCGACGAGACTCTCGGACTCTCTCGCAACGGAGTCGCTCCGTGAGCGTCACCGCAGCGAAAGGGTTCACCGCGGGATCCGTTGCTGCTGGGCTGAGGGCGTCTGGTGGCGCCGACTTGACCGTTGTCGTCAACGAGGGCCCCGAGACATCGGGGGCCGCCGTTTTTACGACCAATCGGGCGAAAGCAAACCCTATTCTGTGGTCGGAGCAAGCCATCGCCCAGGGAATCGTGAAAGCGATCGTGCTCAATGCTGGCGGAGCAAACTGCTTTACCGGGCCTGAAGGTTTCCAACTCACCCACGCCACCGCAGAGAAAGGTGCCCAACTGCTGGGAGATCACGGGGCCTCCGAGATTCAAGTGTGTTCGACTGGGCTTATCGGAGAATTACTTCCGGCTGGCGCCATCATCAATGGTCTTCAGCTCGCTCTGGCCAGGAGGGACGATTCGGCGTCGGCCGGAGATGAATCTGCCCATGCCATCATGACGACAGATTCGGTGCCGAAAAAGGCGACGCGGACACTCTCCACCACCGATGGCGAGGTCACCCTGGGAGGAATGGCCAAAGGGGCTGGGATGCTGGCCCCCGGGCTTGCCACCATGTTGGTGGTCATCACTACTGATGCGTCACTTCCCTCCGGCGACCTCGATACAGCGCTCCGGGAGGCAACCAGAGTGACCTTTGACCGGCTGGACTCGGATGGATGCATGTCCACCAACGATCAGGTGACGCTCATGGCCTCGGGGGCGAGTGGGGTAACCCCCGAGCTGGAGCAGTTTACGTCGACACTCACTGAGCTGTGTTCCGATCTTGCTCAGCAACTGATGCACGATGCGGAGGGCTCTTCGCACGACATCTCCATTGAGGTTCAGGGTGCTGCCAGTGAGCAAGACGCGCTGGAGGTGGGTCGGTCGATTGCGAGGAACAACCTCTTCAAGGCGGCCATCTTTGGAATGGACCCCAATTGGGGTCGGGTGTTGGCTGCGATCGGGACAACAACGGCCGACTTTGACCCCTACAGCGTGGATGTGTCCATGAACGGGGTGAGGGTGTGTCACGATGGTCGCCCGGACCGCCCTCGGTCCGAGGTCGACCTTTCTCCTCGCGCCACCCATGTCCTCGTTGACCTTCACAACGGGACTGAATCGGCGACGATCTGGACTAACGACCTCACCCACGACTACGTCCACGAGAACAGCGCCTACTCGAGCTAGCTATGGACACCACTGAAACGTCTCACGCAGACGCGTTTATCAAAGCCGGTACTCTCACGGAGGCTCTGCCGTGGATCAGGAGATTCCAGGGCAGTGTTTTCGTGATCAAACTCGGCGGAAACGCCATGGTCGATGGTGATCTTCTTCAGGCGTTTGCCGATGACATGGTGTTTCTCGCAACGGTCGGGGTGAAGCCAATCGTCGTTCATGGTGGTGGACCACAGATCTCCCGGGCGCTGGAGAGCCGCGGGATTCCCAGTGAGTTCCAGGGTGGCTACCGGGTTACCTCGACTGAGGCAATCCCCGTGATTCGGGATGTCCTGAGGGAGGAAATCAGCGCAGACCTGCAGGCGCGTATCAACCGACACAGTGATTTGGCTGTGGTGCTCAACGGAGAAGACGGCGGGCTTTTCCTCGCAGACCGCAGGGGCGCGATGGTGGAGGGGGTGTCGGTGGATCTCGGTCACGTGGGCGAGGTGGTGCAGGTCGATCCCTCTGAGATTGTGGCGCTGGTGGAGCAGGGCAAGATCCCCGTCGTGTCCTCGATTGCGCCCAACAGTGATGGTTCGGGTTTGCTGAATGTGAATGCTGATGCGGCCGCGGCCGCTCTTGCCGTGGCAGTGAGAGCGGAAAAGCTCGTGCTTTTGACCGATGTGGCAGGTCTTTACGCTGATTGGCCCCACGCCGATTCTTTGATTTCAAGCATTACGGCTGAGGAATTGACCCAGTTGTTACCGTCTTTGGAGAGCGGAATGATTCCCAAAATGTCGGCGTGCCTGGATGCTGTTCGCGGGGGAGTTCCCAAAGCAGCCATCATTGATGGCAGACTGGCGCACTCGTTGTTGTTGGAGGCGTTTACGACGTCTGGAATTGGAACAGAGGTAGTGGCATCATGACCCGGCATTTCCTGCGCGATGATGACATCACCCCTGCGGAGCAACACGAGATTCTTGAGCTCGCCTCCTCCATGAAGTCAGACCGCTGGCGCGAGCGGTCTCTCGAGGGGCCGCAGACGGTGGCGGTGATTTTTGACAAGTCCTCCACGAGAACCCGGGTTTCTTTTGCCGTGGGAATCGCCGATCTCGGGGGACAGCCTCTCATTATCTCGACCGCTAACTCGCAGCTCGGGGGTAAGGAAACTCCGTCTGACACAGCTCGAGTCTTGGAGCGCATGGTGGCGGCGATTGTCTGGCGCACCTACGGTCAGGACGGTCTCGAGGAGATGGCCAAGAACACCACCGTTCCGGTGGTCAATGCTCTCAGCGATGACTTCCACCCTTGCCAACTCTTGGCAGATCTCCTCACCATCCGCGAACACAAGGGATCGCTCTCGGGATTGACCGTCGCGTTCCTCGGGGATGGTGGGTCCAATATGGCGCAGAGTTATCTGCTGGCGGGAGCTACAGCGGGTATGAACGTTCGCGTGGCATGCCCGACCGAGTTCTCTCCTGCACAGAGCGTGGTCGGTGACGCGAGGGCAATCGCAGAGTCGACGGGCGGCTCCATTCTGGTCACCACCGAGCCCGATGTCGCGCTCGAGGGCGCTGATGTGGTCGTGACCGATACGTGGGTGTCGATGGGGAAAGAGTCCGAGAAGGCCGAACGTGTGTCGACCTTCGGTCGATACCAGGTGGATGGAAACGCGATGGCCCAGGCGAAAGGCGACGCGATCTTCTTGCACTGTCTGCCAGCTGATCGCGGTTTCGAAGTGACCCCCGAGGTCATTGATGGCCCGCAGAGTGTGATTTGGGAGGAATCCGAAAACCGTCTTCACGCTCAAAAAGCCCTGTTGGTCTGGCTTCTCGAGCGAGCGTAGCCCTCGGGCATCCCAGTAGACTTTCCCTCTATCTCGTTGTCGCCACCGCAGTGGCAGAAAGAAGCGTTGTCGTTGACTGATCGTGTTGTTCTTGCGTATTCCGGTGGTTTGGACACCTCGGTGGGTATCGGTTGGCTCAAAGATGCCACCGGTAAAGAGGTGATTGCTCTCGCCGTGGATGTCGGTCAGGGTGGCGAGGATATGGACGATATCCGGCAGCGTGCCCTGGATTGCGGCGCCGTGGAGGCTGTCGTCGTTGACGCTAAAGACGAGTTCGCGAACGACTTCGTCATCCCAGCGCTCAAAGCAAACGCGCTCTATCAAAAGCGCTACCCCTTGGTTTCTGCACTTTCCAGGCCCGTGATCGCAAAGCACCTCGCCCGTGTTGCCGTGGATCTGGGAGCTGATTCGGTATCGCACGGGTGCACGGGTAAAGGAAACGACCAAGTTCGTTTTGAGGCTGCCGTCGCTGCTCTCGCCCCGTCACTGACGAGCATTGCACCGATTCGTGACCTTGCCCTGACCAGGGATAAAGCCATCGTCTATGCCGAAGAACACGGACTTCCCATCAAACAGAGCAAGAAGAACCCCTACTCCATTGATAAGAACGTCTGGGGTCGCACGGTGGAAACCGGTGCCCTTGAAGACCCGTGGAGCGCACCCGGTGATGACGTGTGGGAATACACCCAAGACCCCGCTGGCGGTCTGGCCGCCGAAGATGTGTCCATCACCTTCTCGAAGGGGATCCCTGTAGCGATTGACGGAAAATCAGTAACGCCGCTCGAAGCAATCCAGATCCTCAACACCAAAGCCGGTGCCCACGGTGTCGGACGGGTCGACATCATTGAAGACCGGCTCGTGGGGATCAAATCCCGCGAAGTGTATGAGGTGCCTGCCGCGCAAACCCTCATCAACGCCCACGAAGAACTCGAGAACCTTGTACTTGAGCGCGACCTAGGACGGTACAAGCGCAAAATGGAGGCCGATTGGGCCAACCTCATCTATGACGGCTTGTGGTACTCCGACCTCAAGCGCAGTCTCGACGCGTTCATGGACCACACCCAGGAGCACGTCTCTGGGGAAGTCCGGGTCCAGCTTCACGCCGGAGTGGCCATGGTGACCGGTCGGAAGTCCGAGGAAAGCCTCTATGACTTCGATCTCGCCACCTACGACACCGGAGATACCTTCGATCAGTCCCACGCGAAGGGCTTTATCGAATTGTGGTCGCTGCCGAGCAAGATTTCAGCGAAACGGGCTCAGGGGAAGTAGAGCAGATCATGGCAGGCCAGACAGGAGAGGGCGCCCTGTGGGGTGGTCGTTTCTCGTCGGGTCCTGATCACACCCTCCAGAGGTTGAGTAAGTCAACGCACTTTGATTGGCGTCTTGTCCCCTATGACCTCGATGCCACCGCCGCCCACGCGCGTGCCCTCTCGAGCGCTGGGCACCTTGGCTCTGACGATCTCGCCACCGTGCTGGCAGCGCTCGAGACGATTCGAGAGGACTACCTCGCGGATCGGATTCAACCGCGCGAGTCCGACGAGGACGTTCATGGCGCACTCGAGCGCATCCTCATCGAGCGGGTAGGGGAGAACCTCGGAGGGTCGCTCCGGGCTGGCCGCAGCCGTAACGATCAAATCGCCACCTTTGTGCGGATGTATGCACGAGACGCGTCCCACTCGTTGCGCAACATTCTCCTCGAATGCGTGCGCATCCTTATTCAGCGCTCGGAAGAAGTCGGCCAGCACGCGATGCCCGGCCGCACACACTTTCAACATGCCCAACCAGTGTTGGTCGCGCACTACCTGCTTGCTCACGCGTGGCCGATGATTCGGAATATCCAGCGCATCGACGATTGGTCGGCGCGCAATAACGTGTCCCCCTATGGCGGAGGAGCGCTTGCTGGCGGTGGGTTGGGGCTCGACCCTGAGACGATTGCTTCAGAGCTCGGGTTCGATGGTGTTCAACTCAACTCTCTCGATGGCACCTCATCGAGAGATGTCGTCGCAGAATTTCTCTACATCGCGGCACAGATCGGACTCGACCTGTCGCGTTTAGCTGAAGAGATCATCGTGTACTCGTCAGCAGAGTTCTCCTACATCACGCTGGATGATGCATTTGCGACGGGGTCGTCGATGATGCCGCAGAAGAAAAACCCTGACATTGCGGAACTTGCTCGGGGCAAGAGTGGTCGACTCGTCGGCAATCTCAGTGGTCTGCTCACCACTCTCAAGGGTTTACCCCTCGCCTATAACCGGGATCTCCAGGAGGACAAGGAACCCCTGTTTGACTCAGTAGACACGTTGCTGCTGGTGCTGCCCGCCATGGCCGGTCTTCTCTCTTCCATGAGTTTTCAGCTCGACACGATGGAGCGCAACGCGACAGCAGGATTCTCCCTCGCTACGGATGTGGCTGACTCCTTGGTGCGCCAGGGTGTGCCCTTCCGGGAGGCTCATGAGGTCGTAGGGGCTCTCGTCGCCCACTGCGAATCACAGGGCGTCGACCTCCACGAAGTGTCGGATGCGGACCTGGCATCGATCTCACCCCATCTGACTCCCGCAGTGCGTTCCTCCATGACCTTGGAGTCGTCGCTCGCATCCAAGGCGGGCCGTGGAGGAACGGCGCCGAAACAAGTAGCGTCCCAACGAGCCGAACTCGTTGCGCTTGTGAACTCGCTCTCGGAGATTTAGAGCGCTGGGCCAATAAAGCGCTGCAGGAACGCTGTGGTTCGTGGATCCTGAGGCTTTTCTAAAACCTGTTGAGCAGAACCCGATTCCGCGATAACGCCCTGATCGAGAAAACACACGCGGTCGGCGACATCCCTCGCGAAAGCCATTTCGTGTGTGGCCATGACGATTGTGGTGCCATCATCTTTGAGCGACTTCACGAGCTCTAATACTTCTCCCACGAGTTCGGGGTCGAGTGCGGAGGTTATTTCGTCGAGGAGGAGGACCTCGGGCTGACTCGCAATCGCCCGTGCAAGCGCTACACGCTGTTGCTGACCACCGGATAAGCGGTCGGGATACCACTGCGCTTTTTCTGCCAGACCTACCCTCTCTAGCAGGTCCAAGGCTCGCGCGGTTGCGGCATCCTGGGGCATACCCAGGACATGCGTCAGGGCGAGGGTGATGTTCCTCTGAACCGAGAGGTGGGGGAAGAGGTTGAATTGCTGAAAAACAA